>DATKPS010000001.1:0-4070 GCA_035524015.1 Candidatus Sulfotelmatobacter sp.
TGAAGTGGGGTACCTCGGCCAGGGCCGGGACCGGTCAGCGGAGGCGAACCGGTTGTTTCAGGGAGCGGTGCCTGGGGAATTGCTGCGCAAGCTGGCCGCGCGGCGCCTGGAGCTTTCGCCGGAACTGGCGGGACATTTCAATGAACGCGGGAAAACGTGGAAGGAAGTGTTTGGCGAGGCGGCCGACGAAGTGTTCATGGCGTGGAATTATGCAACGTATGTCGAGGCGGTGGTGCAAGCGGGAAAAAGCGCGTACGGACTTCCGATGTACGTGAATGCGCAGCTCCCTGCTCCCCAGGAGCGGGCGGGCGAATATCCCAGCGGCGGACCACATCCGTATTATTTGGAGGTTTGGAGGGCGGCGGCACCGAGCATCGACTTTTACTCGCCGGATATTTATTGGCCGAACTTCGAGTATTGGGTGGGGCGCTACGAGGTGGCGGGAAACGCCATTTTTGTGCCGGAGGCTCGCTTGGAAGCTGCTCCGTACAACGCGCTGTACGCGTATGGGCAAGCGCGGGCGTTTGGGTTCAGTCCGTTTGGGGTGGATAGCTTGACTCCCACGGGAGACACGAAGCCAGCGATGGTGCAGGTCTATGCGGCGCTGGACAGCATGAGGGATATGTTGCCGGGAGCGCAAGCGGCGGGGTTGACGCGAGGCCTGGTGCTGCACGCGACGAGTGCCAGGCCGAGGCAGACGGTGGCGCTGGGCGGGTACTTGTTCGAGGCGACGCTGTCGCACTCGTGGCCTACGATGGCGCTAGCGGCCGAAGATGGCGCGATGCTGATTGTGGAGGCGTCCGCGGGAGAGTTTTACATCGTGGGCAGTGGGCTTACCGTGACGATTGTGCGCGACACGGATGTGGACGCGGGAATCGCGGGAATCGAGACTGTGGAACAGGTGTCGCGAACGGCGGGGCAGTGGGTTACGGAAAGGCGATTGAATGGCGACCAAACCAACCAGGGACGGCAATTGATGCTGGATCCGCGTCGGGTGGAGATTTACCGGGTGCGGTTGTACTCGATTTCTAACGGACGGTGAAAAGCAGGTCCCTCGCGATGCTCGGGATGACATCGTTTTTTTGCGATTGGGTAAGGACACTACCTGCAACACCGGCATGTAGGCACCCGCTCTAGCGAGAATGGTGCGAAACGGTTTCCGGCGAACTCATGACCAAGCGGCCGTGGTGGACGCCTTTGGTGCTGATGAGCTGGTCGGCGAGTCTTTGGACGTCTTTGGACTTGCCACGGAGAATGACCACTTCGAGGCAGGTTTCGTGATCGAGATGGGCGTGCAGAGTGGAAATGATGAGCTCGTGATGATCGTGCTGAAGATCGGCAAGCTTTTCGGGCAAGAGACGGGCGTGGTGATCGTAAATGAGAGTGACGGTGCCAACGACAAAAGAGTTGTCGGCAATGACGACGGAATTGACGAGTTGGTCGCGGATCAAATCGCGGAAGGCCTCGGAGCGGTTATCGTAACCTTTGTCGGAAATGTAAGAATCGAAACGGCGGAGCAAGGCCGAGTCGATGGAAACGCCGATGCGGCTTAAATCTGCCATAGGCCCTTCTTTCTGGGAGGGATGCGGGTAGAGTAGCACATCACTCAAATTCAGTAGCACGGTCCGGGGAGCGCGCCGGCTCCGGAACCAAGACTAAATCGTCGAAGCGACGCCATTTGTAAACGGCAATGGAAACAATCCAACTGACGACGAACAAACCAACGATGAAGAAGCCGAGGGTACCGAAGTTCTCGTTGAGACGAAAGATGCCATCCCAGAATTGACCCTTTAGGTGCATTTGACCTGCGAGTAAGCCGAGGGCTTCGATACCGCCAACCACCAGAGCAACGAGGACCGAAACGCAGGTGATGGTCATGTTGTAGTAGAGCTTGCGGACGGGCTTGACGAAGGCCCAGCCATAGGCGCCGAGCATGAGGATGTTGTCGGTAGTGTCGATGAGGGACATTCCGGCAGCGAAAAGAATAGGGAAAACAAGGATGGAGGCGAAGGAGAGTCCTTTGGAGGCCTCCGCCGCGGAAATTCCCAGGACGCCAATCTCGGTGGCAGTGTCGAAGCCCAGGCCGAACAAAACCCCAAGGGGATACATGTGCCAACTGCGGCGAATCATTTGAAACATGGGGCGAAAGAGGCGCGCGAGAAAGCCGCGATTGCCGAGAAGTATGTCGAAGTCTTCTTCGGTGTAAGGTTCCCCGCGACGAACGCGCACAAAGGCGCGATAGATCGAACGAAGGATAATGAGATTGACGATAGCGATGGCAAGGAGGAAGAACGAAGAGACCGAAGTGCCGATGACCCCGCCGATGTTTTTGACGGCGTCGACGCGATGCTGCAAGGCGAGGGCGGTACCGGCGATGGCGGCGGAACCGACGACGACAATGGTGGAGTGACCGAGCGAAAACATCAAGCCGACCCCCACCGGGCGCTTGCCCTCTTGCATCAACTTGCGGGTGACGTTATCGATGGCGGCGATGTGGTCGGCATCGACGGCATGGCGCAAACCAAAGCTGTAGGCCAGCAACGCGGTGCCGAGCAGCACGGGAAAATGGCGGAAGGCGGCAACGGCCCAGAACCAGGCACCCAGGTTAAAGACCAGCAAGATGAGATAGATGGCAATGACGCGATGGCCGAGGTAATCGGAGGCGTCGTTGAAAAGGAGTTTTAGCTGAAAGCTCATGCTGGTGCCGTCTACTATCGTGCTACAAATTTGCTGTCAGTGCTACCCGGAATTGCGCTTGCCTAGGTACTTTGAAAGCGGGCACACAGTCCTTGTGTTAAAAGGTGCCTCCAAAGGTTCTTACCAGCGTGAATCGAATCTGGAAGGGTTCGGTGGGATGCATCACGTCTCCGAACGCCGCCGTGTCCGTTGGCGTTATGCGGTAGATATAAGCGTAGTCGATGTCATGATCGTAGCGGTTAAGCAGGTTCAACAGTTGAGCCGAAAGCTTCCATTCCTTGTTGAAGTGATAACCCACCTCCGCGTTGACCAAGATCGTTGAACTGGATTGATAAATTGCGTCGGATGTCAAATTGCGTGGACCAAAGGCGCGCAGGCGCAAACTCCCCCAAAATCCTTTATAGCTCTGCACGGTGGCGCCTGCGGAAAGCACGACCCCAACGGCTTCGGGTACCCACCTGCCACCGGGGCCTTGCACAGGGTAATGGCCGCCACCCACGTTGGTGTAGGCCGCGTCCGCTGGGTCGACTTCGGTGAAAAGCGCCTTCGAATCGGCAAAGTCCAGATCAAACACCAAGTTTTTCGTGGGGGTATAGTAATTCGCCCATTCGATGCCATAGCGATTGCTCGGCGATGCGGAAGGAACCGTGGCTCCGGTATCGCCGTCCTGCTGTAGTTCGGATTCACTGTGTAGATACCAGAGCGACAGGGTACTTTGCAGATGGGGGACAGCCAGCGTACGCACGCCGATTTCCGCGCCTTTGGTTTGAACCAGGGGAGTGATCGGGGTGGTGCGTGTTGGGAAAGGAAAGTCCGGCGAAATCGGTTCCACCCTTTGTGTTGCACCGCGCACGTCGTTGCTGTGAAAACTGAATCCGCCCTGTACGTAAAATTCCGTGTTGGACCATGGGCCGAAAATCAGACTCCCTTTGGGGCTGGGCAGAAACTTGCTGACCCAGCCGGAATTGAGTTCCGTAAAGTTGATCACCGGAGCGCCAGGTAATTCTGCGGCGACATAGGGTGGAGTCAAGTTGGTGTTGGAATAGATTGCTTCGTCCCCCCGGAAGGCCAGGACCGAGCGAACTTTTTCCGCCCACTGAGTTTTGTTTTCCAGATAAAAACTGACCATCGTGTCCGTGAACCGATTCACATCCGTCGACGCAGGCAGCACCGCAACCAGATCGGGATTGCTCTCGCACGCGGGGATCGGTTCGTCATTGCAGGCGTTGATATCATTCTTGTCCGTGCGCATGCGGTTTTCCGTCCGGTAAAGACCGTTATTGACCCATTCGTTGCGCAACTGCACGCCGAAGGTATTTTCCATCTTGCGGTCGAACCAATGGTTGAACATCGTGTGGGCTGCCGCAAAACCG
>DATKPS010000002.1:0-92495 GCA_035524015.1 Candidatus Sulfotelmatobacter sp.
AGCGCAACATCCGGATGATCTGAGCGTCCGCAAGGCGTATGTCCAGCTTCTAATCCAAAACAACCGCATTGACGAAGCGGACAGTCAGGAAAAGGAAATACTCAAGAAAGCGCCCCAGGATACGGAAGCTCTGGTGCTCAAAGGGCAAATCGAAATTCACAAGAATCAGCTGGATCAAGCCACCAACACGTTGCAGCAAGCCGTGAAGAATACTCCGGACAACGCGCTGGCGCACTATTATTTAGGCGTTGCCTACCAGGAGTCAGGTAACCCGGAGCAAGCGCAAGGCGAGTGGCACCAGGCGGTCACGTTACGTCCCGGTTTTACGGAAGCTTGGATTACCTTGGGAAAAAGCGCAGCGGCTCGGTCAGATTGGCGAGGTCTGCAGGAGATCAGTGAGCAACTGGAGAAATATTCACCGAATGCTGTCGATGGCTTGCTGTTTCACGCCACCGCGCGTTTCAATCAAGGCGATCCCGGGGGCGCTGAGGCGGACTTGAACCGGCTTCTCAAGCTCGCGCCGGACCAGTCCCTGGCCTACGTCAAATTGGGGCAATTGCGGCTGTCGGAGAAACGCTATGGAGAGGCGGAAAGCTATTTTCGACAGGCACTCGCTCGCGATCCGAAGTCGATCGAAGCAGTGAAGGGAATTATCGGGGTGGATTTGGCGCAAAATCGGACGGCCGAGGGCACGAAATTTCTGCAAGAGCAGCTGGAACATAATGCAAACTCCGCGCCACTGTATCTTGTACAGGCCCAGATGCAGCTAGAGGCCAAAGAATTTGCCGCGGCGGAGACTACGCTTGCAAAAGCGGTGGGGGTGGATCAGAAGAACGTTGCGGCGCTGGTTCTTCTGGCGCAGACAGAATCTTCGTTGGGAAAAACGGACTTGGCGATCGCGAATTATCAGAAGGCGATCACGCTTGTTCCGGGTGACCCGCGGTTGTATGTCGGGCTGGGTAGCGTATACGAAAAAGGCGGGAATTGGCAGAGTGCCAAAGACAGTTATCAGAAAGCACTCACCATCCAACCGGATGATCCGTTGGCCTCCAACAGCCTGGCATATCTTCTGCTGGAACATAACGGAGATGTGATGACGGCTCTGAGCCTGGCACAGACGGCGCGGAAGGGTCTGCCGAAGCTTCCAAATTCAGCCGACACGTTAGGCTGGGCTTACTATCACAAGGGCGATTATGCCGTGGCGGCACCGCTGTTTGAAGACGCGGTGAAAGCGATGCCGAACAGTCAGACCTATCACTACCATCTGGGGCTGACCTATCAGAAGCTGCAAGACCCCACGAGAGCTAGAATCGAGTTGGAAAAAGCGATCAGCATCGACCCGAAGTCGGATCTCGCGCAACGAGCTCGCCAGGCCATCAGTGAGAATCCTGTCAGCTAGAAATCTTAGGACAGAATCACCGGACACCGCAAAGGACAGCGAATGCGAACTCTTCTAATGGGTGCAAAGGGCATGCTGGGAAGAGACATATCCGAGGACTGGCGGTCCGATGAAGTGGTGCCCGTGGATTCCGAAGATGCCGACATTCGCAGCATCGATCAGGTGCGAAAGTTAGTATCGTCGGTGCGTCCGAATTGGATACTGCTCACTGCGGCGTATACCGATGTTGATGGCAGCGAGACCAACAAGGAACTGGCGTTTGCGGTGAATGCTCAAGGCACGGAAAATGTAGCACGGGTGGCCTCCGAGTTTGGCGCTTCTCTTCTTTATTTGAGTACCGACTACGTTTTTGACGGCACTTCCTCTTGTCCTTATGAAACAACCGATCCGGTGCATCCCTTAAATGTTTACGGGGCGTCCAAGGCTGCCGGCGAAGCCGCGGTGCAAAAATACGCTGGGCATTGGTGTATAGGAAGGACCTCTTGGTTGTTTGGCGCATCTGGCGCGAGTTTTCCAGAGAAAATCCTGCGCGCTTCAGAGTCCCGGCCCGAGCTCACCGTGGTCAGCGACCAAGTCGGCTCACCCACATTCACGCGCGATCTATCGTGGGCCATGCATACCCTGGTCTGCTCGGATGCTCGAGGCATCTTTCACATCACGAACTCCGGCACTTGCTCCTGGTTCGAGTTTGCGCAGGAAGTTCTTAAGCAAGCGGGACGATCTGCAATCCGGGTTCGTCCGATCCTGGCAGCAGAGATAGCTCGACCAGCGAAGCGCCCTGCATACTCTGTTTTATCGCCACGGAGTCGCGAGCAACGCGGCATAACCATGAGGCATTGGAAAGAGGCGGTTTCCGCGTACTTGGAAGACCTGCGGAAGGTTGGGAAATTAACCTAGGTGGGTAGGTAGAAAAGGGGACTTAGAAAAAGCGTTTTTGGCTTGCCGGGATTATGCTTCAACGCTTGAAATATTGGGTGCCCGCAATCTGCGTGGCCATTGTGATTTCGCTGTTTTCGACTCACTACTTCAGTGGAGAACAAACTGGCCGTGTGATTATTCCCATACTTCACTGGCTGTTCCCATCGGCAAGCCGGCATCTTTTGCACTTAATGCATATCGCCATACGCAAAGCAGCGCACGTCACCGAGTTTGGAATTTTTAGCATTGCCGTTTTCCATGGTCTTCGTGGGCCCCGTTGTGGCTGGAGACTGAACTGGGCTCTGTGGACACTATTGATCGCGGTAGCGTACGCCGGTTTGGATGAATGGCATCAATCGTTCGTGCCCCTTCGCGAAGCGCGAGTGCGCGATGTGATGATTGATGGAGCTGGAGCGCTGCTAGCACAGATTTTCGTATGGGCTTACTCGAAGATCCATCGAAGCGATCCTGACCCCCAAATTCCCATCGACCACTAACTGCGGCTTCTTCAGCCCAGTTGGTACACCCGGGGCTACTCAATCAGCAAATCTTTACAGGATTTGTACCTGTTCCATGTGTCGGCTAGGGACAGCGTAGGACGCGCGTACAGGTAACCGCTAACCTTAGTAAGCGAAGCAGCTTAGTTGGTGGATTAGCTTCTTCTTTGATTGGCGAGCGGGATCATTCGGCTCTTTTAAACTTCAGGGTAGTTCTGACTACACCGGAGGACAGGCGAGACCCGGCTGACCTTCTTTTAGTCCATCCACCAGTTATGGCCATCCATCCTGGCACCTAGACTCGAACTGCGTCACGGAGGATGGTCCATGAGGAAGAGTCATGGTGCGGCTGGAGCATTCCATGCGAAAGGGGCGCGCGCGCAGGGTCTATGGTGGGCTCTGCTTCTGGTGGCGCTGCTGCCAACGGTTTCTTTTCTAAATGGATGCGCCGGCGTGGTCAAGGGAGCCTCCCAGACCATCACAGCGCTGTTTCAACTCAATCCGGCGAGCGTCAATTTCGGTAACGTGACCGTGGGCAAAGTGTCCACGCAAACGGTGACCGTCGCCAACACCGGCACGGTCAGCGTCAACATCACGCAGGCTACTTTTTCTAACTCTCAGTTCAGCCTGTCGGGAGTGACTTTACCGATGGCATTGGCGGCGGGGAAATCGGGCAACGTTTCCGTGGCGGTGAACCCCACGGCAGCGGGAACAGTCACCGGGACTATGACGGTGACAGGCGACAGCGGCAGCTCGCCCGCAGTGGTCAATCTTTCAGCGACCGCAGTGGCTGCTTCGCAACCACAGCTTTCGGTGTCTCCTGCCTCCATTGCTTTCGGAACGGTATCGAACGGACTCACCGGCACGGCCAACCTGACGTTGAGTAATACGGGATCGGGGAATCTCACGGTATCGGTTATTGCCGTAACGGGCTCGGAATTTACTATCAGCGGAATTACTACTCCCAAGACGCTTAGCGCTGGGCAATCGGCGCAGGCTGTTGTGACTTTTGCCCCGACGGCCACAGGCGCAGCGACAGGGAGCATCGCCATCACGAGCAACGATCCGAACAACCCCACGGTGACGGTGCCGTTGACCGGTACCGGCTCTGCAGCAGCTACGGGGCAACTAAGTGCGAGCTCGTCGAGTCTGAGCTTCGGCACGGTAGCAACCGGCAGTAGCGGCAAACAGCAGTTCACCGTTACCAATAACGGTAATGCGTCCGTGAATATCTCCGCTGTGACTGTGAGCGGAACTGGATTTTCGGTCAGTGGTTTGACCGCGCCCGCCACTTTGAATCCGTCCGAGACGGCAACGGTTACGACTACATTTGCCCCGTCGGCAGCGGGCAGCGCGACCGGTTCGATTACCATCACCAGTAACGCGGCCAACTCCCCGCTTACGATTTCACTGAGTGGAACGGGAGCACAGGCGGGATTGTCGGTTTCTCCGGCGAGCTACAGTTTCGGCAGCGTTATTGACGGGCAGACAAAATCAGAGAGTTTCACGATCACCAACACCGGAACAGCATCGCTGACGATTTCTCAGTTGTCGGTGAGCGGTGCGGCGTACAGCGCAAGCGGGCTTAATCTACCGGTGACGCTCGCAGCCGGAGGGACGGCCACATTTAGCGTTTTGTTTGCTCCGACAACTGCAGGGAGCCTGACCGGCACCGTTACCATCACAAGCAACGCACCGAATTCACCAACAACCGTATCGCTTAGCGGAACGGGCACGGCTGCCACGGTCACGCTGTCGGCAAGCACAAACAGCTTGAGTTTTACCGGCATTTATGTGGGCAATTCGAGCGCGCAAAACGTGACCATCACCAATAACGGGAATACTAGCGCAACCATTTCGCAGGTGACTGTTAGTGCGAAAGATTTCACGACGAGCGGCATTACGACGCCTCTCACCTTGGCGGCGGGGCAGAGCGCGACAATGACGGTAACCTTCACTCCGTCGGCGTCCGAAAACGTAACAGGGAATATCACGGTGTCCACCTCGCAGGGTGCGAGCGCCGTGGTGTCCGTCAGCGGTAATGGCGTGCAGCCCGCGATAACGATTACACCTTCGAGCGCCAGCTTTGGAGATGTTACCGTCGGGTCGCCGAGTTCGCAGTCGATTCAGTTGAGCAACAGCGGAACCGGAACACTGTCGATTACGCAGGTGAGTGTTACAGGCAGCGGTTTCAGCACAAACTCCCTGGCGACCTTGCCGATTAGCCTTACCGCTGGCCAGTCCACAACGTTCGACGTACAATTTTCGCCAACGGCCGCAGGAGCGGTGACAGGCAGCGTCAGCATTGTGAGCAACGCGGCAGGTTCGCCGGCGAGCATCCCGCTGAGTGGCACCGGCGTGGCGCAGACACTGACGCTCTCCTTTAGTTCGACTAGCCTGGCATTCGGCACGGTCACTACGGGTAATTCCTCTACGCTTTCTGAAACGATCAAGAACACCGGCAACACGAATGTTCAGATCACGGGAATCAGTGAGAGTGGTACCGGCTTCAGCCTCAGCGGCGCGAGCACTCCCATCACACTTTCGCCAAGTCAGACGACGAGCTTCAGCGTGATATTCGACCCTACTTCGTCGGGGAGCGCCTCGGGAACGGTCACAGTTACCAGCAATGCCACGGGTTCGCCCACGGCTATCGCACTCTCAGGAACTGGCCAAGCCACTTCCTACACCGTAGCGCTGGCCTGGACCGCTAGCACCTCGACCGTTTCGGGCTACAACGTGTATCGCAGCACCACGAATGGGTCTGGCTATGCAAAGATAAATACTTCTCTTGTTGGCGCGGTTAGCTATACAGACTCAACGGTGCAAAACGGCCTGACCTACTATTACGTCACGACGGCAGTCGACAGCAGCGGAGACGAGAGTAGCTATTCCAACCAAGCCACAGCCGTCATTCCATAGGCGGCTGGACCCGATACGGCACGAAGAGGAATCAAAATCCTCGTTTGCGCAAGAGGTATGGCAAAAGCCCAATTTCGGCGAGGCCTGGAAGTGGATCTCGCAAATCGAACACCGCGTCGGTAATCGGGCGCGCAAGCGACCTTACATATTCCAGGAACGTTAACCTCTTGCCGGCAATGTCCAGCACACTTGCTGGAAAATCGGTGACGGTTCGCACCCATTTTATTCCAGGGGTCCCGCGACAGACGCCGACTGGTTGGCCAAGTTGATCTTGATAGACCAGGAACGGAAAATCTACGCCAGCGAGCCGACCAACAGAGTGATAGCCCCAGGTTCGAAGATTCACATCGTGCAGCTTGAAGGTCTCTTCGCGGGCATCGAATTTGAATTCTGCCTCCGCAAGGCCGTAATAATCGATGGCCCTAAGGAAGCGGGTGCCATAGCTTTCCAAAAGAGGATTGTCGCAAGTGATGACATAGGTGCTAGAGCGGCCAAATTCGGGAGGATGTTGGCGGCGGCGTTGCGCGACCATCGATCCCAAGGCCTCGCCTCTTTTAAAGAACGTGCAGAAGGAGAATTGTTGGCGCCCATCCCCTGGAATAAGCTCTTGAACGAGCATTGAGCCGGGTCCTGCATGGTTGGTGGCCTGAATGAATAAGGAGCGGAGCTCCTCTCTGTTGTTCGCTCGCCAAGCCTTGGCTTTGGTTTTGTAGAAAAAATGCTCTTTGATTGCTGGTTTGAGGACGTAGGGCGGGTCGAAGTCGATACAGGCCAATTCCTGTATCGATTGAGGATTGCAACATCGCGGCGCAGGAATGTTCAGAGCGGTCGCAAGTCTGTGCAGATTTCGCTTGTCCCAGGCATGTTTCACGCTTTCCCAGGCAGGGGTGGGGACTCGAAAGAACCGTGAAAGGTCCGAACGTGCCTGTGAGAAAGCCGCGACCGTCTCATCGCGGGTGGGAAACAAAATCCAGCCTTCTAAACCATAGCGTTTTCCGACGCTCAGGACCGCTTCGACGACTGCCTGTGGTTCCCGGATGCTAGTGAAGTAAGCAGAGTGTTTGATATAGCGCGAATACTTACCGATCGATCGCTCGTCGTCGATAACCACGCTCGGTATGCCGCGTCGACCTAGACTACGAATAATCCCGAGGCCTTGGTAATCCCCGCCGACAACGACCGCGCCAATGGACTTCAAGCCATGCCCAGGATGTGCCTCGCTCGTAGACAGTTGCTCCAGTTTCATCCCGTCAGGCTAGGTCCTTGCCAATGAAGCCGCCAATCTCGCGCAACCAAATTCTGAGCCGGCTACGAATCTCATAAGCGGGCCAAAACTCCACGCAGCGGGCGCCCCCAAGAAATACAATCCTGGAACAGAGGACTCAAAGTTGCCATTGAGGACCGGGTAGCCATCAGCTTGACGGATGGAAGCGAGCAATTCCTGGGACAGAAATGGATATTTGGAAATATCGATTTTGTAGCCCGTGCCCATCAGCAGATGGTCCACAGAACATTTTGACCCATCGCTGATTTGGAGGTTCAGGTGCGAATTCTCAGCGTTCAGAGTCTGGATCGTCTTGCCCAGGTGCAACGGTATACCTTCGAGACGCGCGCGCAGCCAACCTGCGCCAGCTGGACGAATGGACCGCCGAGCCATGGGTTCCTGGAGTTTTCGAGGAAAGATACGAAAATAGTCGGGATGGGAAACCAACTGGCTTAAACCAGCGGGCCCTACATCGGTCCACGAATAGAGAAGTTTGAAAAGGGGGGGGAACCGCACGATGCGCTTCCGCCATCCCAGGAAGTGCACTTGCTTTTCGCGCACGAAGATCTGCACTTCGGCTCCCGCCTCTTTCAGCAAAGCGGCGGATTCAAGAGCGCTCTGGCCACCCCCAAGCACTGCGACGCTTCGTCGTCGGAACGAAGAAAAGTCCTTGTGTTCAGCGGAATGAGAGGCAAAATTCTTGGGCAGACTGCAGAACTCGCGTGGGATGTGAGCGAAGGGTGCGATACCAGCGGCGACAATCACCCGATCGACAATCACCGTTTGGCCCCCTTCTACGGAGAGTTGAAAGCCTGACGGAGAGGGTTTTATCGTTTCAACCAATCTGCTGTCCAATTCCGGAGCGATTCGCTTCTGGAACCACAAGCCATAGGAGATAAAGCGATCCAGTGGGATGGGAGTTGGGATGCGCTGACCACGGTCTGATTGAAACGTTTCGAGGGTTAAAGAATGCTCTGGGTCTGCGATAAAGCTGGCGCGCCACCCGGAGCGAAGGAACATACCTTTGGGCATCTGATCTTGCCAGAAGGACATGGGCCGCCCGAAGATAAGGACTTTCGTATTCGTTATACGGCGGAGATGAGCTGCGGCTGCAAGACCATAGGGGCCAGCGCCGATGATGGCTATCGTCTGCTTCATAACGTTAATCGCCCAACTGGGACAGAGCTACCTTCAAATATAAATGCTAAATCTCGAAAAAAGAGAGGCGAATAGCTGGTGGAAGATAACTTGCGAGACGAAGATCTGTCAATTGGAGCGAGGCCTCGCCGAACGCGTCAACAACGCAGTTCTTAAAAAATTCGCGGCGTAGTAACACACCGCTTATCTCGGGGATGTAGGAATACGAGCGTGCTATTTGAGCGCGTAAATGATGCGATCTCCATCGAGCATGGCATAGGCGACGCTGGCCTGCTCGCTTTCCGGTCCTTCGATTCGCCAAGCGGTCCCGTCGGGGACGAGTTTCATGTTTGAGCGAGCGCGCCACCAGCGATCTACTTCGCTAGGCAATGCGGTCCAAAGGCCGTCTTGGTCGACCAGCTGCCGGAGATGCGCCAGCAAAGTGTTGTACACAGCGCGACATTGTGAATCAATCAGGTAGTCTGGATGGGAGAGAAAACTCAACAAGCCATTTTTGTCGCGAATTAACTTGATTTGCTTCTTCCACAAATCAATGACTCGCTCGTTGAGAATATGGAAGACGGTGTAATCCTGACTGGTTGTGAGCGGTAGTTCGAGAATCCTTCCGTTGAAGTAAGGCATGACGGTGCAGCAGCCGCCCCGCTGTGGTTCGAAGTGAGCTACGTTCGGCACGGACATGTCATAGGAAAAGTCAAAGGCGTCAAGCCAATCCTGATTGCGATACATGGCCCCGGAACGGAACCCGCGGGCGCCATACTTCTTCCCATATTTGTTGATCTTCGCGACGCGTAGGAGAAATTCGTTTTTGTCCTCAAAAAGGTGACCATCGTGATTCAGATCGTGGATGTTAAATTCGAAGCCACGATCCTGTATCTCCCGAACAAGCTTGTCGGTGATTTCATAGCGTTTCTCGGGAACCACTTGGAAAGAGGCCCTAAACCCGTGGGCCTGGTCCATGTCCATGAGAGTGGGAACGAAGTCGCGTCCCGCTGTGGTTTCAACATCGTGAGTCAAAATGACACAACCCGCTGCACTCTTGGGCCAAAACCAAATGAACGGAACTTTTCGGCAACCTTGGGCCTGCATGGCCAGTCGGAGAATGAGTTCGTGCAGAGAATCCACAGTGGAGTCGACGGGCCAGTGTGGGAAAGATAGTTTTTGCCAATCCCGAAAGTACGCTCTCTGCAGGTGGCGACGAACCCAAATGGGCAGAGGCGCGCGCACGAGATAGTAGGCTCTACGAATAATCTTACTCTGGACCAACCTCTTCTCATCCGCGTTCAAATGCCGGACGTAGTGTTCCATACGCAGGTCGTCGATTACGCGATCAATGTGGAACGGCAGATGCAATCCAGACTTAGAGACCTGCAAGGCCCGGTAGGCATCGCAGGAGCCGGAGTTCTCCACGTCTGCGGTTACACCCGTGGAGCACTCACCGTAACAGACGATGTCGGGACCAAGGCGAAAGAAGCCTGATCCGTTACTCGAAGCGTCGCAGTGGACAGCCCCAGTAAAGAATGCGGGCGTCTTGTAATACCCGGAGAGGATTCGGTGAATGGGCTGGTTATCTTGACTCTGACTCTGGATCATTGCGTCCGTTTATAGAAAGCTCTGTCGTAAGCTGCGAGGAGGTTGGGGACAGAATGCTTCCACGCAAGTTCCTTTTCGACTCGATTACGGCCAAATTCACCCATTTTCTCGCGCTCTTCCGGGTGATCGAGCAGCCACAGGATCTTATTCGCAAAATCGTCCACATGGTTTTCGGTGTTGCTGTAAAGGGAAGCATCCCCGGCGCTGAATCTGCCTTCCTTGGAGTTAAATTGGACGATCGGTTTGCCGAGAGCCATGTATTCCATGATCTTTATCATGGTCGATATATCATTCATTTCACATGGCTTATCGGGATTCACACAAACATCGGCGGTGGACAGGACCTCTAGCATCTCCTCATCAGAAATCCTTCCCGTGAAGGTAACCGTGTCTTCGAGGCGTTTTTCCTTCACCATGTCACGAAGGGTGGCCAATTGGGGACCTCCGCCCACACAAGCGAAGTGAACATCCGACCGCCCCCGCTGTTTTACTTGCAAGGCGACGTCAAGGAGAATATCGAGGCCATCCTGGATGTCCATGTTTCCGACGTAGCCCACCAAGTAGGACTTTCCTTGCTTCCTTGCCGCGTTAGGGTTAACCGCCTTGAAGCCGTCCTTCGGCCCGTTGCGGACAATGAAAACGTCCTCTTTAGCGATTCCTCCCCGCGACATGGCCAAGTCGCGATAACTTTCATTGGTGGCGATGACTACGTCGCTAAAGCGATATGTCAATTTCTCTAAGGCAACCAAGACTCGGTAGAGAAATCCTCTTTTGTTGTATTTCGATTCGTACAACTCTGGGTTGGCGTCATGATGATCGAAAATATACCTAACCCCAAGGAGTTTGAAAGGCAAGGCTACAAGGAAAATTGTGTCCGGGGGATTGCAGCCCTGGATAACCTGGAATCCATGTTTGAGGTAAATCCACCATGAATAAAAGAACTCCCAAAAGAGCGCGGCACTGTATTCCAGTAGATAACCAAAGCGGCCGCCCCCGTATTCGATTTCCGGATGGCGGTATACCCGTACACCATCGATTAGCTCGTGGGCAGCAGGCCACGGGGATGAGCGGGGGCACAACACCGTAACGTCATATCCGTTGTCGACCAGGGCAAGCGCTTCGTTCCGAACCCGAGGGTCAGGTGGGTATGTTGAATTCTCCACAACGATGAGGACTTTTCTATTCATGAAGGTGAACTCATTCCCGAAAAATAGAAACTAGGCGCTTGATGACCAAATGGTTTCCGACCATTGTCGGACCGGCTACAATAACCACAGCAGACCCTAACCACTAGGTTTTAGCCCACCACAGTCCTTGAGCTGCCCTACGGTGATGCCATAGAGTGCATCGGCGGTCTCCGCGGGCGCGATGCGTTTCGGTAAACCCAGGTGATCGGAGCTTCTTACATGAGTCGAACCGAAGAGGACCGGCGTACAGCCAGCCGCGAGTCCCGCTTGCATGTCGGTATCGGAATCGCCAATGAAAACGGAACGATTCAGATCAATGTTGTAATCAAAGGCCGCGCTGTATAAGAGTGCAGGTTTGGGCTTTCTGCAACTACAATTGTCCTCAACTCGATGAATGCAGTAATACGCGGCGGCAATTAGTATCCCACCAGCCACCAGAATTTCATACATGCGAGTGGTGATGTCTTGAAGTCCAAAAATTGTGAGCAAACCCTTGCCCACACAGGCCTGATTGGAAATCACGATCATCGGTAGTCTGAGTTTTGCCAGCTCGCTGAGTGCTTCTCTGATGCCTGGGGTGAATGAAAACTGTGACCAGTTCAGTACATAGTCTCCCGCTCTCCGGCAGTTTATTACACCATCACGGTCAATAAAGATGGCCGGGCTGGGAAGCGAGTATTTTGTTTCCGAAAAACTAATGCGCAACAAGCGGAACACATCTCCTGAACCCACCGACTCTGCAGACCAGTGGACTCGAACGGATAACTAAATTTTCTGCTCGTGAGCGCCCAGACGGTCGCACAACTCACGTTCGACGATCTCGCAGATCAAGTGTCCCGTTAGGATATGACACTCCTGTATGCGGGGCGTTTCGTTCGATGGGATGTAAATCGCGCAGTCGACTACATCGGCCATTTTGCCTCCAGATCCTCCGGTGAGCGACACGGTGAAAAGGGATTTGGATTTTGCTGCTTCGAGACCTCTGACCACGTTTGGAGAATTGCCGCTTGTAGATATGCCAATGGCGACATCTCCTGCACGTCCAAGGGCCTCAAGTTGACGTGCAAACACGAGATCAAAACCGTAATCATTTCCGATCGCAGTCAAGGACGAAGAATTGACGCTCAGGGCCAGGGCTGGTAAGGCTGCTCTTTCCTTCAAATAACGCCCAGTGAATTCAGCCGCCAAATGCTGAGCATCAGCTGCGCTGCCACCGTTTCCGAAGAAAATGACCTTGCCACCGGACGTCAGTGATTGGATGACTCGCGAAGCCACTCGAATCACGGACCTGTGAAAGGTTTCATCGAGAAGCAAGGCCTGCTTAAGGGCGATGGCACTCTGGAGTCTTTCACGAATAAGTGAGTACACCTCCAAAGTATCTTTCACACCATTCATAGTTCACCCATGCCCGCGGTTGAAGGATTTGTGCGAATCAAGCGCTAACTTCTTGCCCGTGTTGAAATCTAAGCCACTCTTCAAAGACAACCAGGCTAAACAAGATTTTGTGGTTGTCACTATTCCCTGTTCGGTGTTCATCAAACATCTTCTGCACGGCCGAAGGTTCAAGATATTCAAAAATTTGCGATTCTCGGTCCAACAAAATATTTTCCATCTTTTGGTGCTTGGCAGAACGGAACCAATCATCGACCACATTACCGGCAAAACCACGCTTCTTTCTTCTCAGGATCTTCGCAGGAAGAAATGTTTGACAGACCTGGCGATGTAACCATTTTCGAGACCCATTTCGAACCTTGAAAGTTGCCGGCAACCTCTCGGTAAACTCGACAATCTCCTTATCCAAATAGGGTACGCGGGCCTCAAGACTGTGTGCCATGGACAGTTTGTCAGCGTACATCAAAAGCTCATCGGGAAGCGTAGAACGAAGTTCCAAAAATTGAAAGCCGCCGAGCTCATCGGTTTCGCTCAATAACGGTGCAAACTCGTGCCAGCAAGCGAGGATTTCGTCCCCGGTTTCTGGACCCACCAAGCCGTCCTGAAATAGACTATCGACCCTTTCGCCGGATTGTAGTGACAGCACTTGTTGATACCTGCGAAGCCGGTCCGGGATAGCAAGCGAACGGACACCTCTTTTCAGAGTCTCATTCCTGGGAAGAGCATCGACAGCGGAGGCAATCGGAGTTCTGACCCATTGCGGCAATCCTCCCCACAAACTACCGTAACGAACACCAACGTGACGCTTATATCCGCCAAAAAGCTCATCTGGACCTTGCCCTATCAAAGCCACCTTGACGTCCCTCCGGGCACGCTCGCACACAAAATACATGGGAACGATGGAAGATGCGGCAACGGGTTCTTCCATGCAGGCGACGATGCGGGGCAGAGTCTCCTCAAATGTGGACCGATCCAAAAGAACAGCAGTGTGCTGAGAGGAGAGACAGGCGGCCGTTTCGGCCCCATCCGCCAATTCATCGTCGCTATAACTGGTGCCGTAGCCAACCGTGTAGGTGCGCCATGACTGTCCATAGAGATTCATGAGGGCAAGTAACAGTGCGGAATCAATCCCGCCGCTCAGTAGTAACCCAACTGGCACGTCGCTGAGCAAATGCCTCTTAACCGATCGCTTGTAAAGCTGAAGCAATTCCTCAGTGGCTTCCTTTCCAGACTTCATCGGGTCAAAGGGAACTGGCTTGAACCTGTACCACAGCGCCGAGTGCATTTGACCCTTTTCAAAGACGAGCTTGGAACCCGGAGGGAGCTTCTGGACGCCTTTGAACACGGTTTTGGGTGAAGGCGTGAAGCGATAGCGGAGAAACAAATTCAGAGAAACGGGGTCGACTTCGGGCTTTTCCTGTTTTGTGGCGATAACAGGGCGAATCTCGGATCCAAAAAAGACACTGCCCCCTTCAATCCTGTAGTAAATGGGTTTAATTCCGAAAGGATCGCGAGCCACAAGTAGTCGCTTGCGGCGAGTATCCCAAATCGCCAACCCGAACATGCCGTTCAAGCGATTGAGTACTTCGTCGCCCCACTCTTTGTAGCCCAGGACGATGACTTCTGTGTCGCATTTTGTCCGGAAATGATGACCCAATGATTCCAACTCGTTTTTCAGCTCAGGGAAATTGTAGATTTCACCGTTGAACACAACCCAGACGGTCTCCTGCGCATCCGACATCGGCTGGTGCCCGCCCTCAAGGTCGATGATCGAAAGGCGGCGGAATCCAAATCCGAGAGGCCCATCGAGGTAATAACCTTCGTCATCCGGACCGCGGTGAATCATCGTCCAGGTCATTTGTTCGAGAGCTTCCCTTGAAACCGGAGCACCCGTGGCAAAATTAAATTGTCCGCAAATCCCGCACATAGATCCCCGCAAATAGACTCAAGACTGAGCCCTCGTGCTCCAAGCTCCGGTAAAAATAGAGTCAGGAAGCGTCGTTGTGCACTGCTGCAGATTGGTGCGATAGTTCAAGGGACGGCTGAATTCACCTGTCCGGCATCGGGAATCAGCATCCTGTGCAATTACCGATATGATTGAAGATCATACAGTAATCGCCGAATAACCACGAAGTGTTAGCTGTACTAATACTGGTCCAGCGGACAAGTTGACCCCCTCGGCTTCTAATACAACAATGTGACTGGGGATTGAAGGAAGGATTGTAAACATGCGCCTTTTCTCAAAGCGGAGCAGAGAGATGTGTTCACCTCAGTTAGCTCACACATTTAAAAGGGTTTGTATCTTAATGATCTTGCTCGTCCCGCCCTGTTTCGGACAAGCTTGGTCGGGCATTCTTACTCCCGCTCGCGCGGCCAATTGGACGCTGGCGGGCCTTCCTGGGGACGTGCCCCCCGATGCTTCTTGGACGCAGGCCGGATCGACGATCGCAGCCTGCGGGACGACTACTTCTCCAGTTTCTCCGGCTACCTGCGGTATTACGGCCGCATTGGCGGCTTGTGGAACGAACCACTATGTTTTACTCGGCAAGGGGGACTTTTATCTTTCCGGAAGCATTAACCTGCCGAGCAACTGCGTGCTTCGCGGTAGCGGCGCGAATCAGACGCGGCTCCATGCAGCGAGCAGCGGAAGCTACAATTGCAACGGACAATGGGGCTTCGTTTGCATCATCGGCAGTAACACGTATGGCAACGGCAATTGCGGCGTGTGGCCTTGTCCAGTGGGAACCAGCCTGGGCGGCATCCCGAATACTGCGAATGTGACTGGCGGACTCACGCAAGCTTCGACTTCGATTACGTTGGACAGCGTGAGCGGATTAGTTGTTGGGACCACTCCTATCGTGATTGACCAGTGTGATATCGGATTTAGCGGCAATACGAGTAACTTTGCGTGCGGCGCCCCGTTGAGCGGAAACGCCGGGGCAATTACGAGCGTCAGCATCGGGTCCGGTGGTACCGGATACAGCGTTGGTGACGCTGGCACGATCCCCGCAGTTGGCCCGGATTTCGGCATGAACTTTGGGTCGAACACAGCGGCCTATCAAGTCACCTCGGTGAGTGGCGGCGCGGTTACTGGCATCTCCATCACCAATGGCGGTTTCGGCTATACCTACACGCAATCCGGCGGTCCGACCGCGACAAAAACGAGCAGTGGCGGAGGCTCCGGGTTTACCGTCAATATCATCGGCGTAGGAGCTTACGACACAGGCGGCATTTTGAACTGTGCCATCCCAATGTTCTGCACCAATCAATCGCCTTCTAACACTTCGCTTCCTGCCCGTTCGCAGGAGGAAGTGGTGATTGCCACAGCGATTAGCGGGAGTGGACCATATACCGTGACGCTGAACCGTCCCATTGTTCACAACAACTGGGCCTCCTCGCAGGGCCCAAAGGCCTGGTGGGGAAGCTCAACCATAACAAACGTTGGCGTCGAGGATTTGGAACTCGACCAGAGCCCCTACACTGGCAACTGCGGGAATCCTGGGTGCATGAACGCCGTGGGAGTCAACGGCGCCACCTACTGGTGGGTCGTCGGTATTTCCAGCAATGTGGCGAATTACTTTCATGTGAATGCCTGGTATACCAGCAACGGTTTGGTTCGAGATAGCTATTTTTACGAGACCGCCAACAAGGGCACACAGAGTTATGGAATCGGCTGCACTTCTTATTGCGGCGGAGTTCTACTGGAGAACAACATTCTTCAAGGAATCGTCGATCCCACGGTGGCAAGCGGAACGTGTTCGACGTGCGTCATCGGATACAATTTTGCCTTAGATCAAGATGACACCTCGACGGCCTTTCTCTTTGCCTCCAACGCCATGCACACGGCGTCGACCGACTATATTCTCGAAGAAGGCAATATCGGATCCAGCGTTAACCTTGACTTGATTCATGGGCCGCACTTTCTCAACACTTTCTTCCGAAACTACTTTAACGGATACGAGGCCAATGAAGGAGTGATGCCGACGCAGGACACCGTGCCCATTACCATTGCTGCGTACTCGCGCTACAACAACATCATTGGAAATGTGCTCGGTACCGCTGGGTACCACATAACCTACAAGTGCACAGCTACATCGGCGACGCAAAAGTTCTGCGCGGGCTATGACCAGTGGGCGGCGACTTCCATCATAAACCTTGGCTTTTCTCATGGCGACCAGCTCGATTATAACTACAACCCGCCTACACCCGACGACCCGCTAACCACCACTTCTACGATGCTGTGGGGGAACTACGACACGGTCAACGACGCGGCAGAGTGGAACAGTTCCGAAGTGCCCACCGGCGATCCGCACTTTCCAAATGCAGTGCCAGCCAGTCAGACTCTTCCAGCTTCATTCTACAACGGAGTAACTTCCGCCTATGCAAGCTGCGGCACTGGCTTGCCGTTCTGGAAGAACCCCACGACAAGCTCTTGCCCGCCGTACCCTTCGGTTGGTCCCGATGTCTCCAACGGCGATATCGGAATTTGCACCAGCGGCTCCTACAAGTGGTCGAGAGCGCTGACGAGTTCTCAATGCGCAGGTGGATCATTTACCGAGGGGAGCGCGACAAATGGCGGTTTCGGGAACTCCAACCCGGCGATGCGCTGCTATCTCAATCAAATGAGTGGGACGCCCGACGGGACCGGAAGTTTCAATTCCAATTTCAACCCGTCCGCCTGTTATGTAGCCGACGGCACGTCTGTCGGCAGTGGCGGTGGCGGCGGTGGCACGCAACCCCCGAGTCCCCCAACCGGCCTCACGGCCGTCGTTCAGTGACGAGCCGTATTTATGTTTTCGTCAACGGGAGTCTTCCAAATGACCTCAATGGTCCTTTGGTTACATTGGCTCAGAGCTTTAGAAAACGACACGGAGTTTTGCCACTCCGACATTGCTAGCCCCAGTTCATAATCCTCGCTAACATAATTAAATTTTCCGCGGCCATCAAGCCCATCAAGGATCCTCACGCATTCTTGTGCATCTGAGAGAAACTCTGGGAGGTTCACTTCGAATGAAAGATACGGGACCGCAGAATGCAATCCGCGCAGGACACTTAACTCGTGGCCTTCGACATCAATTTTTATAAAGAAGGGAATGCCGTGAGCTGCAATTAGATTGTCAAGAGTGGTGGTTTCGACCGTTATAGTCTGTCGGAACTCGTGGTTAAAGCCAAACCTCGCATCATCCTCTTTAAGAGTCTCAACCCACTTCTGCGATAAGGTATTTGTGGCGGAGCCCGGTTGGTCAATCCACATCGTGGCGACGGAGACTTCATCACTCAGTGCTTTGCCCAAAATTGTGACCGGCTTCGGGGTCAATCGAAACCTGAGGAATTTGTCTCGTATAATCGTTTGATTTGTTTGATCGGGTTCGACAGCAACAACCCTCGCTCCCAGCCGGAGGAAAACAGCTGTCTTCGATCCGTCGTTCGCTCCAACGTCGAAGACCAAGCATCCCCTCTTGAACCCACTCAACAGACCACGGTAAAAAGCGGTCCCATTTCTGATCCAGGCTGATACAGATCGATCCTTAAAGCTCCAATATAAATCATAGGCGCGCGAAGCCTTCAGTCGCTGGTAGACGCCTATGTGTTTAAGAACTTCTTGTACACGAATTTTTGCGTGTGACACAATCGCTCCGCATCGTTGCCACCGAGAATCCGCTCGTCGCCCGATTTAATTCCAAGAACTGGACAGAACTTCTTCTGCGATTCGCAGTCGATACGACCACTTAGGATGCATCACAAGCGCCACCATTTGCATCGACTGTTTGAAAAGCCGCCATTGGGAGGCATCAGGCATGCCTTGCTTCTTGCTTCGTGGAGCTTTGATTGAGTTCTGTGTTCGCTAACGCCATTTGGGCATTTTTGAACCGATCGGGAGTGCCAATATCAATGCATTCGCCGGGATGGTGGAATGCCCTGAGATTCTTGCCCTCTCTCAACCAACGCGGGAACAGTTCGGTCTCCAGCGATACCGGAATGCCCGCCGCTATTTCTTCGAGAATCCGCTTGCGGGCTATATAGATTCCTGCGTTCAAAAATGCTTTGCCTGTGAGCACTTGCTTTTCGCGAAAACCCCTTATACTTCCGTCCGGGTCAACCGTGAGTGAACCACAATCTTCCCGGCCATCAGCAGGAACAGCCACGACGGATAAATCCGCGTTTGCGCGCTGAAAGTCTGCCAGTAACTCTCGCGAGTTTACGTCTGTGTAGCTATCGCCATTCATGATCAGTGCGGCATCCGATTGCATCAGGGTCAGGGCATTCCGAATTGCGCCCCCTGTTCCCAGTGGAGTCAACTCTACCGAGTACGCTATACGCAACCCGAACGCCTGCTCACCGAAGTGCGAAAGAATGAGATCCTTCTGATACCCGACCGCCAGAATGACCCGGTCGAATCCATGCCGGCGCAGTTGATTGAACAGGATTTCCAAGAACGGCCGCTTCCCGATGCGCGCCAACGATTTGGGCGCCTCGCCGGTCACGCTCCGCAGGCGAGTACCCGCTCCACCACAGAGAATGATCGGATCAGCTGCGCTGTGCATAAATCTCGGACCGGTCCATGGCCAATGACTTGTCGTAGGCTTGCTCCGCTTCGTAGACGACAACCTCGCTCCCACGGTTTGAAAAGGAAAACGGGACGCACAAGAGGCCCTTCAAAGCGATTCGCAACGCCTCTTGTCGCTCCGGAGAAACGAAGAACAACATAAAACCTCCTCCGCCTGCACCGAGCAATTTGCCGCCTAGCGCGCCCGCGTTTATGCCAGTTTCGTAGATTTCATCAATCTTTTGACTCGATATTCTCTGTGTGAGCGTCTTCTTGATCTGCCAGCTTTCGTTCAAGAGCTTGCCGAATTCATCCAGAGGGCAACGGGGATTGGTGAGAATGCTTTCTGCCTCTAAAACCATCTGAAACATCGTGCGCAACTCTCTGCTGCGGTTTGGGGTTTCCTTAACCTGCTCCTGGGCCACGTCCGAGGCAATCCGGGAGAAACCCGTGAAGTACAGTACCAGATTTTTTCCGAGTTCAACCAGCCGCTGAGGGTCCGCCAGGATTCGCTTGACCTCGAACTCACCGCCGCGCTGAAAATCGATGCGGTTCAGACCTCCGTAAGCAGCACTGACTTGATCCTGCGCGCCTACCGCCTCTTTCAGCAGGTCCTGTTCGACATGAATTGCATCGGCCGCCAGGGCGTTCTTATCCCGCATTTGGTTCTGCAATGCATAAAGCCCAAGCAGCAGGCCGACAGTGAAGGCTGAGCTCGTACCTAAACCCGTGCGGGCAGGCAGGTCCGCGATGTGATGAATTTCGATTCCTTCCTCAATGCCCAGGAATTGCAAACAGGCACGCACCGACGGGTGCTTGATGGAGGAATTCTCTGCAACATTTTCCGCCTGAGAATAAAGGATTCTACTGTGGTACTCGAAGAAAGGCGGCAACCATCGGCAGTTGAGGTAGCAGTATTTGTCGATGGTGGTCGAAAGGACTGCTCCGTCATGCTCGCGATACCAAACAGGATAGTCGGTTCCTCCGCCAAAGAAAGATATGCGGAGCGGTGTGCGCGTGATAATCATTCCGCGAGTCCCCAATATAAAAGAGTTCGAATGCCCATCAAAATTTCAGGAGTCGGCTCAACAGTTCCAGCCGAGTGGTCGTCATTGTTCATGCGCCCGGGATCTTGCTGCCCTGCACTTGAACCAGCGCTTTGTCCCAGCCTCGGATCACTGACCATTTGATCCTGGGCAGCAACACCTGGGCACGCTTCGCCAAACGCCTGCCAAAGAGCTTATCGATCCAGGAGTATTTCCAAGAGAGCGGAGGAGGCGCCAGCTCGCCTCCGAGACTCTCTGCAACTTCGCGAGCCTCTTGAAAAATATCCATGCGTTCAGGATAGAAAAACGTCATCCAATTTTGAATGTAGGTGATGCAGGCTTTTCTGGCTCGTTCATCGTCCTGAAGCGAGAGCAGGTACTTGATGTGCAGCTTCATCGAGACCCACTGCGCCTCGAGCTTCCGGTTCGAGAAGCCGATGTAGCTTAGGCTGCCAGTCCCTGCCTCGCGGTAATAAACCTTCGCGTCGGGAACGAATCGTGTGCCCTCGCTGGCCAGAAGCACCCGGCAAAAGAACTCGCCGTCGTCGTCCCCCAGCAGGCGCGTGTCCCATGGCCCCGCCTGTTCCGCTAATTCACGGCTCACAAGCCAGGTCGCGGTTTGCATATAGGTGTTATGTTCCATCTTCCGCATTAGCCATTCCGCACGGGAAAGGTCCTGCCAGAGAGCGCTGGGTCGGAACAAAGCCCTATCCGGCCGGTGCATGAAGTGGCCCCAGGCCCCGGAGATCAGGATGCGTTTGCCGCAACCCTGTTCGACAGCTTCCATTTGTTTCGAGGTTTTATCTGGCGCCATGAGGTCGTCGGCGTCCAGCCACTGAACATAATCTCCATGGCAAAGGGCGAATGCGTTATTCCTGGTCGCCGAGGCGCCCTGGTTCTTTTGCGTGAATACCTTTACGGTCTCCGATTCAAACTGACGGGCAATCGCGAGCGTTCGGTCCTTTGACCCATCGTCCACGACGATGATTTCTTTGTTGGGCCAAGTCTGGTCCGTGGCGCAGCGAAGGCAGTCCGCGATCCACGACTCCGCGTTGTATGCCGGAATAAGAATGGAGACCAAGGGCTTCATGATGGCTGTTTCTCGCACATGTTTTCGCACGCTTGCTGCATCAGATCAGGTTATTCATTCGAAGGCTCACTGAGTGGGCAAATACACTGCTGTCGCAAGTGCATGCATCGATCCTGCCAGGCGATGCTAAGACTCGGCGATCGGGCGTTCCACGTTGCGATAAAGCAAAAGACACAGGCTCCGGAAGAGCTGGGACGCGGCCCAGCGGTGCATGGGAGTGTTGTCCCAGCCGAAAAGGAGCTTGCGGCTTCGGAAGGATCCATCCGACCTTTGCCACTGGGTCATAATTTCTTCGAGAACGGTGGCGAGGTTCCGGTCCAATTGCGGAAAGCGCCCTTGGAGAAGAATGCACAGATTGATGCACTCGGCGTAGTCGTACAGTTCTCGTTTGTAGACCGTCAAACGGGGCCGGCGGGAGAAAGGTCTCGGCAGACCTTGTTCGTCGAAAAGATTCTTGAGGTAATAATCCACGCCTCGCTCGAGTGCCTTTGTGCAACCTGGATGCCCCGTCAGGGCTTCAATTTTGGCAAGCGCCTTCATCACAAAACAGGTGTGAAAATGATCGACGAAGTCTCTGGACCCGTCGGTTGCGTAGCGCCACGAGCCGTCGGCGTTTTGTGCCTCAAGCACAAAATTCAAATTCCGCTCCGACACTTTCCAGTACTTTGCTTCCGAGAACTCACGCGAGGCGCTCGTCAATAGAAAGGCTCGGTAGGCATTAGCGTTCACAACAAACATGGAATCGGTTGATGAAGGCGTATAGGAACAACTGGAGGCGGCCGGCGACGTCTCGAGGTCCTTGTAGTCAACGAAAGCGTGTTCGGCGACCGAGCGCATAACCTCGCGCCATTTTTTGTCCCCGTCCACTTCGTAGACCTGCTTGAAGGCTTCGTAGACGTAGGGAACCGTGGTGATCAGTGGCGTACCTTCGCGAATTGTGCCGCGCACCGTCTCCCAATTGAACGGGTAACCCCAACAGTAGTTCTCGTACCCCGGACACCGCGTTTCCAACAGAACTTCAAGGAAGTGCTCCGCGCGTTTGTGATGTTTCTCCTGTTGAAAGGTTTTCGCGAGCAACGCAAAGCCCATTGCGTAATGAGCGTCTGCGATCGGAAAGCGCTGCGCCTTCCAAAAGAGCCGCCGGGCCGAGGGCACAAACGCTTCACAGAAAACCATCGGAGAAACTGCGATGGTACCCAGGAGCGGTTTTGTGTAGTACAGAGCTTTGGCGGCGCGAGCCAGATCGCTGGAAAAGAAGCTTTGGAAGTCGTAGGAATTCTCTCCATAGCGGTCCAGCCACTGCGTGAAACGCAAAACCGCTGCCAGTACCCGATCCGCTGGCAAGCGAGTTGTGTCTGGCGTTGTATCCAGGCGAGTTCCTGAAGTTGTATCTGAAGTGATCACGTTTTCTGGTTTCATCGCGATTTGCCGATCCTATCGAAATTCCAGTGTTGGCTAGTCAACGCTTGTTTCGGCGACTCTGTGGTACGACTTACTTCCGCACATCCATTCCAACCATGCAGGGCAGTGTCGCCCGAATCTTTTGCTTTTTGAGGAACTACATTTATTTCTGGGGACTGACCGAGCGCGTCGGCTGTTCGACCGGCATGAGTTCGAATCGATCGATCTGCTTGAAAGTGAAGAGAGAGCCCAGAATTCGTCTAAGCCGGCGCATCTGTTCCTTGCGATGAAAATCCATCAACGCCTTGGAGACAGCACGCTCTTCGTGTTTGATGTAGGCCCCCATGTAGCCCAGAAACAATGCTACGCCCGCGAGCACGTATGGTTTCTTGGTCAGGCGGTAGACGGAGCGAAACAACTCCCACAGCGGGTGGCCGCCCAAATAATAGTCTTTCCTCCCGTAGGCATAGCTCGATCCCACCACTCCACAATCTGCCGTTCCCAGCACGCGATGGTGAAAGAACGATTTTTCGCGGAACGATCTCGTCTTCCACCCGATCATGCGGGCGGTCATAACAGCGATCCAGTCTATGCCTCCGTTTTTGCTTGGGAGATAACCGCCAATTTCGTCGAAGCACTCGCGACGGAACATCTGACATTGCCCAGACACGTAATTCTGCCCTTCAAAGCTGTCGACTCCCGAGCTGTAACCGTCGGCCTCGATAAAAATAGTCCCTGCTACGCCCAAGGTAGGGTCTTGTCGGAACTTGCCCACGAGAAACTCAAAATGATCCTCGTCGAGAGTAACGTCCGCATCCAGGTTGCCGATCACATCGTACTCGAGCTCTTGGAGCCTCTCTCGGCCTGCATTGAATGCATGTACTTTGGCGGCGAAATTCCGTCCGGCCTTTGTGGGAAGATTGACGAGTTCTATCCAGTCGTATTTCCTGGCGTATCCTTCCGCAATGCTGCCGGTCGCATCTGAGGAGCCATCGTTGACGATCACCCATTTGACCGGGAGCACCGACTGCTTGACGACGGACTTCAGTGAGAATTCAATGAACTTCTCTTCGTTGCATGCCGGAGTGATCAGAACGTAAGGCACAAGGCTCTTTGCATGGGCCATCAAGCACCTCCGCAAACAAAAAAAATGTTCCCGATTGCTGAGATGGCGGCGACGGTCGCCCCTTTTGGGTTAAAGGCGAGCGTAAGAGCAAAAGCTACAGGATTCATTGCGAATGTCTTCCTAGCATTTCCGAATACGCGGTCATTGTCAGTTCGGCGACTGCATCCCAGGAGTGAACTCGGTCAGCATAATCCTTAATTCCCTGGCGGCGATTGCCAAAATCCTTGTAGATATCACTTGAAAAGTGTGATTCTAACGCTCGGGCCATGTCAGTTGCGTCGCCCGGCTTGCAAATGAATCCTGTTTCACCTTCGACTATTTCTTCCTTGAAAGACCCAACGTCCGTCGCCACCACCGGCAAGCCAAAACTATACGCAAGGAAGAGAATGCCGCTTTGGAAGATGTCTTTGTAAGGCAGAACCAGAACGTCAGCCGCTTTCAGGTACAGTTCCATCTGCTCGTCAGGAATGAATTGAACCTTGAGGAGAACCTGACCTTGGTCGAAATCGTGCTCCACCATCCTTTGGATCTCTCCCAAGTATTCTTCGCTTCCTTTGTGGGGTTCGCCAGCGATGATCAGTCGATAGCTCGCATCCTTCTTTAGGAGTTGCTGGAATGCCGCGAGCAAATACTCGATTCCCTTGTACGGTTTGATTCTTCCCAAAAACAGAATTGCCTTTTCGCTATCTTTGAGACCAAGTTGATGTTTGGCTTCGGCGCAGCTGAGGTTGCTTTCGGGAAACGCATTATTGATCGGGTGACGGATGACGGTGACCGCTTTTTCGGGAATATAAAAATCTTGCAAAAGCTCTTCTTTCATCTTTTTCGTATGGACAAAAAGATGATCCGAAAGACGGTATTGGATTGTCAAGGTTAGACGATTGTGCCAGGAATCCCGACGGTCTCTCTTCGCTTCATTCACATTGTGTACCGTGAAGGCAATCTTTTTTCCGAGAATCTTGTAATACAGCATGAGCAAGGTCCGATCGAAATACTCGATCTTGTTGTTCCATAGAATGTGCAATACGCGAGGCTCGAAACTCATGACGTAGCGGGCAAGGCGCCCGTAGTAACGCATCAACTTGTATAGCTTTATGACGAACCTGTCGTTCTCGTGGAGACCACCGCGGAAGTTAAGAAAGCGAAGATTCGGAGTGATGTGTAATTCAGGGCTGTCCTCCAGGTCGCTTCCAATCATGTCTACGCGTGCGCCTTTCGCAATCAGGGCCATGGTCAGCCCAAAGGCGTAGGGCCTGTCTTGGCAGCCTGTGAGTATTCCAACACCAATCTCTGCTGCTCTAGCAGAAACACGTTCCTGCGGAATTGCAAGCTCGTTCGCGCCAGACCGCTCTGCGGTATTAACTGTTGGCATGTTCATTGTTTGACGAAGTCGGCTTTAGTGTCGCGCTCAACTCGAAACTGAACTTTGACGCAGCTGCGTTCCCGCTTGTCGCCCCGGGGCAATCTTTGTGGCGACTGGTTTTGGCGATGGAAAATTTGGCTTAGGACCTCGACCCAAGACCCAGTGAATAACTTGGGTCATATCCTTGGCCTTCGCCTCCCAAGTCAGTCGTTGGCGCGCGTACGCTACGCCCTCCAGACGCAAACGGTCCAGCAGGTCGCGATTCTCGACAAGTTCAGCCAGGATACTCTCAATCTGCTGCACCACGTCGTCTTCCGTTGTCAGGGCGACCTTGTAGCCGACCTTTGTATTGACGATATCTCCAGGACCGCCAAAGTCGGCTACGAGCGGTACGGCGCCCAGCGCGAGCGCTTCAAAGACAACTCCGCCTCCAAACTCTCGCACGGATGGAAAAACCAGCACATCCGCTGACCGCAACCGTTGCAAGGTATTCTTATGAGGCAGCATTCCCCAGAACGAAACATACTCCTCAATTCCAAGTGACCTTGCAAGGGTTTCGAGCCCACTTCGTTCTGGGCCATCGCCGACTACCGTAAAATGCGCTTGTTTTTTTTTCAAAAGGGAGGCGGCTCCACGCAAGGCAAGGTCACAAGCCTTGTAGGGCACGAGGGCGCCAGCGAACATTAACTCCAGCTTCTCTTTGGTCCGACCACGAGATTCAGATTCGTTGCACAAGTCGCCGCTAATCCCATTCTCTGGAAAGAAAAACAATTTGTCACGATGGCCCGCAAATTCGGTGTATGTCTGCGACGACCCTGCCAAAATCGCCGCCGCTCTGTGAAATGTGGACCCAGAGAAAGGAACGAATTTTGAAAGATTTCTGAGGCGGTCAATCCAGGACTTTTGTTTGTGCGCCTGGCTGAAACCTTGCGGCCAAGGAAGCCCACCGTTAATGGGTCCAATTATAAAAGGTGTAGGGCAGTTGCGCAGAAAAAACGGAAAGGCGCTGGGTATGGCGGATATGATCGGCGACAGGCGCAAAACGACGTCGAACTCTCCTGCAAGTATTCGTCTTCGCATTTGTTGCCAAGCAAGCCGTTCAAAAGCAAGTGAAAAGGGATAGCTGAAGGCCGTCAACGCACGGCTATGGAAATTCTTCCTGAAAATCCACTTAAAGCACCAATTAAAGATGCGGTCCAGCTCTGGGCCGATTCCGATAATAGCGTGAAAGGGAGCTTCGGCAGACAGGAGGGCTTGCTCGTTGCTTGAACGTGCGACTAGTGTCACCTCGTGCAATCGGGCCAGTGCTTCCGCGTGGCGATAACAAACGAGCGCGACGCTAATCGCCTTTGGGTTCGCATCGGGCGCCAGCACCATGATTCTTAGTCGGTTTCGGTTGGAGTTGGCTTTCAAATCTCCTCTGTCGTCACTGCATTGCGGCTCTTGAACTGCGCGGACGAAAAACGTCGGAGTAACTCTTCCGGCAGTAAATCGCGGAAGAGAAGTGCCGCTTCATTCAAGGGCTTAGTGCCCTTGTAAAGAATCGTCAGGGCACCGAGATACAAAGCAAGAAACACGACTGAAACCAAGAGCATCCGCAAGAATGCGGCAGGGGCACTGGCAGTCGCTCCAAAAAATGGAAAGGCCCTAAGGATTAACAAAGTAATCGTGCCGGCCACAACCGACGCCACAAAAAACTTCCACACCGCTCCCAGCAGTGGCGCGAGACCCAGTCCAATTGGTTTTCCAGCGTACCAGAAGCCTGGAAACATAAGCAGGAAGTACGCAACCGTCCAAGCCAGTGCCACACCAGACGGGCCCCAGTGCAGACCCACGAAGAAAAGGCTGGTGGTACACACGAACCCCAACAATCCCCAACGAAGCCATCTCTCGGGCCGGCCGATGGACAGGTGAATCCATCCATGGGTGCTGTACAGCAGCATCACTCCAATTCCTGGACCAAACAAAGAAAAGATTCGACCAGCTTCGTCCCAGCCAGGTCCAAGCAGGACGCGAATAATATCTTTGCCGACTAATGCAAAGTCCGTTCCGATTCCCATTCCAACCAAAGCCAAAACCGAAATGATCTCGAGAAAATAACGGCGGAACCGCTCGCGATCTCCGCTGACACGGCTAAGCGTGCTCACCGCTACTGCAGAGATTGGCGACATCAATTGTGTTTGAGGAAGGACAAACAGGTCATAAGCCTTTTTGTAGAAGCCAAGAGGCTGGGCACCGTAGCGCCAGCCGACGAGAAGATTGTCCGTGTTGGACGTCAAATAACTGAAGGCAAAATGACAATATACATTGGCGGCAAATTTAAGCCCTGAGCCTGTGCCGGCCGTGTCGCGTCGCGGAAAACTTGGGATCCACTTGCAAGCCAGCCAAGCCGCAACGGCCACGACGGCGACCTGCACCACGCTGCCCCAAACCAGCGCCCAGTAGTGCCAACCCATCACCGCCAGGATGATAGAGACGACCACCAACGCAAATTGTCCGGCGAAGTTGATGATGGCCGTGATCTTGAACTGCATGGCACGCTGCAAGAGTCCCAGGTGAATCCATCCCAAGCAACCAATGCAGATGGTGAGAGACATACCTTCAGCGATGCGAACCACAGCGGCATTATGGTAGAACATCCCAAGCAACGGTGCCGATCCTGCGAACGCTAGAGTGAGCAGTGTGCCGATTCCCAATTGCATCCAAAACAGGTTGCTCGCTAAGGAGTGCGTTAGTCCTTCGCGTTGCATGATCAGTTCCGTAAAGCCATTCAGGCCAAAACTCCGGAACAGCAGGCTGAAAGTCGTAACCATGGTCACTACGCCAAAATCATTCGGCGTGAGAATTCGGGCCAACACCATCGTGGAACCGATCTGAACAAAAAAAGAAGCTCCTTGCCCGAGCAGCGTGATTCCCGCGCTGCGAACCACAACCCGGCGAAGCCCGTCGACTTTGTTGACCGGGCAAAACTCACCCTTAGCATCGAAGGGTTTCAACTGGTCCTCTTCCAATCCTCATCTGTGAATCTGTAGAGTATTTCTCGTATGCAAACAGCGAACGATCCAGCTTGAATGCTCAGAATTCCCTATGGTTTCGAACTAGCGTCTGCCGGTAGGTGCGTCTGCAATTGGATTTGTTTCTGAGGGGAGCTATAAATGCTCTTTTTCCCCCGGGGGAGCCTGTTGCGAGCAGGCATTAGGCCGCAAGCCAGGCCACTTGAACCGACTACACCGAGTAACAGAAAGATCCAGGACGGAGTCAGAATGCGAAAGCCAACCTCCGTAATGCTATAAAACGTGCCGGTTGCGATGCATGCCAGCATCAAACTCCCGAACTCGGCATTGTACTGAAATGCTTTGCTGGCATACCGATAACCGCTAATCAAAATGAATACGACCATGCAGAGTCCCACCATTCCCAGATCTAGATAGATTTGCAGATAACCGTTATGTGCGGAGTTGATATTGTGCAGGTCTCTGAATCCCCAAAGTTGCAGTGTTTGATTCACCTTGGTTGCGTTTGCGTTCCAGAAACTCTCAAACCCGGTACCAATGACCGGATTTCCAGCCGCGGCAATCGCGGCAGCCCATATATCGGTACGTCCACTCAGCCCGCCGCCCCTCCCCAGCGACTCCGAAATGGCCGACCCACCCCCAAGTAGCAGGCCAAGGCCGCCAACGAGAACGACTCCGAGAGACAGAGCGAGAACCCGGCGCGGACGCTTTTTGATGAAATCCAGACTGGTCGCAAACATAAGCCCCGCGCCCAGGATGAAGCAAATGACGGACGTGGCGGAATGAGCCATCTGCAACAGCGCCAGACCGAAGGCGAGTAACGTACACTGTGCCACCAGGCGACGGACTCGGTGAGGTTCGTCCTTGTGCACCACGAGCGAGCGCACATTCCAAAGCACGCCCAACAAAATGACGAACAGGATGAGCCCGAGGCTATTCTTGTTTGTGGTCACTCCCACATTTTCTGGAGTTCCATCCGGGTCATATCCCCGACCTATATCCGTGTAACGGATCATCATGACGGACAAAGGAAATAGAACAAAGCCAACCCGGGAGTAGACGCGCTGGATCGCAGCAATCGGCTGGGCGTCCGTCAGAATAACGAGAACCATAACAAGGTCCCCGATTGCCTTTGTCCAACGCTTAAATGAAGGTTCAGGGAACGGCGACCACAGCACGCTGCTAAGGCAGTATAAAAAGTAGAAAACGATCGGCCCACTTACCGCCAGGTAGGCGCTTGTTCTCTTTTTCCGATAAATCAGGACGATAACACCGATGGCTAAAAGCACCGCGAAAACGGCTGCGTCCATGGGGCTGCCGTTTAGCGTTGCGTCCAGTGTGTCCGCAGTCTCCGCTCCCATCCCCAACCACATGGAGGCAGGTCTCGAGCCTACAATCCAAAGCCAAATAACCGGAAGCCACAGAGCTTTCGAAGGTCGAACGGATTTGTCCCGGTCCAGGAAGAACAATCCCGCGATTCCGATACCAAACACCAGAAGGGCAACAGTTGTGTTCATTGTTTGTTACTGGGACTCCGAAAGGCAGGCGCCAAAGATAATGATCGATCGCTTATGGCAGTTTCCCTTCGGCTACCAAACGTCGCACTACTACGTTCGCTCCAAATTCATTGAGATGATTATCGTCATCCATCATCGGAATTTTGTGCGCGCCGTCGGCATATTCGGCACAACCTTCGACCCCACAAATCTCCTGGTACAACGAGATGTAGCGTATGTGCCATACGTTTGCGGCCATGCTCTGCAGACTCGCATCGATTGCTCCAATGCTGTTCACGCGATGCTGTCTCGCGAAATTCGGCTTATGCCACGCGATGGAATAAGCTAAAAGCCTTGGCAGGGGGCCGTCGTATTCGGGTATGGGTCCAAACAAGGTCACCGCAACGTTGTGTTCTTTGGCCCAGTCGATGGTCCTCGTAAGTTCGGGTAGGTCCTTCTCTGACCATCGGGCCACCATGAACAAGCCCTGAACGCGATGAGAGAGAAGGTAATTTTGAAAGATGTACGAGGTCATTTTCTCGCAGTCAGGATGAGGTTGCGAATGAACCAAAGGTGGACAGGCAAAGGTGCTGGCCTGCATCACGTTGGCATTTGGGAGCGCTAAAGAAAGCGCAGACCACAACATTGCGGAATGGCTGTCTCCAAATAGAAGATAGTTGCGTTTCTTCCCGCTGTCGTCCTGGTGCAGACAAACATTGGAGTTATATTTCTCGAAATGATAATCGGAGGTGACGAAGCATCCCTTTCGTACGATTTCTTCGCTGTCGTGGTGCACCGAGGCCACTTCCAGCGCATCCGTCGGAAAACGGCCTTCAAACCCTTTCGCAAGAACCGCCCAAGCGGAAACTCCTATTAAGATGATTCCCACAGCTCCTGCGAGCGCGAATAATGGCCGCCCGCTCAGACGTAGCGGACCACTTCGGAAAGGACGCTCGACGAATCTCCACGACAGTATTGCAGCGATAAAGGACAGCACGACTTCAACGAGCATGTTGAGCCTATGCTCCGGGAGCAAAGCTGCGATGCGGTGCGACGCGATCGCGCTTTCGCCAACGAATACGCCCATCTGTTGCAAAACGATGATGGGCCAGTGCCACAAGTAGAGAGAGTAAGAAATGAGCCCAATAAACACAATCGGGCGCCAAGAAAGCAGCTTGCCTATCAGCGACGAGCCGCTCTCTCCTGCGCCGATAATCAGTGCCGACCCCACACAAGGCGCCAGGGCACTTAAACCCGGGAACAGTGTCTGCTCACTATAAAAGAAAATCGAAATCGCGATCAGCACCATCCCTGCGAAGGTCACAACATTTCGCTGCCACGCCACGCCCAGACGCGGGAATAGTCCCAGCGAAAGGATTGTCCCGAGCAACAGCTCCCAAGCTCGCGTGTAAGGCATATAGAAAGCGGTCTCTCGATTCTGGGAAACGACAACCGCGCTGGCCACCAATGAAACAAAGAACAAAAAGGTCACCGACACACGGAGCCGAGTGGGAAACAACTTTCGAACCAATAAGAGGAAAAGGGGGAACAGAATATAGAACTGCTCCTCCACCGCCAGCGACCATGTGTGCAACAGAGGATACGACGTCGGCATGTCAAAGTAACCAGAATGTCGCCAGAAATAAAAATTTGAAGCGGATGCAGTCGCCGCCAACATTGACTTGCTATAACCAACCAGTTCAGCGGGCAACAAATAGACAGCGGCAAGCACACTGAATACCGCCAGCATCGCAAAGAGCGCAGGGAAGATGCGCCTTATTCGACGCTCATAAAATCCGATTATCGAATAGCGGGATTCCGCAATCTCGGTAAAAACGATGGAGCTAATCAGATAGCCCGAGATCACAAAAAAAACGTCGACGCCAACGAATCCACCCTGAATCCCGTGCAACCGAATATGAAACGCAAGCACGCTCAGGACTGCAACAGCTCTGAGTCCGTCGATGTCTGCACGATACTTCAGAGCAGTCCGGCCGCACAACGTCTCGTTCAAGGCGCGCCCAGCTGACCTGCGGGGGACTGGACTCTCGAAACTAGCTGGGTTGTTTGTGAGGCTGTGTTTATTTAACATCGTGGGCACGACGCACGGATCGCTCAAGCGAAGACTGCTTTGTACAACCTGTCCATTGTCGGGACGGTGATTCTCAGTCGATCGACAACTTCTACGCTAAAGATGGTGAGAGCGAGCGCTGTTATTAGAGACAATGTCAACACTGCAAATCCAAGATGAGTGTGCCTACAGGTAACCGCGAGAATCTGGAGGATTGCAATCTGCGAGATATAGCCGAACAGTGAATACTTTCCGAGCAAAATCGTCTTGCTTCGTACCCAACCTGAGTCATTGCCGCTAATTCCCACCAAATAAATGACCGCAAGACTGAGTGGCACCCCTATCATCTGCAGCCAAAACGGTACATTCCAAATTGTGATCGCGATCGTGTAGCACACGTAGGCAAATGCCAGCGCGTATGGGTGCCGCACTCGTTCGTTAATCGACGGGATGGATGCAAAACCGCTCAGCAGGCCAAGCATTCCGATCGTAATAAGTTCCAGGTTCGGGCTCTCTGCCCCGCGAAATCCCAGAATCACGATGGACAACAACAGCAATACGCACACAAGATGAAACATGTGCCGGTAGAACCTGTACGGAAGCATCAGGACGCCGGAGAGCATGAGCAAATAGCTGATAGGCACCAGAATTGAGAAAGATATGAGCTTGCCCGCCGTAACTGGCATGTTCCCGGACACGAAAACGATGAAAAGGTTCCTCGCGTCTACTAGGTTTTGCGACACCTCGCCGGTGCCCAACGCAGGCGCAATATAGATTCGAGCCAGGTTTAGCGCGATAAAAATAATCAGAAGCTTCAATCCTCTCGTGAATAATCTCTTCGAGAGTCGAGAATCTGCGGCCTCGTATTTCGACAGATATACGTTCGAAATCATAAAGCCGGTGATAAAGATAAAAGACGGGGTCAAGAAACGAAGGTATCGATAGTAGCCCCATTGCAGCCCAATGAAGTAGTTGATCCAGTGATAGAGCACCATGATTAAAACCAGCGTCCCTTTTGTGAAATCGAGAGCGGAAATGCGCTGGGTTTTGGGTGAACTCGCGGTCCGTCGCGCGTCAGCCCTTGGCGCTGACGAGTAGGTTGCTACTTGAGTGTGAGAGGACACTGTTGCTGATTCGACCGCGTTGTTCTCGGTCACAACGCTCAAGCTTCCAAAAACAACCGGTGTACCAATTCCATGGAAATGAGGCGGTGGATTTCTGTCGTGTAATTGCGATTGCCCTTCAGATGGCCATGAACGATCTTGCGAACCGCGTCCGGCTTAACATATGGCCGTGCCAGCGAACGCGAGTCGAGCAGCATTTCTCTGACATAGTCCGCCAGGCGGTCCCGATACCAAACTCGAAAATGATAGAGCTTGTGGCGGCCCAGCCAGATGCGCTCCAGATGAAAGGGAGCAAACATATGATCGACTTGGGCGATCCATTGGGGCATGCCATAGTCGTACGCGTATTCGGCTTTAAATAAGAACTCGAGAAAAGCGTGAGTAATTGGGTTTTTTCCATCACCCAGCCCGCGATCGGTGCGCAATTGCGCCAACGCAGGGTTTCCTTCGCGGATGAGTCGAATTCGGCCCTCTTCATTAATCGCAACAGGCCCGGGCGATTTGTAAATGGTCTCAACCAACTCATTGTCGAGATAGGGCGTGCGCACTCCAACCTGAGTCTGCTCTAACCCAAGCACACCATAGTGATGCCAAGGGGATTGGCGGAAGGCGATGAATGTAACTGGATGCCCCCTTCGGCTCGCGTCATAGGTTTCCGTGGCTCTTTGGATGTCGGGCAACAATTCCTTCTGAAATAGTCCTTCCGCTGGAGGCACAGCCTTGAACATCACGGCGTGCAAAAGCATTTCACTGCCATAGGTTCCGACCATCCGGATTGGCGCAATGAGTCGCGCTTTTTCATTTACGTAAAGATCAGGCGAGCGTCCGAGGTCCACACACGCGTCCGTCAAATAAATAGTTCGCTCTGCGTAGTGGGCGAACTGCGATAAGAACTCTTCGTCCGTGGGAATCACTGCGTGCCGCTGACCACAAATCTCTGCAACGCGACGTGCCAACTTCACGTCTTCGTTGTCGCGGTACATGCTGCCAAAGGTGTAACAGGGAATTGTGTTTCGTTCGGCCTTGCGCCAGGCCATAATAATCCGCGTGTCCAGGCCGCCAGTGAGCGATACCCCAATACGTTCTTTCCCCTCAAAAAACCTCGGCAAATTCTTTACGAACACGTCGCGCAAATGGACGTAATAGTCCTCTTCCTTCAGAGGCTTCAATGCTTCCCATTCTTGTGGCTGAAAATAACTGCCTTTCGTTTCTAGCTGGCCCCCTCGAAATGACCAAGCTGAGCCTGGGGGAAGCACCTGGATGCCAGGAAAGAGCGTTCGATTCTCAAGGACGCAGCCACAGACCATGAACTCCCCAAGGCCACGCTGATCCAATGCGCGCAGTTCAGGACGCACCTTCAGAATTGCTTTTGCTTCTGCGGCAAAATAAAAAGCGTCCTGTGCCTCGTGATAATAAAGGCGCTGCAGGCCATACCGGTCATTGAAGAGAATTGCAGTGCTCTTTGTGCGATCTACTACAAGTCCGTGGAATCGCCCGTTCAACCCTTTCGGAAAATCGGCCTCCTCTTCGTAGCGATGGACAAGATAGGACGCTGGGCCTGGTTTTATCTCATGGCCACGAGCCCGCAGGTTTCCCACAAGTGTCGGTTCTGGAAACTCTTCGCCCGAAAACGTAAGGGTGATATCCCCTTGTTCGTTTTGGACTGGCATTCCAGCCGCAAAAGACCCTTCGCGCGCCACCCAACCGACATAAAGGCCGTTCGAAGAGTCGATCCATGTGCCACAGGTATAAAACTTCTCGTGGCATAGCGACTTCAACATCTGATGAAGCTCTTGCTCCGCAACTTCTTTGGACCGATTGCTGATCAGACCGACGATTCCTGGCAAGTCCGAGTCTCCTAGAGGGATTCTGCTCTTAACTGATACTTGCGCTGATACCAGGAACTTCGGAGGTCGCGCAGCTTGGCCGCCAGCGACTCCGGCAACCGATCAACCATGCGGTGATGAAGTCCCATTCCAAAAGCTGTGGCGCCCCATCTCGTCAAAGGAACGTAGTACCGCGGAACGTCGATGCGCCCGAAGGCATTTCTCTGCTTGAAGTCGCTCAGACTGCTCTCCGCCTTTTTCCCGTAGGCAAATTTCGAGTACACGAGATAGGGAATATGCCGATCAGCACAAGCCCGAACGGCATGTGCCACCAGTGCATTTGTGGGTGCCTTGTCCCTGGATTTCAACATGGAAATGATGTGCATCATTCCCGCTTGCGCACCGGCGTCGTCCACGACAAGTTTGATAAAGCCAATCAGCTTATCGGCTTCAAATGCCCCAATGAAAATGCTCGAATCGAGAAATGTAGAACTCATATCCCGGACAGTTTCAAAACTCTTCCCATAGTGAGGAAAGCGTCTTTCCTGGCGTATTGGGGACTCGTTGTAAATCTCCCAAATCCCCATAGCAAGCGAGTCGTCAAAGGGGACTTCCCGAAGGACAACACCTTTTTTTTCTGCCTGCTTCGCTTTGTTGCGGGCCTTGAAGCCGATCTGGTTCGTCCACCAGTTTTCAAACGTTGAGATGGGCAGAACGGCCATGTTATCCATCTCGTAGGGATAGGAATACTTTGGGTTGGTTTCAGGCAGCTTCTGCAGGAAGGTAAAAAGATCAATGTGTTTCCCGAAGTTGCGCACTTGGTCGACTGCCTTTTCGGGATCGTCCAGAAATTTATAATCGTCGGCATCGACATGTGCAATTCGGCACAATCGACCCTCGATCCGTAATTCTCTACCACAAATATTCATGCGCTCTTTCCTCGCTCCTAACGATTCGAAACTGCTCACTCACGAATTCAGAGTGCGCGCCTCTTAGCACCTGTTCGTTGCCGAGGCAGGTGTGGTGCTCTCGCGGTATAGCACGCAAAAACGGTCGTCCGCATTTCGTTTAACGGGATAAAGACACCGTATTATTTTTTGGAGTCTGTTGGAAAATCGCAGCGTGGTGAAACAAGTATTTCTTAAGCAGCTGAGGCCAGTGCAACCAATCGTAGCCACCCTCGAGCTTCGCACGAAAGAAAGAAGGGTCGTCCAGACTGTTTACCGGAAGGCGCGGAAGGAAGAATCGATTAGTCTTCCGGTTTGCCCTACCCAGAATCGTAGTTACTCCGTGCTCGTATCCGAGATTACACAGTATATCTTCGAGATAAGTCGCGTAGTCCTGGTCTTCTTCCGGAAAACCGTGAGGGTAAGAAAAGGACTCAACAGCAGCGCCCAAGCGATCCTCGATCAGCTCTTTGGAGCAACCGAGCTCATATTCAATCTGGTCCGGTGGAAGCGAGCGGAGATCCGGATGCGTGACCGTGTGAGCACCAAAGCAGATCCCCTCCCTGTGGAGTTCTCGCACATCGTTCCAGGTAAGGTAATCAACTCCTTCGATCCGAGCCGGTGAGTTTTGAATTCGATCCGTAGCCAGAAAAATGGTGGCCGTAAACCCACATTGCTTTAGCACGGGCAAAGCATCCGTGTAGAAATCCCGATAGCCATCATCAAAGGTAAGCACCACTTTCTTCGAGAGATCCTCATCCATTTGCAGACCAGCCAATGCTTCCGAGAGACCGGTAGCGCGATAGCCCGAATTCCGAAGCCAGCGCATTTGCTGAGCAAAAATCTCGGGCAGCGTATTAATTTGATAATAGGGGTGAGCTTTGGCGAAGAGATTATCAGAAATACTGTGGTACATCAGAATGGGCACGCACGCCGGTTTTGCAGGCGCGAAAATTCTGGCGCACGGATGACCTAAACACACGGTGGCTAGGCGATCCAAACGGGTTAACGACTGATTTAAGTCAGCTAGGGGCATGCGTGCCAGGTCCGGCGGGAGGAGTTAATTATTGGTCGCTACAAATTGACCAGGAATCGATGAGCTTGACTTCAGAGTTGAGGAAGATCCACTAGCAACGGGACTGCACTTGGGCTGTTACGTACTCCTTGATTTGTTTTACAGTTTCGTCCTGCTGCTCGTCCGTCATTTGCGGAAATATTGGTAACGACACAGTCTCGCGGGCCACACGCTCGGTAACGGGAAAATCAGTGAGTCGATGGCCCATGTGCTCGTATGCCTTTTGCAGATGCAGCGGAACTGGATAGTGAATTCCTGTTCCGATACCCGCCTCGCGCAGGAAGGCCTGAAAAGCCTCGCGATCCTGGACTCGAACCACATAGAGATGAAAGACGCCCCTGGTCCAAGTGCTTTCAATGGGAAGAATCATAGAGTCTTTCAACTCGCCCAGAAGCTGGTTGTATCGGTGCGCCAAGGAACGCCGCGATTTGTTCCAGTCTTCGAGGTGCCGGAGCTTTACAGTGAGCCAGCCGGCTTGTATCGAATCCAGGCGGCCGTTGTAACCCTCGATGTCGTGGTAGTACTTCTTGGCCTGGCCATGATCGCGAATCATCTTCATGCGCTGAGCCAGCGCAAGATCATTCGTGGTTATGGCGCCACCTTCGCCGCAGGCTCCGAGATTCTTGCCGGGATAGAAGCTGAAGGCAGCGGCCAATCCCATTGAGCCGGCCCGTTTCCACGCTTTGTCTTTCTCGGAATGATACTCTGCGCCGTGGGCCTGGCATGCATCTTCAATCACCAAGAGATTGAATCTCTGAGCAAGGTCGAGAATTGGATCCATGTCCGCGGTCTGTCCGTACAAATGGACGGGCACGATGGCGGCAACTCGTTTCTTCGATTTGCGCTCGATCAGTTTCTTGGAAGTTGCCTCGTAGTCGCAATTGTTTTCTAGATATTCGCGCAGCTTGATCGGGTCCATCGTGTACGTACGCTCATCGATGTCGACGAACGTAATGGAGGCTCCGGCTTGAGAGATGGCTTCCGTAGTGGCGATGAACGTATTCGGGACAGTGATAACGACATCGCCTTCACCTATACCTCCAGCGATGAAAGCAAAACGGAGCGCATCCGTGCCGCTGTTCACACCGACACAATACTTGGTGTGACAAAATGCGGCGAATTCCTGTTCGAATTCCTCGACCATCGGTCCACCGATAAATCCGGCAGTATCAAACGCTTTGTCCACAATGGCCAGAAGTTCGCTGCGCAGTTCCTTGTGTGGCGCAACCAGGTCGAGAAAGGGGACCTTCGGAGGTTTGGACATATGTTACTTCTTCTCCTCACCAACAAATCTCAGCAGCTTTGCAGGGTTACCGGCCACAATGGCGTTAGGAGGTACATCCCGTGTGACTACGCTCCCCGCGCCGACGATCGCGTTTTCTCCAATGGTGATCTTGCTCAGAATGGTCGAGCCCGATCCAATCGACGCTCCCCTGCGAACCAGAGTGTGTTCCACCTTCCAGTCCGCCTCGGTCTGCAGTTCTCCTGTATCCTTCGTCGCCCGAGGGTAAGAGTCGTTGATGAACGTTACGCCGTGGCCGATGAACACGTTGTCTTCGATCAATACGCCTTCACATATAAAGGTGTGACTGGAAATCTTGCAGCGCTTGCCCACGCAGGAATTCTTCTGGATTTCCACGAAGGCGCCAATCTTGGTCTCGTCGCCAATCGCGCAGCCGTAAAGATTTACGAAACGAGCTAGTTTGACGTCCTGCCCGAGTTGGACATCGGGCGCGACGGCGCGGAATTCGTTCACAGGCGGACCAGTTCTCCCTTCTTGCGGATGGACTCTTCGGCCGCCTCGAGCATACGGACTACGCGAAGACCAGCGTGGCCATCGTTAAACGGCACCTTGTTGTTCATGACGCATTCGGCGAAGTAGTCCAGTTCCACATGCAGTGCTTCCATCTGCTCGAGCTGCGGCGCCCACATATCACCACTACGGTAGCTAACAAGAAGATCTCGAATTCCTTCTCCGGAAGTAATCTGCACGCCCTTGTCGTAGATGCGTACTTTCTCGTCCGCTACAAGATCGTTCCAAACCACCATCTTCTTTTGGCCGCCGATCAACGTGGTACGGATTTTCACTGGAGAGAGCCAGTTCACATTGATGTGCGCAATCATGTTGCGTGGGAAATAAACAGTCAAAAAAGCGACGTCCTCCACGCTGTTCAAGTGCTTTTCCCCAGTTGCGACGATCGAGTCCGGATCGGCCTTGATGACATGGTCCATGATGGACAGGTCATGCGGTGCGAGGTCCCAAATGACACTAACGTCGTGCTGGAACAGTCCGAGGTTGACACGCAAAGAGTCGTAATAATACAGATCACCCAAAGCTCCACTGTCGGTCAATTCGCGGATCTTGCGCACGGCGCCAGTGAACAGAAACGTGTGGTCCACCATGATGGTCAATCGCTTACGCGCCGCGAGTTCGACCAGCTCCTGCGCCTGTGCCACGCTCGATGTAAATGGCTTCTCGATAAAAACGTGCTTGCCGTGTTCGAGGGCTGCCTTCGCTAGTTCATAGTGGGTCCAAACTGGCGTCACAATGGCAACGGCATCGATTTCGCTGGAACGTATGACTTCGAGCGGATCTGAAACCGTTTCAATATCCGGATAAGCCTTTCTCACGCGAGCCAGCGCCAACGGGTTTTTGTCACAGACCATGAAGGCCCGAGCGTGCTTCTGTCCGTGTAGATTGCGAACAATATTGGGGCCCCAATAGCCGTAGCCGATGACCCCGACGCGGAGCAGATTCGCTGGAGATTCTTGCGGAATCAGGGGAGGAATCGGAGTCTGTTGCCGTATGCCCAGCGGGAGCTGATTCATGAAATTACTCATTTTCCACCTCAGACATCAACTTGAGAGATTTACCCTTGCTGTCCTAATCGGGGATGCTGGGAGCGGGGCCTACCAGAGCAGCGTCATCCTCGGAGATCAATAAGCTCCATGGCCTGTGAGAACTGCCAACGGAGTCGCCAAAAGTATTTTCAAGTCCAGCCAAATCGACCATCTTTGGCAGTAGCGCACGTCCATTCGAACCATGTCATCGAAACTGGTACGGCTTCGACCGAACACCTGCCACAGGCCGGTAACTCCCGGTTTGACGTCCAGAATGCGCCGACGATGCCAAACGTCATACGCCTCACACTCGTACAATAGCGGGGGGCGCGGTCCTACCAGAGACATCTCACCGCAGAAGACATTCCAAAACTGGGGGAATTCGTCCAAGCTCGTTCTGCGCAAGAACCGGCCAACCGAAGTCACTCTAGGATCATTAGTAATCTTGTAAACGGCAGTCTGGCTGTCGTTCTTCTTATGTGGTCTTCCAGCCATGAACTCTCGGATGTATTCGCGATGGATTCCAGGATCATTATTGACATACATCGTTCGGAATTTTAGGCATTGGAAAGGTTCCCCAAACTGCCCCAACCTCTCCTGTTTGTAGATTACTGGGCCCTTCGATGTCAGTTTGATCGCCACGGCAACGACCAACAGAATCGGCGAATGTATCAGCAGGAAAATGGCACTACCAACAACGTCCATGGCTCGTTTGAAGGCCGCGGGCCATTGCTTCTTTGCGACTCGGCTGGCAACGTCTGGGTACAGTTTTTTGTCAGACATGCGATCTCTGTGACCCTTTTCCCAGCTTTCCGGAAAAGTGTGCAAGGTAATCGTTAGCTGCGAGGCAACCTCTTCCCCAAAGCTTTCCTGCATGAGCTGCAACATCTTGGAACGGAGCACCTCGGCCAGTACGCCATCTTCGTCCTGGGCCCCGTCCGTAAAGATCACGCCAAGAACCGTTCGTTGCTCGTACCACCCGATCGCATCGCTTTCCCGAATGGCCGCCGACACCGCACAGGCGAGCTGTTCGGGAAAACTCCCTCCGCGGAGCTTTGGTTCCACCCCAGTCGTGTCGAAGAGCATTAAGAGAAATGATTGTCGGGAGCGTTCGGCGCGATGCCGTTCGAGCGCCAGCATGGCGTGGAAGGTGCGTTCATCGAACAGGTCCTCGCGATGAACGGGAATGTTTTCAAGAAAAGACAAACTCTTCCCTGTGGCACACCGTTTTTCAGCGGGAATTTCTGTTTTCAGGCGTTGATCCGGCATTCGTCCACCACAGATCTGCATTCACCACGCAGTTTCTAATTCGCCATTCAATATTGCGGCCCGGCGGCCTTTCTGCTTTATCCAATTGCGTCCGACACCAGACGACGGGGACCGAGCGGCTCGAGAGTTGGGGGTCGAGTTGGCCCGAGGGGTCTCACGCACGACCGATCTATTTCTAGTGCTACAGACCGTCGCAGGAGCGAGACCGACAATACAATGCGATGATTACCTTTGAACTGGATGAGGATCCCTTCCGTGCCTTGCAGTGCATCGCGTTCAATGCGAACTCTCTGCCCGATTTCTAAGAATGGCCACGGTTCCGCGCGACATCCGGACGCCACCAACGTTTGAATTGCAGAAATCTCTGTGTCATCGACCGGAACGGGTGTCTTCCCTCTACCAACAACCGAGACCACTCCTGCGGTAATCAAAACAGGTAAGCGATCATGAACGTCAAACTGACAGAGCACGTAGCCAGGAAACAAAGGAGCCGTTATCTCTTTTGGCTTTCCACTCCAGGATTTTCGGATCTTATAGGTTGGCACCAACGTCTGGTAGCCCTTACCGGTCAGCACCGATGCCGTGGAAGCTTCCCAGCGGCTTCGCACCTGTAAGGCGTACCATTTGGAGATACCGGGTGCGATTGTCATATCGAGGCTCTTGCTCCCTAGCGTTCTTGAATTGCAACATCAAACAATGTGTCGACACTACCGCCATTACCGTATCCTGCAGGTTCTTCCCCTGTCGCAATCCCTATGCCAAGAAACCCCTAGTTGTGCGCACGTGAATCTTCTTTAATGTCCTTCCTAACTCGCAGGGAATGTGGGAATTAGTAGAAGTGGACCGCGAAAATCCGATTAGCCGGCGGTAACATATGAGGGGTGCACTGCGGGATGTGCAAAACGTTGCCCTAATTGACTAATGCGTTTCCGGTAGTACGCTGGTACTGGAACTCACTTAGTATGGCAAGTCACGAATTCCAGCTAGCGGCAAATTTGATCATGCGCCTAGATTGAAACTCAATGTGCTTATAGTTCACGATGGCGCACCGGGAATTCCTCGCGGTGCCAAATGTCCCCAGGGTACCTAAACGAGTACAAGTCGTGGGCCGCGTATTGTCAATTCACAGACAACAGAGCGAAAGTTGTTATTGTTTAATTTATTTTTGCGAGCCATCGGAAACATCGCTCAACAACCTTCACAGATGACCAGCCCGCTCAGACACAAATTTGTTGGAACCGCGTGATGACAAGCTCGGCACGAAAAGGATCGAGGAAACGAATATGCATGGTTACCTATTCGTTTTACGAAACGGACAGCCGCGTCATGCGTTACGCAGAGGCGCTCGCCGGGCGCGGAGATGACGTGGAAGTTTTCGCACTTCGTGGTCCAGGAGCTCCGCGAACCGAGACAATGAACGGTGTGCAAGTCCACCGGCTGCAAGAACGGTCATTCAACGAGAAAAGCAGATTCACCTACGCCTGGCGCATCCTGTTGTTCTTGTTGCGCGCAACGTTCCAGGTCGCAATCCATGACATACAGGAAAAATACGATCTGGTTCATGTTCATTCCGTGCCAGATCTCTTGGTCTTCTCCGCACTGTATCCTCGCTTGCGACAAGCCCCCGTCATTTTGGATATTCGGGACATCCTGCCCGAATTTTACGCCAGCAAATTCAGCGTGCCTGCAAAATCGTGGAGCCTAAAATTGCTTTGCCTTATAGAAAGGATTAGCACGAAATTTGCTACCCACGTGATCGTAGCCGGTGTTGAGTGGCAGGCGCGACTCCTGAGTCGCTCCATCAAACAAGGTGAATCGACCGTAATGTTGAATTTGCCTGACAGATCTATCTTTTCCAGGGGGCCGAACGTAGGGAATACCAGCGGCAACCTTTGCTTACTGCTTTACCATGGCACGCTAAACCGGCACCAGGGTGTAGATATAGCAATAACGGCCTTTGCCCGAATCAAGGAACTTGTCCCACAAGCTAACTTCCATATCTATGGTGACGGACCATCGAAACTTGAACTGTGCAGTCTTGTCAAGCGATTTCAACTTGAACCCCAAGTAGCTTTGTACGAGCGCATACCACTGCGTCAAATTGCCGGCGTTTTGGAAACGGCGCAGATTGGGATCGTACCTAAGCGCAAAGACGATTTCGGTAATGAGGCTTTTAGCACCAAAACCCTGGAATTTATGGCCATGGGTGTTCCGGTCATCGTGTCGGATACGAAAATCGACAAATCCTATTTCGACGACTCCTTGGTGCGGTTTTTCCGTGGCGGAGATGTGGAAGATCTGGCTAATTGCATGCTCGACCTAATTGAGCATCCGGAGAAACGCACAGCGCAAGCAGAGCGCGCCAGCGAATTTGTGGCAAGAAATGATTGGGCCACAAAGAAACAAGAGTATCTGGATCTGGTCGATAGACTGATTGGGACCTAAGGCAGCAGTCACCGCGCAGTTCTGCTCTGGTCCACTTCTTTTTGCCGGGCCTGTTGCAGATAACGCGAAAGTGCAGCGCCCACAGAGGCGAAATTCGTGTTTATGATTTCCAAATGATCGCCCGGAACAGTAACGGTCTCAAACTCTTTTGCTAGATTGCTCCATACTGCCGCGGCGTCCCTGGGGAAATCCGTTACGCTCTCTGCTCTCAAGAACTTGATGCTGCCAGGATAAAAACGTGGCTGGTAAGTCTTCAATCCAAGATAAGCGCGATCACGCATCTTTTGCATGGCAGGTGTGAACCAGAGGTCCAGAGGCAACCCATTCGTTCTTGAAAAGTCGTTTCTGGCAAACACCAGGCGTTCAGCAGGATGAAAAATGTAGTTCAGCACCCGCTCTTTCGGCAAACGAAACAAAATAGTTGCATGACGCACCGCTCTGCGCACAAACAACCGCAGGTTCTGCTCAATGGAAAGATATCGTCTGTGAGGATATGCCTCGAGTAACACTAAGAGGCCAACGTTTTCCCCGTTAGCCACGAGCGTTTGAGCAAGCTCGAGCATAACGAGCCCACCCAAAGAATAGCCGATCAAATAGTAGGGCCCGTGAGGCTGTCGTGTTTGGATCGCCTCTAAAAAGTATTGGGCCATGTCCTCGATGCGTTGATGAGGCTCTTCAATTCCATTGACTCCCTTCGATTGCAGTCCGTAAATCGGCTGAGTGGTGCGTATGTGCTTCACTAACTGAAAGAAGTCCATTACGTTGCCACCGATCCCATGGGTCAAGAAAATGGGTGGTTCGTCTTTTCCTTCCTTCAGCAGGGTCAACGCAGGAAAACGAAAATTCTCTGGTCGCTCCAGAAGAGCAGCCAACGCCCGGATGGTTGGGGCCTCGTAGATTGTGACCGGAGGTAGCTGAACGCCGCAGACATTCGAGATTTCGGTGAACAGCCTTAGGGCCAGAATCGAATCCCCACCAAGATCAAAGAAGTTGGCGTCGGCGTCTATGGGAGCCGAGTCCAGAACGCGCTCCCACACAGGGGTGAGGATCTCAACCAGATTGGACAGTGTAGCGTTCACTAAACGCGTGCTCGAGCCCCGATGTCGAATTTAACAGAAGTGCGAAGGTTACCGAACGAATTTAAGTCCGATTGAGATGGGTGAAGCACCAAAGCCAACAAAGAGTCCGTGATTGGAGACATTTACAACCGAGAGTGAGCATACTCCCAATAAAGCTGTCTAGCCTTGGTATAAATGGGGCCGAAGGCCAGAGCGCGATCCTCGATCTTCGTGACAGGAACCACTTTCGAGTAATTTCCAGTCGCAAAAATCTCGTCCGCAGACCGAAAGTCTTGATAAGTTAAGGTTTTTTCGACGACCGTGACGTCAGCATCACGCAGCAATTGGATGACACGTTGGCGGGTGATTCCCGCCAGGAAGGTTCCATTGGATACAGGTGTGAAGACGACGCCATCCTTGGCCATGAAGATGTTGGATGTGGCCAGCTCAGCGACGTTGCCAAGTGTGTCGCAGACCACCGCATTGTCAAACCCACGAGAGTTCGCCTCAAAGAGGCAGCGCGCATTATTCGGATATAGACATCCTGCCTTTGCATCGACGGGCATAGTTTCGAGTGTCGGCCGACGGAAGGGAGATAAAGTCACCGAGAAACCTTTGGGCGGGCGCATCGGTGCTTCGTAGATAGACAGGCACCACTTTGTGGATTCCGGATCGTGCGCCTGGACCCATGGCCCTTCTCGCTCGGCCCAATACATGGGGCGGATGTAGAGAGCGACTTCTTGGCCAAATCGCGCCACCCCTTCGCGCGCCAAGGCTACCCATCGTTCCGTTGGCACCACAGGCTTTAAGTAAAGCTTCTTTGCGGAATCATTCACTCGAGCGCAATGGAGGTCCAAGTCCGGAATAACGCCTTCAAACGCGCGAGCTCCGTCGAAAACGATGGAGCAAAGCCATGCCGCGTGGGTTCGTGGACCCATAATCGGCACGTTGCCCTCGTGCCAACGTTCCTCGAAGAAAGTCAAAGTCCGGGATAGCGCCTGACCATCGGCCATCGGATTTCTCCTTTAGTAGCCCCTGCGGCTTCAAGGCCAGCCGCAGAGTGCAATACGCAAGATCGGAATTCAACGACAACTGATTTGATGTTCGAACCGGCCACCCGTGAGCCGGGAGCACAGCCTTTGCCTATAAGTTATCTGCTCTGTGGATGTATCTTGATAGCATAGAACAACACCGCTCAACAGCGGTTCGTGTGAACGATTACGACAAGTCCACTGTGGCCTCCCCTTCTCCACGATACTGCATCATTACTGCCGCGCGCGACGAGGAGCAGTTCATTGCTGACACCATCGACTCTGTATGTCGCCAGGCCATCCGCCCAATCGAATGGATCATCGTTGATGACGGATCAAAAGACAGAACCGGAGCGATCGTTGGCAGCTATTTGAAGGACAACTCCTGGATTCGGCTCATAACCCGAAAGGATCGGACATATCGGTCGAAAGGGGGAGGGGTGGAGGCCTTTCTGGAAGCATACTCAATGCTCCATTCACACAACTGGGATTACCTAGTGAATCTTGATGCTGACACGACCTGTGCTCCTGACTATTTTGAGCAGTGCTTCGAACAATTCCATAGAATGCCGTCTCTTGGGATCGGAGGCGGCACAGTCTACACCAAGATGGGTCAAGATTGGCAACCGGAGCCAGCGCCTGCTTTTCACGTACGCGGCGCCGCTAAAATCTACCGCAAGCAATGCTGGGAGGCTTTGGGAGGTCTGTGGCCTGGTCTCGGGTGGGACACCGTGGATGAAGTCAAAGCGAACCAACTTGGCTGGCGCACGCTCTCCTTTCCCCACGTCAAATTATTTCAGCAACGCTTGAGCGGTCAGATGTGGGGTGCCTGGAGGTTCGCAGTCATGGATGGAGAAGCAGACTATATTGTGGGATATCTCCCCTTGTTTTTTGGTTTGAAGTGTCTGCGGCATGTTTTTTCTTCGCCCTTTTTTGTTCGCAGCCTTGGGATGTTGTATGGTTACCTGCGCTGCGTTGCTCAGCGAAGCCCTCGAGTGGATGACCAAGAGTTCGTAAAGTACCTTCGCCGACAGCAGTTACGAAGGCTTCTGGGAATGTCTTCGATTTGGAGATGAAGACACGAGCGATGGATGTGGTTATAGAGAATCGGAACCATCTTACGAACGCACAGCCAACTGTGCTGCTCATAAGCACGACGCCTTCTTTTTCACCCGCCAGACTCGCGATGGCCCTCGCCAGAACTGGGTTCGAACTCGTGGCCATTTGTCCTAAGCGTCATCCGCTATGTCAGACTCGCTCCGTACGCAAAGTATTTCTGTACAGATGCCTGACGCCGATGCGATCCATCAAGAAAGCCATCCAGATCGCCAAGCCGGACCTTCTCGTGCCGTGTGACGATTGGGCTGCTTGTCTGTTGCATCAACTGTACCAACGTGAAACTAGCAAAGCAGGCCAACTATCCGTTTTGGCGCGATTAATAGAGCACTCACTCGGATCTCCGCAAAACTTCCAACTTGCTTACGAGCGCGCCACTCTCCTCAAAATTGCACAGGAACAGGGCATTCGGGTTCCTAGAATCCAAGCGCTCTCCTCTCTAAAAGATATTCGAGGTTGGGCACGAGATGTCGGCTTTCCAGCTGTTCTGAAGGCCGACAGCACCTCGGGTGGCGAGGGCGTACGAATCGTGAAAACAAGCAGCGAAGCGGAGCATGCTTTCCGCTCGCTCGAGGCTCCTCCTTTACTGGCCAAAGCAATAAAGCGCGTGCTGTTCGACCAAGATATGGCGCTCCTCTGGCCCTCGCTTCTTCGCAAGCGTTACACCGTGAACATCCAGACGTTTGTTTCCGGAAGGGATGCCACGAGTGCTGTCGTTTGCTGGTACGGCCAGGTTCTGGCCAGCCTGCATTTTGAGGTCTTGAAGAAACAGGATGCCAAGGGACCTTCCACGGTTCTGCGCGTCGTGGAAAACCAGGAAATGTCGCAAGCAGTGGAAAAAATGGCCCGGCGGATGAATCTTTCCGGCTTTCATGGTTTTGACTTTATTCTCGAGACCGGGAACGGGCACGCTCATCTGATCGAGATGAATCCTCGAGCCACACAGGTGGGTCATCTGGCACTTGGCGCGGGGCACGATCTCGCCGCCGCGTTGATCGCAACGATAACGGGCAGAGAGATTGCGGCTGCAAAAGCAACCGAAAAGGACACCATTGTTCTTTTTCCCCAGGAACTGCTCAACGATCCAGCGAGCGAATATCTGCAGTCCGGGTATCACGATGTCCCCTCGGAGGACCCGGAATTTGTCTCGGCTTGTCTAAAAAGAGTTCAAAAGCGAAGGTCTTCGAACTGGATTCCCGCATGGCTGAAGAATCTGCAAAAATTCAGCAGTTCGAGCGAACAGTGAGTCACATTATTTTTCGTTGCGTAGCAAGTTCGCTATGCTGATGCCCGACAAAATCTGTGAAAGAGCGGAAACGGATGAACGGCGCTGACATCTTGATAGAAACTTTAGTGGCCGGAGGAGTACGCGTCTGTTTCACGAATCCGGGCACTTCCGAAATGCATATCGTTGCGGCTCTTAATCGGCGTTCAGAATTGCGGGCCGTACTGACCCTATTTGAAGGGGTCGCCACCGGCGCCGCTGATGGCTATGCACGCATGGCCGGCAAACCCGCTTGTACTTTGCTCCATCTGGGCCCTGGTTTGGCCAACGGCCTCGCGAATTTACACAACGCTCGCCGTGCGAATGTGCCCATCGTGAACGTTGTCGGTCAACACGCAACCTATCACCTTCCACATGACACGCCGCTTACCTCGGATATTGAGGGCATTGCGCTACCGTATTCTCGCTGGGTACGCACTTCGATGTCGGCGCGCGAAATTGGTCGCGATACGGTCGATGCCATTGTTGCTTCCCTAATACCTCCGGGGCAGATCGCCACTTTGATCGTCCCCGCAGATGTTGCATGGGAGCAAGGGGTCGAGCCCATCGGAGAGTGTACGGTTCCGAGTCCGCCACTACCTGCGGCTGCAACCATCAGAGCAGTCGCAGAAAAATTGAGAGACACCCAAAACAGCGCCTTATTGCTTTCCGGCAGTGCCCTCTATGGTTCCGGCCTGACATCTGCTGGGCGAATCGCCGCCGCGACAGGCGCGGGCCTCCTTTCACCTTACCCGTTCACTCGCTTGCAGAGGGGTTCAGGCGCGCCTCCCGTGGTACGAATGCCATACATCCTGGAGCGGGCAAGGGAGTTCCTGAAGAATATTCGACTGCTGATTCTTGTTGGAGCGGCGCCACCCATGGCGTACTTCGCATCGCCTGGAAGAACGAGCACATTTACAGCGGCCGAGTGTGAGATTTACACCTTGTCAAATGCTGCGGAGGATTGTGCTGGAGCCTTGAATGCTCTGGCTTCCGAACTGGGAGTTCACCACCTTCAACCGCTGGTCAGTTCATCGCAAGACACTCCGGTGCCGTCCGGCGCGATTACTTTAGACGGTATTGCGGCGGCCATTGCCGCTCTGCTCCCGGAAAACGCCATCGTCGTCGACGAGTCCATGACTTCGGGTAACGCTATATTGCCGGCTGTTCAACACTCCGCGCCTCACGATTATCTGGCAAATACCGGTGGGTCTATCGGTATTGCGATGCCGCTTGCCCTTGGCGCTGCGATCGCGTGCTCCGACCGCCGAGTTCTTTGCCTCTCTGCAGATGGCAGCGGAATGTATACGCTGCAAGCCTTATGGTCGATGGCCAGGGAGGGGTTAAACGTTACCAACGTCATTTTCGCGAACCGTGTCTATGGAGTCCTAAAGCGGGAGTATTTGAATCTCGGGATCGGTGAACCAGACCCTCCGGCGCGGGACCTCTTGGAAATTGGACGGCCAGATTTGGACTGGGTTTCCCTGGCGCGCGGCATGGGTGTTCCGGCACAAAGGATCAGTTCGCTCGATGAGCTTGTGAAGGCATTAATGCAAGGTTTTGCCGCAGACGGTCCTACGCTGATCGAAATTCCTCTGTAAAGTCGCCTTACTTCTGTTCGGCTGTTCCACTCAAAAAACGCTTGGCCAATTCGTTCTTTGCCACTTTTCCGGTCGGGGTCATCGGTATCTCTTCAACAATCACGATCTTCGAAGGCTGTTTGTAGGGCGCGAGGTTCTTTCTGGCGTGCGTGGCAATATCGTCCGGCGAGGTCGCAGAACCCGGAACGAGCTCCACGAAAGCAAGGATCTCTTCATCATTTCCCGCCGTGTTCCCGATGACCGCCGAACGGGCTACTCCCCCACACGCATTTAATATGGCTTCTACCTCCGCTGGATAAACGTTAAATCCGTAGCGGACGATTAGTTCTTTCGTGCGGCCCACGATGAAAAGGTGATCCTGCTCCAACCGAGCCAGGTCCCTTGAGTTAAACCAACCTTCCGCATTAATGGCCGCGGCGGTCTCCTCGGGAGCTCGGTAATACCCTTTCATAATATTGGGACCTCGAATCCAGAGCTCACCGACTTCCCCCGCAGCAACTTCGTTTCCATCCGGCCCAACTAAGCGAATCTCCACTTCCGGGAAAATACGTCCGACCGAAGTGTCGTTCCTCGGAGTTTCTATTCGGGTGAGAGCGATCGTGGGGGAGCATTCGCTAATTCCATAACCGTTGTGGAGAACCATGCCGAAGACCCGCTCCGTTTCTTCCTTGACTGTCGGTTGTAGCGGAGCTCCCGAGGATGTGATGACGCGAAGTTTGGAAAATTCGAGTTGCGGACGATTCTTGAGTTTTGCGTACTCTACCAGCAACGCAAACATCGAAGGCGCTCCCATCAAGATGGTGATTCCTTCGTGCTCCAATGCGGCTAGCAGTGCAGGTGGGTCGAACCGTGACATCAAATAAACAGAGCCACCGGCTACCAGCGTTCCGAGCAAAACAACGGCGAGGCCGACAGCGTGTGACATCGGCAGGACTCCCAAGAGCCGGTCTTCCGGACCGACCGCTCGAATCTGCGCCGAATGTGTGGCCATGAACACCAAATTTCGATGAGTCAACATCACGCCCTTAGGCTGGCCAGAAGTTCCGGAGGTGTATATCAGCGCCACCACATTTTCCTGTCTCTCGCGTTCCGGATTCTCTGCCTGTACCGTCTCATCCAAGGCGCCGATGCCGATTTCTTGCATCCCCGCGATTGTAAGGAGTTCCGCGCCGTGCCGCTTGGCATGCCGCATTGCATGAGGCGATGCATGCACGGTGTAGAAAACTCTCCTCGCCCCGCAATGCTCCCGGATTTTATCTATTTCCTGGGGAGACAGGCGCGCATTTGCAAGTACGCTCCAAGCGCCAATCTCTGCGGCCGCAAAGAACAGCGCCACGAATTCCCGGCTGTTCTCGCACACGAGCATCACGCGGTCCCCAGGGCGAATGCCAGCACCACAAAGGAATTCTCGCGTGTCTTCGATCGCCGACTGTAGCTGCCTGCAGGACCAACGACCGCTCGAATCAAGGAGCGCGAGACGTTCGGGAGACTTTTGTGCCCAATATTTCCAAATTTCGCCAACGTGCGAAGGCAGCGAACCCAACGTTGGAGAAATTAGGCTTTCATTCATAGGGTTGCTGTGAGTTGAAAAAGCTCAGATCCCTGAGGCATGAGCGATCGATACGGATTTTGGCTGGTCTGCCTTTCTCGCTGCAACATACGCAAGCCAGTTACGATAAACGCGCACAGCCGAGTCCTTCCAGGAATGTTGCAGGGTGTCTGCGACACATTGCGGGAACAGCTCGATGGTTTCTTCGCTTCGTTGTGCTTCCGCCAGCGTCCGAAAATCAGTTAATAAGCCAGTGGCGCTCTCGTCGAAATAGCCTTGTGGCACCAATGGGTAATTCTCGCGCTCGCGACGCAGATAGCGCTTTATATCCCGCCGGTATTCCTTGAAAAGCGTACATCCCTGGTATTCGGGATGGCCTTGGAAATGCACAAACAGACTGTTGCGTTTTTCTTTAACGAACAAATCGACACCGGCATCCTCTGACTTTGTCAGCACAGAGTAACCGCTTTCGCGGAGTGCCGTTTCTCTCACTTCGTTCCAGCGAGAGTGAGGAATTCGCATCGGATCCCTCACACCTTTTGTCAGAGCATGCCCGTTCGTCACCTTGTGGTCGAACACTCCGAAGCGTTTATCCCCAAGAGGGCTGCGCCCGATCCCATCGCTGTGGAGCACTCCCGCGTGAGCTGCAAGGCACGACAGCACCGCCGAATAGCTGTTCTCCGCGGCCCAGTCCAGAAGCGCCGACAGCTGTCCCCAATACGGTTCTTGTCTGAGATCGGACTGCTTAGGCTCCGTGCCGGTCACAATCACCCCGTCAAATTTGCGCCCCAGGAGTTCCTCAAAATTGCCGTAGCAGTCGCCAATGTATGCAAGAGTCTTTTCACCCCTGGGGATGCCGGGCAGAGAATAGAGCCTTACGTGCAACAATCTGTCGTCCGCCGCTCGTTCCAGAAGTCCAAAAAATTGCTCTTCCGTGTCTGTGACTGCCGAATCCGGCATGTTGATGACCAGAGCCAGGTGTAGTGCCTCTTTAGGAACAGGGACGGGCGAAGCGCCCGAGCAGGATCTGTCTCCGGTCCAAAGCATCGCTTGTCCACTACGATCAACCAGCAGCGCCATCGCTCGCCTCTGTTCGCGATTTGTTCCGAGGTTTTCGCAACTCACGCGGCCGATTTGTCCAGCGCCTGTTGCAGATCCTCGAGAATGTCGTCGATATGCTCGATTCCTACACTTAGCCGGATCATTTCCGGGCGAACGCCCACCTTCAGTTGTTCTTCAGGCGTCAACTGTCTGTGTGTAGTCGAGGCCGGATGGCATGTGAGCGACTTGGCGTCGCCCATATTCACCATGCGCTTAAATAACTTGAATGCGTTGAAACATTTGACTCCTGACGCGAGTCCGCCCCTCACGCCGAAGGTGAGCAACGAGACGCGTTTTGACCCGAGGTACTTCTCGGCCATCGGGTAAAGAGGGCTGTCGGGAAAGCCGGCATAGCTCACCCAGTCGACCTGAGGATGAGCCCGCAGAAAATGCGCGACGGCTTTCGCGTTCTCCACGTGACGTTCTACGCGCAACGCGAGAGTTTCGACTCCCTGCAGAAGAAGGAACCCATTGAACGGGGACAAGGTCGCGCCGGTGTTTCGCTGACAGACGGTGCGGCAGTGGGCCACAAACGCTGCGGCGCCAAATTGCTCGGTATACACGACACCGTGATAGGAAGGCTCAGGCTTTGTGAGCATGTAATATTTGTCGGCGTACTGCTTCCAGGGGAACTTTCCGCTGTCCACAATCATGCCGCCCAAGGTTGTCCCGTGCCCACCCATGAACTTGGTCATCGCATGTACGACAACATCCGCGCCATATTCAATAGGTCGCAGCAAAATGGGGGTGGCGACAGTGTTGTCGACGATTAACGGGACGCCGTGCTTGTGCGCCACGCGCGCGAGTCCTTCTACGTCCGCAACGTTGCCCGCAGGGTTTCCCACGCTTTCGCAAAATACCGCTCGCGTGTTCTCGTCAATCAGTCGCTCGACGGCCTCCGGCGTGTCGTTCTCGGCGAACCTCGCCTTGATGCCTTGTTTGGCAAAGACGTGTTCCAGCAGTGTGTAGGTGGCGCCGTACAGCTGCGGCAGAGAGACAACATTGTTTCCGGCCTCTGTAATATTCGCAATTGCATAGTGAATGGCAGACATACCGGAGCTCACGCTGAGGGCTTCCACGCCTCCCTCCATCGCGGCGACACGTTTCTCCAGCACCGTATTTGTTGGATTCCCGATGCGGGTATAGATATTTCCCTGTACTTCCAGATTGAACAGCGCTGCCCCGTGCTCCGCGCTGTCGAATTCGAAGGCAATCGTTTGGTAGATGGGAACCGCCACTGCTTTCGTGACGGGATCGCCGTCGTATCCAGTGTGAATCGCTATGGTCTCAATTTTCATCGGATTCTGTCGTGTTTCCAGTAGTCGATCCGCGTCATGTTCATCCAATACGTCGACAGCGGCATGTTACCGGGATACCTCTTCGAGCTGTATGTCGCTTTTTGTAGAAGTGACTGCAGGCTCCAGTACCGCAGACTTGGTGATCGTTTTGGTCAATCGCCGCGCGGCAAAATCTGCGCCGTAGGCAAAGCGCATCACAGGACCAAAGCTATTTGCCGCAGCAAGCCCGACAAAATAGAGTCCGGGAACATTCGATTCAAACTTGCCAGACAGTACCGGTGAGCCTTGCACAGTTTTGATCTTGTCGCGTAATTCGCCGGCAAGAAATTTGAGCCGCTCTAAATTCACCCGGTAGCCCGTCCCGGCGACTACATGGTCGGCGAGCACTTCTTGCCTGGTTCCGCTGGCGTCACGGATACGCAGGCTGACCTTGCCGCTCTTAACCTCGGCTCCTTCCAAACTGCAACCCAGCATCGCGGGCACCTGACCAAGAACAACTTCTTTCGATACCCAGTGGCCCGATGGTCCCAGGTGCCGGCGGACCGCCTCAAGGCGGAGTTGTTCGGGCAAAAGGTGAAACAATTCGGGATAATCCGCACAAAAACGGGAACGAAGGCCCGGGCCTAAACCCGATTTCGGATGCCGGATTCTTCGCCAAAGAGAACGTGGTTTCTTCGAAGGAGCGCCGTGGAATTGCAACTCGCGTTCACGGACGAGCAGATGCGAGTCCACCCCGGCGGTACGCATCAACCCCGCCAATCCGATCGCCGAGGCGCCTCCGCCAATCACCACGACGTGACGACCGCGGTGAGCCTCCACTTGGCGGTGCTGGAACGTATGGGTCAAGAACTCTTGTGGAAGGTGCGAAACGCATTCCGGTATATACGCGAAGTGCGTAATCCCGACTGCCAGAATCACGCGCCGGGCACGCAGTTGTTCACCGTTATTCAGAGTCACTTCGTAGCCATCGCCCAGCTGCTCGACCAAAGTCACCATTTTGTTCTCGAGTTCTGGCACGAGCCGTTCTCGGAACGCCAACCCGTAGGCAGTAAACGTGTCGAGGCTGACGGGGATGCTGGTATCGTCGTACGGGATACCGCGTTCCTGGCAGAACGCCTTCACTGTCATTTGGGTATCGGGATCAGCGAGATTCGAGGCGAACCCATCCGACTTGAGCATCATGCCCACGGGCATGTGCGTAAGCCAACTGTCCATTGGCGGCCCAAAGATACGGTGCAGGACATTCGCGCGGCGGAAGTGGGCGGCGATAGAAAGTCCGTAAGGTCCAGCTCCAATAATCGCGACTTCAATCACGGCAATTTGTCTCTCGATCTTGTCGTTAAACTCGTCGTTGACTTTGCATGGCTGAATCGATGCTTTTTCTAAGAGCTTCGGCAAGTACGCCCACAAAGGGTTCAACTAACATTCCCGCCGGATACACAGGTACTCGAACGATCGTCTGCCCTCGCTGCGCCAGCTGGTCCCATTTGAGGTCTGCTTGGCGATGAATACTGTACTGCCGCAGCGGTCGAAAGTCCGTAACCACTCCGGGATACGGCTTGGGAACATAGTCCGTCGCCGCGCGATCGTTAGCCGCCCATATCCTCCCGACAGCTATCGATTGGAAACCGCCCTCTGCCGAGCCTCTTGCTACCTTGTCAAGCAGCATTCCACGCCAGACCGGGATTCTGTTTCGCAGGTCACGAATCTTCCCGACCAGAAAGTCGCGCTTGCCCGATCCGTCCAGCCTAGCGACGTTCAGAATATGAAAGATCGTCTTTTCGACACCCATCTGTACTTTCTTGACCGGAGTGAGAGGTGGGACTTTGCACCAATTGAGGGTGTCAAACATTGCCAGAAGAGCTATCTCCTCGCCCTTTGCGTGGAGTTGTTGAGCAACCTCATAGGCAATGGTCCCTCCGCTGCAATAGCCTCCCAAATAATAGGGTCCTCGCGGCTGAATTCTTCGGATCTCCCGCACATAGGCTATCGCCATGTCTTCGAAGCGGGTCTGCGGTTCAGAGCTGCCATCCATCGCCTGACTCTGCAAACCGTAAAAGGGCTGATCGCCTCCCAAGTGCTGAGAGAGCTCGCGATAAATGAGAACACCACCACCCGCTCCGTGCATGCAGAAGAAAGGTGGACGGCTACCTTTTGGCTGAATCGCAACGAGACATGGGGATGGTGAATTCTGCGGTTCATAGACAAGAATCTCAACGAGATCGGCAATCGTAGGGGCGTCGAATAGAGTGGCCACCGGAAGTTTCACCTGGAACATCCGGTCAATTTGGTCGAACATTTGAACGGCTAGCAGGGAGTCGCCTCCCAGGTCGAAATAGTTCTGGTTGGGTTCGATCGGGTGCACACCCAACAGTCCCTCCCAAAGCCGCGTCAACTTCTGGGTAAAATCGTCTTTAATTGTTATGCCCGACATGCAAGGGGCTACGCTACTCATAGGCCTCGGCTTCCACCCGGAGAGTCCTTTCCACGTACAAGAGAGGGTCATTCTCTCTCTACCCAAGTCCAGTTTCACAACGAAAGCTTGGATACGTCGGCGTGCTCAAACTGCAACGCAGGAGCTTACCGGGGAAGCAATTGGCGGTCCAATCGGCATCGCCATAATTGATTGATAATAAAATTGTTACGTCAGTGCGAGCGGTCACTTGTTGTCAGCTAATGTGCAGGGTTTTTCCACTTTAGCACCCATAGGGTGCTTGTTTAGCCAGTTGGCCTTGCTTGGTTAAGGTTCAAGAGTGCGACGTATGAAAAACCGCTCGAGACAGTCATCGGCTATCGTATTAGCATTTAGATACTTATCAAGATATTTAAATTAGTGAGCGCGAGGTTCCGACCTTCCCAAGTGAGAGACTTCCGGATACGCTTCAAACGGTGCTATCTCTTTGGCGCGCCGGATGGAGAAGCGGCTCTTTCAAAATGAACTCGACGGATAAATGGTCCACGCCGCCCGCGCATCCCACCCTCATGGCTAACGACCTGCACGTTTGGAGGATCAGTTTAGAGGTTTCTTCGGATTCTCTCGCGGGCTATTCAACCTTATTATCTGCAGATGAACTCGCCCGTGCGGACCGTTATGTCTTCGGCCGCGATCGTCACCAGTTCATCGTTGCTCGTGGTACTCTTCGCCTGCTTTTGGGCAGATATTTGCACATTTCACCGAGCTCCATCCATTTTGAATTCGGTCCATATGGGAAGCCATTTCTTGGAGAAGAATTCCAGGCTTCAAAACTGAAATTTAATGTTTCCCATGCTTACGGGTTGGGGCTTTTCGCGTTTACCATAAGCGGGGAATGTGGGATCGATGTAGAGAAGATCCGGCCAGAATTCGCTACGCGCGAAGTGGCTAAGAACTACTTTTCGGCACAGGAAATTAGCGAACTCGACGCATTGTCTCCTTCTCTGTTTGCGACGGGTTTCTTCGAGTGCTGGACGCGCAAAGAGGCCTATCTCAAAGCGCGTGGCGCGGGTCTGCAAATTCCGTTAGATAGTTTTGCGGTTACGGCTACGCCCGGACGCCGGCCCGAGCTCTCCAGTGGGGATTCCTCTCGTTGGTCAATCTATTCGTTTCAGCCTTTTCAGGATTTTGTGGCGGCTGTCGTTGCCGACCGTCTGGAATGGACGCTCACATTCTACGATGCCACTGATTTTCCTGAGCTCTAAGTCCCCAGTTGGTCCGGCTTGATTCGGCAATCGAGAGCGGCCGAAGCCCAGTCAGGCCACAATCGTCTGAATGTTCGTATATTCCAGTAGCCCTTCGAGTGCATGTTCCACGCCCATGCCAGATTGCTTATGGCCTCCAAACGGCACTTGCGGCGACAGCACTTGAATGCAGTTGATCCAGACCGTACCGCACTCGAGCTGTTCCGCGACCTTCTTCGCCTTCTCCACATCAGCTGACCAAACCGAAGCTGCTAACCCGTAGTCGGTGTCATTCGCACGCTGGACCGCTTCGTCAATGTCTTTAAACTTCATTAGTGGCAATATCGGTCCAAACGCCTCTTCTTTGACCACCTGAGAATTCTCCGGAGGATTATCGAGGATCGTCACGGGAACGAAGTAACCTTTGCCGGAAAAAGCGTCGCCGCCAGTAAGGAAGCGAAGCCCTTCCCGTTTCGCGTTTTCAACTAGCTCTTTCACGCGCAGGAATTGTCGCTTATTTTGAATCGGACCGAGCCTGGTATCGCTCTCCAGTCCGTTTCCCATTTTCACGGTCTTCGCATAGTCGATGAGCGCCCGACTGAATTCACCATAAATGTCATCATGCACGTACACACGTTTCGCTGCGATACAAACCTGCGCCGAGTTTCGGAAGGCGCCCCAAAAGATCTTTTCGGCCGTCGATTTCACATCTACGTCGGGCAGTACAATCGCAGCATCATTGCCGCCCAACTCTAGCGTCAAACGTTTCAAATTAACTGCGGCACTCTGCATGACTCGTTTCCCGGTCAAAGTCGACCCGGTAAAAGCTACTTTTTGGATCTGTGGGTGCTCCGTCATCCATGGCCCCAACTGATCATCTCCGGAAACTACGTTGAGCACGCCCATCGGCAAAAACGACCGAACCAACTCTCCGATTTTCAATGCGCACAATGGAGTGAACGGCGAAGGTTTCCATACCACGGTATTACCCGTAAGCAATGCAGGAGCAATTTTCCATACTCCCAAGGCCACAGGGAAATTCCAAGGCGTAATGGCGCCCACGACGCCCAGGGGTACGTGCCGACTTTCAAATCTCCGTCCCGCTTCGTCCACATACCTTGTTATGGGTAATTCTTTACGCGCTGTTTCACGAAACCACATCGCGCTTCGTTGCACCTCACCTTTGGCATCGGCCAAAGGCTTGCCCTGCTCAAGCGTCATCAGCCTTCCAAGCTGCTCCGAATTTATCTCGATTTGCTCCGCGATTTTCTCCATCGCCGTTTTCCGCTCGTTCAAGGGATGCGACTTCCAGTTGTGAAACGCTCGCAATGCACTGTTGACTGCGACGTCGAACTGTCTGCGATCACAATTCGGAACGCGCGCGATGACTTCCTCAGTCGCTGGATTCATTACTTCCACCGTTTCGGTGGACTTTACGCCCTTCCCGTCTATCGTCATTTCGTAGTCAGCGTCAAAGCGCATGGCAATCTGTAACTCCATTTCTTAGAAATCATCCTGAGCAATCTTCGTCAACCAATGCTAACGGAAGGCGGAAGCGGGATCTTTGTTTTAGGTACCGACCTCGAAGGGTCTTCGAATAAGACTTTAAGCTTCAGAAAAGGCATTTCCAAAAGATTCCAAGACAGAACCGCCAATAGATATGCGCAGCCGGAGACAACCAGGAACGCTGCCGTCGGAGGGAGATTAATATGTGCGGCTTTCATTAGATCGTGGGGATATTTATGAAGCAGGTACAGACCATAGCTTACTACGCCCGTGAAGGTGAGGAAGCGATTTGTAAGCAAATTCCGTAGCCAGGACGCCCGCGAGTAGAGTGCAAGATAGACGAAGGCAGCCGAGCCCGTGATGGTCATCGACAAAGTGAACCAGCGCGCCGCCAGATGTTCGCTCAGTACAGCTGCGGCCGCGGCGCCAATAAATATCCACCACGCATTCCTGGTGAACCAGATATTTTTATTTGGAATACGAGTATCTCTTACAAAAAGTGCTAGCAGTGCTCCAGCCATCAGACCATCTAATCTACAGAACGGATTGGAATAGATGAGCACGTTATGTCGAGACAAGAGCCAGCGGAGAGGCGGGGAGAGCACGATGACTGCCCAAGCAATGCGTTGCAGTTGGCTCGCCGAAAGAAAACGTACAAACATTGGCCAGAAAAGGTAGAACAGCTCTTCTACGGCAAGCGACCACGTTACCCCGAGTGGACCAAACGCGCCTGTAGGTGTCGCCACGAGAAAATTCTGAAGGAACAAAAAATAAGACCAGCTAGGAGAGGCCGTTTTAAAAATAACCGGAGCCTCGTGAGGGCGAATAAACGGCACGACGAAAAACACAGATAAAAGGAGGGCGTAGTAAAGCGGCCAGATTCTCAGGCAGCGTCGCGCATAGAAGTTTTTAAAATACGGCCCCGATTCCTTGGTGTCCAACAGTATTCCGGTAATCAAGAAGCCTGAAAGTACAAAGAAAAGATCGACTCCCATCCAGCCATAAGTGGTTAGATCGGAAAAAGGCCACACCGAAAAGGCGCCCAAGTTATGAATCATTACTGCAAGGATCGCGATGCCGCGGACGCCGTCGAGTTCAGGAATCCTTTGCGCCATAAGTAGTTCCGCCTGATTGAAGGTTGTTCATGCCTTTAACCGGACTCAAGAATGCCTCAGGATCCTCAGCAGCGGAAAGGTCTGGTGAGCGTGTGCGCGTAGTCCCGGCGCCCAATGGACACACGCAGTAAGCACAGCGCACACCAAGTTAGCGCCTGCATAATTCCTAGCCAGAAGCCGCGAAGCGGTGGTCATCGACTTTGCCGCTGGGCTTCATGATGAAGTCGCAACTGCTGCGCAGGTTCACGCCAGCCTCAAGTTCTATAGGCCGGACCGGAACATAGCTAAATCGCAGACGCCGGGCGATCATTATCAGGTGAACTTGCATTTCCATCTTGGCAAAATGAACACCGATGCAGTTACGTGGTCCCGTCGAGAACGGAATCGTTGCCAGCCGGTGCCGCTGTTTGACGACGTCAGGTCGAAATCGATCAGGGTCGAAGCGGTCCGGTTCCTCCCACAAACTTGGATTTCGCTGAATGAAGTAGGGCGATACATAGATTTCGGTCCCAGCAGGAACGAAATAGTCACCCAGCCAGTCGTCCCGCAATGCCTTGCGTGTCAGCAGCCAGCCGGCAGGATACAGGCGCATAGTCTCGTCGATGATCTGCATTGCATAAATAGAATTCGACTGGTCATCCAACTCAGAACAGGCAATTTGGCTAAGTTCATCGGAAAGCCGCTCCTCAACCGGCGAATGCTGAGTGAGGAGATACCATGCAAAATTCAAAGTGCTTGCAGTAGTTTCGTGACCCGCAACTACCAAGGTAAGAATTTCATCGACAAGTTGCCGATCTTCCATCGATTGACCTGTCCGTGGGTCCCGGGCAAGCATGAGTGCAGCCAAAGCGTCGGTGGGTGTCGCGATCCTTCTTCTGCGCATCTCGATGAGCTGAAGAATGACCTTTCTAAGACCCCGGAACGAACGCGCGAATGCCATGTCGCGGGCCTTTTCCTGTGCCAGCAAATCGAAATCGCCAGCGACGTGCTCGTATTCCTCGCCGAAGATGAAACGAAGGATGATCTCAAGGGCCATGCTGCTGACGTCTTTCGTGATATTCACACTCTCGTTACTGCTTGCCGCGAGCTGCCATTTCTCGAGGAGACGCAAATTAACGGCCTTCACCATTTGGATCACTGTCGCAACTGATCCCGGATTGAAGGTTGGCTGTATCATTCGGCGTTGTCTCTTCCAGGTCGCTCCTTCGCTGACCATGAGCCCATTGCCGAGCAGCAGCCCAACGCGCTCGATGATTTGTCCTTTCACATAGTTCTGCCAGTTTTCGACGAGGACATGGTATGCAGACTCGACGTTCCTAACCACATAAGCGTCGGTCCCATAGATTGAGGTCTTATAGATGTCGCCAAAAAGATCGAACTGACGACCCATCCACTCCAGAAGATCAGCCGTGGGTTGGTACCCCTGAGCAGGCCCAGGCGGTATACGTCTCTGTTGCCTGTCCATGAGCTGGACGCTCCCTGACGGAAGGCCACCTTTTCGCCACTCCACGTCTAATCATCCGGCCATCCCGTTCTCAATGCTGGCCCGGCACAAAAGGAACTAACCTCCACAGAACTACGGGGGCCCTAGGTGAAGCTCCTGATGAAGAATCTTCAGAGCCTTTCTCGTTTGGCTTAGGTTGATAAGGAAAGAAAAATTATGATCTGATGATCCTCTGGAACTACCGAGAATCTCGAGCCGTTCACGGCCCAGCGCGCCGAAAGCCGTCGCCACAATGTCCGACGTTTCGCTCATGTTCTGACCAACGACAGTGACCAGTGCCAGCTCATCCCGAAAGGCAACGGTCCGAACATCATTGTGTTTACCGTCTGCAACAAGATCATTGCGCAAAGCCTCTTTTGTCCGGGCGACCAACGAGGAACGAATTGCAATGCCGATCTCGAGCGGGGATGATGTCTGAAAAATAGAAAGTAGATCGGCCCGAGCTGCAGTGATAGCCACAGAAACGCGGTGCGTCAGTTCAGGGACTTTGTCGATGCTCGAAGCTGTTATCGTAATCGAAGTCACATCTGTCACCGCCGAAAGCGCCTTTGCCGCCGGTCCGACCGTCGTCTCTTCTTCGAGAGTTACTTCCGTTCCTCCATGATCAGGTGCAAACGTATTTCGTATCCAGACCGGAATGCCGCGCTGGATGACGGGATGAAGCGTCTTGGGATGCAATACCTTGGCTCCGAAGTAAGCCAGCGCCGCAGCTTGCCGATACGAAATTTTGGGAATGGTAGTGGCGTGAGGCACGGCGCGCGGATCGCAAGTTAGAACGCCGTTCACATCTGTCCAAATGATGACTTCGTGAGCGTTAAGAGCTGCTCCCAGAATAGTGGCTGAATAGTCTGAGCCGCCCCGTCCCAAAGTTGTTACCGTGCCATCCACCGTTGCCGCGAGAAAACCAGTAACCACCGCTACGGCCCCTTGCCGCAGCATTGGACGCAAACGGCTCTCGCAGCACCCTCGGGTTAGATCGATGGATGGATTAGCAGAACCGTGGTGAGCATCGGTTACGATGCACTCCGTGGCATCGACCGCTTCACTTGGCACACCACGATCCGCCAACGCCGCCGCTACGAGGGGGGCAGACAGCCTCTCGCCAAGGCTCGAAATCAAGTCGCTTGCCCCCGGCGTCAGCTGGCGCGCCCGCGAAATTTCCTCGCAGTATCTTCGACCTTCAAGCAGACGCTGCTGGAAAATGTACTCCACCTGTTCTCGGCTCGAGCGTGAATGTATCAACAAGCGTGCAGCTGCTTCGTGCTTCTGTCTAAGAGTTGTGAATACTTTCGATACCGTTTCCGAATCCCCAACTGCCGAGCGTTCGCCGGCTTGGATCAAGAGGTCGGTGACTCCGGCCATGGCCGATACGACCACGAGCACATTCGCGCTGCCGAGTGATCTGTGGATGATTTCGAGGACCTTCTCGATGCATTGGGAGTCGGCGACGGATGTCCCGCCGAATTTCATAATGCGAAGCGGTTTTTCGTGACGCTCGGATGTCTGTGCCTGTGCTAAGAGACGATTAACGGAAGCGGAGGGGAGGCTGAGTGCCATCGGGATACCAGGGTTAGGCTAACCGGCTAAAAGGCCAAATATCGAAACCCTTAGACTGCTCACTCAACTGAATCCAAGATATCCAATTGATGTCGTGCAGCAGCGTCATGTGCGGGTCTCTTCGATTCGAACTAAAGATATCGACAACTAATCCAGTTAACGCTTTTGTTCAGGAAGTACTGCTCTGTCTGGTGGCATTAGTTCGCCAGCCGCCTTCGAAAGCCTTCGACTACACGAAGCCCATTCGCCATCGCGGCACTGCTCTTTGCGGCAATCAAACTCACAAAGAGCATCGCCTTCTGGCACCTCTAGCACCCACCAACGCTTGATGCGCGCCCATAGAGGACCAAGGATCCCGGGTGCGCGCATTGCATCGCTGGACATGCTTCACCCCAGCTGATCTATAGGTTCTGAAACCATCTACAGACAAAGCTACCGCTGGGCGTAACTGGAGCAGTTGAGCGACCACTTCAGTTTTTGAGGGAGGGGATTACAACTTATAGAACCATAAGGATTTGGTTTTTGTTGGCGATGCAGCTCGTTTCGCAGGCGCGTCCACGGAAAGCCACAAATTGCCGGATTTGTGCATTTGACTGGAGTCCTGGAGCGGGGCCTGGAGCACCCGCTCGACTGCGATCTTTGCGGACCTGATGAGTTTATCGATACTTCCGTGGGCTTGCCGACGCGTTCTGGAATTTCGTCTCGAGCCCAAGCCTAGTTAGACCCGCTCTTACTTTTTGTTGTCCACAAAGGAGCGCACCCAGAGCCGTTCCCAAGGTATTCGTGATAATGTCCGTCATTCCCGAGAAGCGTTCTGGAATGTAAGCCTGCAAGAGCTCAATGGTCAAGCTCAGCAGCGCTCCAATCACGATCGCTGTGAAGACTGGCATCCGACTGCGAGCGTTAGACAATAAGAAAGCGGTGAGGAAAAATCCGAGAGGCACAAACCCGGCAATGTTCACCGCTAGATCCGCAACATAGGATGGGTCCGGACGATATTCATTCCACGGCCATTGCAGAATTGCCTTGTGCGGTACAGAGTAGCTCTTCGGAATGAAAAGATCAGAGGCGGCGCCTGCCAGATCATGGACTGTATCTCCGGTCCCTTCGTGGAAATCGTACAGCGCCATTGGGGCTGAATCCTGCGCCAACGCTGCCTGGTGATCTTCTGTCCACTGTTGATAATGTGCCAGAACCTCCGCTGCTGACAGTTCCTCACCGTAGATCGCCAACCCTCTCCACTCTCCGTGCCAACAGTGGTCCTCGAATGGCGACGTCCCGAAGATGAGCTGGCCAGAAAGATCACGTCCGCTGAGAAGGTAGCCCGGAAATACTCGCGCCAGCTGGCCATTGAAATACATGGCGCTACCGCTTGAACCGGAGGTAATGGTGATGAAAATAGGCGCGCTCGGAGAAACTACGTCGTCCGCGCCAATGGTGGTGTCGGCCCATCCACCTTTCGTATCCCGCTTGCTCCGCGTGAGAAGGAACAGGTTGTGGTAAAAGGTCATGCAAAATTGTTTAGGATTTTCGGGCGTGTAAATTGATAGAAATGTGTTCGCCTGCGACGCTACTGTGGGTCGCAGCCAGATTTCTATACTAATTGAAGACCAGCGCGGACCCGCAAAATCTAATGGTGCGCGGCTCAGTACGACTGAGTTTCTCCTAAATTCCAGACCATTTCGATCCTTGAGCCAAGCCACATTGTTGGCAGGGAAGAATCGGAACGGCCAAAGTCCCGCCACCAAAATGATGCCCACAACCGCTAAAAGCGCAATTGCCAGCGCTCTCTCGGCCGTCGATTTCAAGCTAATCATTGGACGATGGACTCACGAGGTAGAGCAGCATACCTAACGGAAGAACACTATGGCAAAGCGGGCGGAATCATTGCCTTCGGTTATGCGCTCGTGGTGAGTGAGCCGCAGAAGCGAGACAAGCCTTGACTCCTGGTTGTTCCAAGAGTACCTTCCTGCCTACACGGGCCAATCCCACACAGCTTGATCAGGAGACGAGAATGGAAAAACAACTCTTGGCGATAGGCTATTGGCTGGGCTTGATCTGCACGCTGCTTGCTTTGATCTTTCGGTTCCTCACGGCGATCAACAAGATTCCTCCCTTTCTTGGCGCTCCCGGCGGCAATGCTCTTTCCTACATGAGTTTTCTGCACGGTGCCGCGCTGTTTTTTCTGTTGACCATTGCGAGCTGGTGCAGGATTCCGCGGGCCTGAGCAGGCAGATCGCCTGGGCACGTGTCTTGGAAAACTCTTATCGGGTTCTCGGCATTAGTGGCCGGGGCGATTACGTTATTAGCACTGCTGAATGTCGGCGGCTGGCGAGCACGCTTTCTGGCGAGATTGCTGCGCACCGACAATCAGCCGGTAGTCGTACCGCTGCCGCGAGACTTTCAACCACAAGTGCCCCTTGGATTTAAGGCATCTATCTTAGCGAAAGGGTTCGAGCAACCTCGCTGGTTGGCGGTTGCGCCCAACGGTGATGTGTTTGTCGCGGATTCTGCAGCCGGGCAGATTGTCGTCTTGCATTCTCCCACCGTGCCGGGCAGCCCAACACGCGAGGTCTTCGCCGACCATCTGGATCTTCCTTTTGGAATCGTTTTCCACTCGGATTACGTCTATGTCGCGAATACCAATGAGGTTTTGCGGTTTCGCTATGACAGCAAGACTTCCAAGCGTCTTAGTAACGCCAAGCCCATTCTCAGTCTCCCCGGTCGCGGTTATAACCAACATTGGACGCGATCGCTCACCTTTAGTCCAGACGGCACGAGAATGTTCGTCTCGGTCGGCTCACAAACGAATGTTTCCATTGAGTCGGATCCGCGTCGTGCCGCGATCCTGGTGGCCGATCCGGATGGCAGCAACATGCGGATTTACGCCAGTGGATTGCGGAACGCAGTCGGAATTGCGTTCAACAGCGAATTAGGGAGCCTCTGGGCCACTGTGAACGAGCGAGACAATTTGGGCGATGATCTGCCCTCCGACTTTTTCACCCATGTCGTGGATGGCGGTTTTTATGGCTGGCCCTATGCCTACTTAGATCCAAAGAATGTAGATAACCGTGTCGCTGCAAGACCAGACTTGGTGGCAAAGACCCTCAGACCAGACGTGCTCTTGGGCGCCCATGTTGCACCCCTCCAGTTTGTTTTTTACGAGAACCAGCAGTTTCCTTCCGCCTACTGGCATGGCGCTTTTATTGCCGAACACGGCTCTTGGAATCGACGCATTCGCAGTGGATACCAAGTCGTCTTTGTCCCATTTCGCAATGGCGTCCCTGCCGGACCACCCCAACCCTTCTTTTCTGGCTTTGTCCCCGACCCCACGCGCAACGAAGTTTACGGGCGCATGGTCGGCGTCGCGGTGGCGTCGGACGGCTCGCTCCTGGTCTCCGACGATGGGCAAGACCTCATTTGGCGCGTTTCCTACGAGGGCCGCAAGAACTGACCTCAACGAGGAAATGCTCCCTAGCGCGTGTTGAAGGGTCCTGATGTGCGTAGATCCGCGACTTGTCATCGCCTAGAAAGAAAGCGGTTACCATGTTGCTGGCCGTGGCAATCGCCACACAGAACGTGATCAGATTGCCCAACACATCATCACCCAACTTACTTCGAGCCCGCAAATGATGCGCTTGCAAGTTTTTCGCGGACCCGCAAGCTTGGCACCGTCAGCGTCCCGAGCCAAAACCTGGTTACGGAGTTCTCTGTAGGTCGCGTGATCAAGTTTGATCCGGGGTCTTTTGTGGAGCGATCGATCCATTGCTTTTTTCCTACCTCTTTAGAGTTGGTTCGCGGCTGATGACAATAGTTCCCTGTATTTTTCCCAGTTGACGTCCAGGAAGACATGGTCAACCGTGTCTTCGTCATCTTTGCGCTTACGATCCATGCCTCAATGTTCCACGGCGGGACGACCCGCACTTCACAATGAATGAGCACTCCACGCGCGATGGTCTCCACGCTGACTTTTGATTTTTGGCCGGCCGTGAAAGGATGACCGAACCTGATATTCGAGGACGCAATCCTTACTGCAGCCGCTCTTTTTGGTCCTCGGCGGGGAACATGTCTGGTCGGGTTAGCGCAGGGTTTCGCTACGAGTCCTGTGGAGATGACGACGGTCGATGCAAGTGATGTAGCGTAACCTCCGGAGGGCAGTTGAAGCGAACCTCCACCAGGGACGTGCCGACGCCGACCGATGTGTAGCCTGCCATATGCTGATAGTTCCACGGTCCCCGCCCCATATACCGAGGCAGGACCGAATCTAACGTGAGCGGAATCGATCCGGGCAAGCAAATCTGACCTCCGTGAGTGTGGCCACTGAGAAGCAGTTTGAAGTCCGCATGTGCGGCTTGGCGATAGATTTCCGCGGTGTGCGAAAGCAAGATGGAGAACTCGCCATGAGGGATAGTGGATGCTGCATTCTGGATATTGTCGGCTCGGTAGAAATGCGCATCGTCGATGCCGGCGAGATGAATATGCTGACCGTCCAAGGTGATCGTCGCACACTCGTTGAGCAACATCCGTACGCCCATCTCTTCTAGACCGGGGACCATGCAGATTGTGTCGTGGTTGCCCAGCACGCCATATACCGGCTCCTTGAGCTGGGAGCGCACCAAGGCCATGCCCTGGAGCGCCGCGTCAAACGGGCCGAACGTTTCTCCTCGGTAATCGCCCGTCAGGACACAGACGTCGTACTTGATGTCACCGAGAAGTTCAACCAAACGTCGCATGGGGCCCGGGTTCTTATCTGCGTGTAAGTCGCTAAGTTGCAGGATCGTGAATCCCTCAAAGGCGGGAGGAACGGCCTCGCTTTCGATGAGGTTGTGCTGAACCACGATCCGTTCTGTATTTTTTTTCCCGCGCCAATATAATCCTGTCATCTTGAGGACGGTCCGGAGCGCCACATGCGCGGAATACCAGTTCTCCGGATGAAAGAAATTCAGGCCTTGGCCAAAAATCTGTCGTTCATGATCCTTTTCAATTCCTAATCGCTGCCGCACGTGGACCCGCCCGAGGCGATTTTCCAAGCGCGCCAAAATGTCTTGCTGCGACAGCCGCATCGGATTGGGTGGTGTCATGGGTTGTCGTGAGTTTGGTGCCAATTGTGCTGCACGGGCTTCTGCCATACATCATCGGAACGTCAAGGTGAAAATCCTGCGATCGACGAGGACTATCTTAGAAGTGCGGAAACTGACCGCACGGCGTGAACCTCTGGATTCGCAGACAGGACACAGCAGAGCAACCTTAGCGTGTCCACTAAGCGCCAACGCCTTTCCCGCGCGAGAGAGATGCTTGACCAGAAGGCCCTTGTGTCTCGCCTATCGACACTTGCGGGGCCGCGACTTCGACTGCCGCAGATTGTGGGACGACCACCTTGCTATGTAAGACCGCGCCATCTTCGATCACGATGCCGCGGGTCTCCATGTCACGGGTGAGCTTGCCCGTGCTCCAGATGTGAACGCGTTCGCAGGCCTTGAGCGTACCCCGTACTTCGCCATGAATGAGCACTTCACGTGCAGTGATCTCCGCGCTGACCCTTGCGTTTCTTCCGACGGTGAACGTCCCCCGATCAAGTTGGATTTTTCCCTCGAACTCGCCATCTACGGAGAGATCGCCCTGGCCGGAGACTTCCCCTTTGATCTTGATCCCTTGACTCACCGCGGCTGGAACGACGTGAGGTTCCGCCGACATAGCTGCAACAGGATGCGGCACGGAGGAAACTGCGGGAGGCGCAGCGTCACGCAAGGTTCTTGGTTTACTATCTTCCGTTTTACGCCACATAAGACACCTCCCAGCTTTGTGCAGAGCATATCACCAGCACGTTGGCCGTTGATGAAAAACTTGGAATCGGCGCATCCCGAGCGACTATCGTGGCATCCCTGCCGGACCGCCGCGGCCAAACCCTCGTTTGAATTGTTTCCTGAGAAGGCGACAAGAATTGACCCAGTATGAGGAAATCGCTCATTGCCGGATTTGGCCGTAGCTCCGCGAATGTCCGACCAACCCAACAGCTGTCGTCCTGGACGCGCTTGCGGGGCAGACGCGCAGGCGCGGAGGGTTCTGATATGATTGCGGCGAAGTCTGACCTTGTGGGGCAACCTTTCGACTCCGGAGTACGTTACCAATAGGAGTAGAACATCTCGGTAGCGCTACGCTTTGTAAGGAAATCGATTGCCCGGGTGAACCAACGATCTTGGGTATCTCGTCCAAGTTTTTGTGTGTTGAGCATCTAGACGACCGACCAGCGTGGCATCTCGCCCGGCTCTTGTCTTCCATCGGAACGGCTCAATGAATTCCAGGCAGGAGTCGCTCCAGGGTTCTCGGCAGCCGAGGAGTCTCTTATGGACGAAAAAAGATACTGGTGTCTGATCGCGTTTCGATGTGTCAGTTGTGGAAGAAACGAAGCATTTGCGGAAGATTCCTTTGCGAGTGAACCGCGCGAGGACCAAATTCGGCCCAAGACATACCAAGCGATCTGCAGGTATTGTGGCTGGCAGGGCGAGGCTCGTGGTCTCTCTGCCATCGAAATGCGTTGCGGCGTCGAACGCAGAACAGGAATTCGCCCTAAGTGAAATCGCCCCCGATCTTGCGGGTAGGGATGTGATTACTGATCTTGTTCAATCGCGCACATCTGTTCGACGCCATCCTGTCCATCAATGACAAACTCCTAGGGCGTGAACTCACCAGCATGTGTCTTCGACATCTCGGTGCCGCTTAAGCTCCCACGACTGCTTGCCCACGAACGTGGTGAGCTAAACAGCAATCCCCTTTGAAGATCGTTGCCTTCTGGCATCTCGAAGTGTAGGCTCTGCGAATCCTTGGGTGGACCAACTCCGGACAAATACATCGTGTAGGGAGGCATACATGCGAACTCGATTCCTCAGTGTGTGTGTTTTTGCAGAATCGTTGGTTCCGGCGACCGTTCATACAGGGGCAACCCCGACTTACCGCACATAGCGCCACGGTAGTCGTTTTTGGGCCCCACAGAAGCGGATCATCACTTTGCGGGCGTAACCACCACACGGCGAAACGCTACGCGCCCCTTTTCGCTTCCTTGCAGATAAATGGGTCCCGGCAAACCCTCGTGACTGTCGAGCGCCCCGCCGGTGATTCCGGGAATTTCCTGGTTGTCGATGATGGTCTGTCCGTTCTGCACTACGCTGACCCGCCGGCCCACTAGCGTGATGTCGTAGGTTTGCCACACATTCGGCCTGCGCGGCAGTTCCGGCTGCGGTGCCAGGAAGCCGTAGACGGCTCCCATATGATGACTCGGCGGTTCTTCAATGGAATCGGTTTCGATTTGCACTTCGTACCGGCCGCGCAGATAAACGCCACTGTTCGCGTTCGGTCCGCAATTGAATTCGACATGCAATTTAAAATCTTCGAATTTTGCATCGTTGATTAGCTCCGGTCCGTTGCCCGGAGAGATCAACGCACCTTCCTCCACCTTCCACACCTTTTCGGCGTGTGCTGGCTCCATCCTCCAGCCGCTCAAGTCTTTTCCGTTGAATAGCGCAATTGGTTTTCCCCAAGTTGGAGCATGGCTGCGCCGCAATGAGGGCGCCCGCTCTCCAACCCAATTCCACGTTTTGCCGTCTGGTCCGTTCAGCGTGCCGGTCAGTCGATCGCCTTGCAGAGTTCCCTCGAACACCAGATCGGTCTGCGAACCCTCTTCCTCTTTTGGCGACACAAAGGTGAGCTTGCCGTTCACAATGTCGACTTTCGGTAACGGCCGAGCATTTCCCCAGCGCCCCACCATTTCTGCTTGCAACCCGCCTTGATCCTGATGCAGTTCGAGCCACGATGGATATTCCCGATCCGGCGCTTTGAGCGTCAGGTCCCAGCGGCCCAGAAAAGGTCGCACATTTGTATCTGGCGCAGACGAGGCCGTCACCACTTCATGCCAGCCGCACATACACAGCACCATCACCACGGTCAACGCGAAAACACTCTTGTTTCGTATCATCCGGTTGGCTCCTGTTCGGAGACGTCAGCTGCCGGTCCCATTCCGGATTGTCTTTCAACGGATCAAGAACCCGGCGAGTTGTTTCCACCTTGGAGCCTAGCATATCTCACTCGCGCGGCTTTTGCGTCGTCCCTTAGACCGGCGATCTGTATCGTTTTCGTTATTTTTGTCACCGAAGTCCTTGCTCAAGGGGCGTCGGTCTTGTCATGCTGACCGCAAGAATCCCCTGAGAGACCGGCCGACTATGAAAAAGCAGGTCCTGCATTCACGTAGACATGGCAAACGCGTGGAAACGCCTCACGGTGTGTGGGTTCTCTGGAAGTGTGGGCGAACCGAAGACACTTCGAGAGTCAAGGATCTCAGTGTGGGTGGTCTCTTTGTTGAGACTTCAAGGGCTTGCCCAGTCGATGCAACCGTGGAGCTTCACTTTCTCGTAGAGGACGGAGAGGTCCGGGCGACTGCTGTGGTCCGGTACGTCTTGCCGGGAAGTGGATTAGGTTTGCAATTTAAAGCGATCCGCCATGAGGATCAGGCGCGCTTTTCCGCGATGATCAAAAGGATTTTGCAGTCAAAAGATGACCGTAAAGACGTGACGCTGTAAGTGCTCTACCTAGCCAGAGAGCCTGATCATCTCGACCGCTGTTCACGTCGAACGACAGCCGCCATCGCATCGACTGCCGCGAAGCGGTGTGCCCGGACGCGCACAGGCCGTCTGTTGAGATTTTGTCGCTATGCCATGTCGCTGTGCCTTCGTTGACTCCCTGCGATACGCAACCTAAGATGGCCGGACCATGCCGGACGCTCCTTCGCTCGTCGGCCAAACCGTTTCGCACTACCGCATTTTGGAAAGACTGGGCGGCGGGGGAATGGGTGTGGTCTACAAAGCCGAGGACACTGAGCTCCGCCGCTTCGTGGCGCTCAAATTTCTGCCCGACGATCTGGTTCGTGATCCGCTGGCCCTGGCGCGCTTCCAACGCGAGGCGCAAGCTGCCTCCGCGCTGAATCATCCTAATATCTGCACCATCCATGAGGTCGGACTTCAGGGGCAGCGTCCGTTCTTGGTGATGGAATTTCTGGACGGCCAAACGTTGAAGCATTTGATCGCTGGCCGGCCCATGAATATTGACCGGCTTCTCACTCTCGCTGCCGAAATCGCGGATGCCCTGGACGCTGCGCACGCCGAGGGCATCGTCCATCGCGACATTAAGCCCGCGAACATATTTGTCACCAAGCGGGGCCACGCCAAAATCCTGGATTTCGGCTTGGCCAAAATTTCCGTTTGGCCTACGCCGTCTGATCCTGCAGGATCCGATAACACCCTTACAGGCGATCCGACTGAGCAATACCACCTCACCAGTCCAGGCTCCACGTTGGGCACTGTCTCGTATATGTCTCCCGAGCAAGTTCGCGCCCAGGTTTTGGACACACGCACCGACCTGTTCTCGTTCGGGGCGGCACTCTACGAAATGGCTACGGGGACGCTGCCGTTTCTTGGCCCAAGTCCCGGTGTCATCTTCGAAGCGATTCTCAATCGCACGCCTACGCCCGCCACGCAGTTGAATCCTCAAGTGCCGCCGGAGCTCGAACGCATCATCAATAAAGCCCTAGAAAAAGACCGTACGTTGCGTTACCAGCACGCTTCGGAAATGCACGCCGATTTGCGCAGGCTGCTGCGCGACACGGAATCAAAAAGCATTCTGCGCCCGTCCTCTTCTGGTTCGCTGCCGAGAGTAGACGGGCCTACCTTCCAAGAATCCGTAAGTCGTCTCAAGCCGGTCCTCATCGGCCTCGCCTTGGTTGTGCTCGCTGGAGCGGTGGTTGGTGGCTACGTGTTTACACATCGCCACAACCTTTCTCGCTCGACGATGGCTCCAACAGCCACCGCGAGTCGCCGCCGTGCTGTGGCCGTGTTGGGTTTCAAGAATCTCTCGGAGCGCCCGGAATATTCCTGGCTGTCAACGGCCCTCTCGGAAATGTTGACGACCGAACTGGCCCAGGGCGACCAGTTACATACCATTCCCGGCGAAAGCGTCGCGCAAATGAAGGTGAGCCTGTCGCTGCCTGACGAAGACAGTTTTAGTCGAGATACGCTGAACCGCATCCGCCAAAATCTCGGCAGCGATGATGTGGTACTGGGCTCCTACGTGCCTCTTGGCGATGACCTGATTCGTCTTGATGTGCACATGCAAGATACGACAGCCGGCGAGACGGTCGCGGCTGTCTCGGAGAAGGGAAGAGAGTCGGACATTGACCTGCTGGTCAGTCGGGTGGGAACGGCGCTGCGTGCCAAGCTCGGTGTCGATGCTCTGTCCGAATCACAGTCCGCAATGGTTCGCGCTTCGCTCCCCTCCAGTCCCGACGCCGCGCGACTCTACTCCGAAGGCCTGCAAAAGCTGCGTTTGTACGACGCCCTCGCTGCGCGCGATCTGTTGAGCAAAGCCGTCGCACTCGATCCCAACCATGCGCCAACGCATTCGGCGCTTTCCGAAGTGTGGGCCATTCTCGGCTACGACGAGAGAGCAAAGGAGGAAGCCCAGCGCGCATTGGCCTTGTCTTCGCAGTTTTCCCGCGAAGACCGCTTGCTCATTGAAGGCCGCACGCATGAGCGCCTTGGGGAAACCCAGAAAGCGATTGAGAGTTACCGCGAACTCTGCGCTGCACTTCCGGATCGCTTCGATTATGGCATTCGTCTGGCGATGGCGCAGGTGCACGGTGGGCACGCTGATGATGCCGCGGCTACGCTCGAATCCCTACGGAGCCTCCCAGCCTCGGACGCTGACGCCGCCCGACTCGACCTCGCGGAGGCCAACGTCGCCGGTATCGCCGGAGACTTCAAAGCGGGACAAGTCGCCGCGGCGCGGGCCGCGGGGCGGGGTCGTGGGATTGGAGCGGTTTTGCTCGAAGCCGAAGCGCTGGTTATGGAAGCGAACGCGCGAGAGCGCATGGGGCAGTCCGATGAAGCGATTCAACTCTGCAACCGTGCCAAGGAGTTATACGCCTCCCGCGGCTACCGGCTGGGGACCGCGCGCACCTTGCTCATACTCGGCGACCTTTATTTCGATCAAGGTAAATACGAAGAGGCTCGAAAGTTATTCGACGAGGTCTCGGCGATCTTCCAGGAGACCGGAGCCCAAGGCAGGATGCGCGACGTCTACGAGAGAATCGGAAATGTGCTTTATCAGGAAGGAAAAGCGAGGGATGCCGAGGACTACTACAATCGCACACTGCGCCTCGACCGTGAATTCAACAATCCCCTCGGTCTGTCCAGCGATTACGGGAACATCGCCAATGCCATGGACGATCTCGGCGATCTGAAAGGCGCGCTCAAAATGCAGCAACAAGCCCTCGCCGCCTTCAACGACGTGGGCGACCGACGAGGCGCTTCGGAAACGCTCAACAATCTCGGCAATCTGTTCGTGGAAATGGGCAGATTCGACGACGCCAAGGACCAATACGCACAGGCGCTGGCCATCGCCCGAGAAACTTCTTACCGCCGAGGTCAACCTTATCCGATCTCCGGCATCGGTGACGCTTTGCTCGGGCAAGGCGACCTGCCCGCTGCCGTGAAGCAGTACCAAGAGGCGTTAACGATGTGCCAGGAGATGAGCGACGAGGACTTGGCAGCAGGAATCCGCATGTCTTTGTCGCACATCGCGCTGATCGAGAAGAGATTTTCTGAAGGACAAGCGCTTGCGCGACAGGCCGCGGCGGTCTATGAGAAAAGCAATTCCTATGGCAACAACGCCTCCGCGCACGCCATGCTGGCTCGCAATCTGCTCGGTGCAGGGGATGTTAAAGGGGCGGAACAAGAGGCGGCCCGAGCGCTCGCTCTTTCCCGGCAGTCGGCGGGGCAGACTCCACATTTTGATGCCATCCTCGCCACCGCAGGAGTAAAGGGTGCGTCAGGCGATACGGCAACCGCTCGCCAGGATCTGGAAGCGATCCTTGCGACGGCACGTAGATTCGGCTACCGCTCTTACGAATATCAGATCCGTTTCGCGCTCGAGGAATTGGAATCGAAGTTGGGTTCGGTCTCGGCGCGGGTGCATCTGTTGGCACTCGAAAAAGAAGCGAGGGCGAATGGGATGTTGCTGGTCGCAAATCAGACCCGTACCCTGCTAGCAAACAAAAATTAAAATCAATGCCCGCCGAGCACTCGCGCCGACGCCACCGGCTGGGCCATATAGTTGCCGTAGCCCACGATCATAGTGGACCCGACCAAAACCAACAGGGTCAGCGCCACGAGCAACTTCGTGCGCGGCCCGACCCCGTTCCATTCCTTGAGCGCAATGCCCCACAGCGTGCTGAAAATGATGATGCTGGCCATGTGCAGCGTCCAACTCGAAAAGCGAAAACGTCCCATCTTGGTTTCTCCCATGGTGTAGAAGAAAAACTGGAAATACCAAGTGGTCCCTGCAAGGGCGGAAAAGAAATAATTGGAGACCATGGGCACTCTGGCCGGCTGTCCATTGGATTCCGCTGCGGCGACGGCCATCTCTTCGGCAGGAGCATCGATGGGCGATTCCAGGATGTATTCCTCACTCCGGCGGGGAACCGGTTGCCGCAGCTCGGAAGTGAAATACTGGTAGGCGGTTCGATTGCGAACGTTCAGGATCACGCACCAAACAAAATTCGTCGTGAAGCCTCCCGCAAGAAGCACGACCAGCACTGGCAAGCCTTGCCACAGAGGCGGCGTGCCGTGCTGAATGGCGAGTTGCTTGATGGGGTCGCCCGCGGCGAGGCCGTAGGCGAAGCAGGCGCTCATTACTCCGGAGAAGGTTGCGACTAGCAAGCCTTTTTTCAGATTAAATTCCTTGATCGCCGCGCGCCTCTGCTCCTCCGACAACTCTTTTTCTTTGCACACGCCCGCTGCACCCGCGAAGGCAATCCCCAGTAGGCAGATCCCCACTCCGAACAAAATGACAATACCCGAATGAGTGCCCAGCACCTCAGTGCGAAACTCCCCGCGGAAGATCGGCGGCATCAGCGTGCCGAACGCCGCGGTGAACCCCAGAGCAACCGCCATGCCCAGGGACATTCCCAGATAGCGCATGGTCAAACCGAAGGTGAGCCCACCAAGTCCCCACAACACACCGAAAAAATAAGTCCAGAAAAGACTGGCTGCGGGAGCCGCGCGAAGCACGCCCGCCAAGTCACTGGTGATTCCGAGCGCCAACAGCCAAGGCGCTACAATCCAACTGAATATTCCGCCCACGAGCCAGTACGTCTCCCACGCCCAGCTTTTTACGCGGCGAAAAGGGACATAAAAACTGGCAGAGGCGAGGCCACCAAGCCAATGAAGAAATACTCCGAGCAGCGGGTTCGGAGTCATGCGCGCCTCGCGTTGACGGAGTGAAAGATTCGCATCCTGGCCCGCTTAGCGCAGGTAGGCCTCGGTCAATCCGCCATCGACTGGAATCACATGACCTGTGGTTTTCGCACTTTGCTCCCCGGCTAGCCATACAATCGCGGCCGCGCAGTCTTGGGGAAGGATGGGCTTTTTCGTTAGCGTACGTTGCGCGTAGAACTCAGCCAACTTTCCTCGCAAGTCTTCCGTGCTCTCACCTTCAGAGTATGGAATCTTGTACTTGGCGAGGGACTGCATGACCCGGTCGCGGGGAAACATCGTGGAGCCCGCAACTACGGTTGCCGGAGCAATGCCATTCACGCGAACCAAGGGGCCAAGTCCGATGGCGAGTTCGCCGATCAGATGCTTCAGCGCAGCTTTGCTCGTGTCGTAGGCCTCGCTTCCTTTCTTGGGCACGACGGCGTTGGCCGAGCCCGTCAACACGAGAGTCCCGGAGAGTTGCTGGTCGTCGAACGCCCACTTCGTGGCGCGAGCCAGCAAATAATTTCCAGTGACATTGACCAAAAAGGTTTTGGCCCATTGCGCTTCGGTCAGTTGGCCATCCGCCCCTGCGACAGGATAGATTGCGGCGGTGTTAACCACACAGTCGATGCCGCCAAAAGCCAGCACCGTGAAGTTCACGGCTTCGCGTAGACTTTCCTCCGAAGCGAGATCGACAGCGGTGTGTGCGACGCACTCCAGGTTGGCGGCGGCAGCAGCCTCCTGAGCCACCGCAGCGGCCCCTTTTTCGTCGAAGTCCGCGACAACTACATGAGCGCCCTTGCGCGCCAGCAACAGCGCTACTTCCCGCCCGATGCCGCTCGCTCCACCCACCACTAGAACGATCTTCCTACTAAACTCTGTCTCCGCAGGCATGCGCTGCAATTTCGCTTCTTCCAGTGCCCAATATTCAATGCGAAACGCTTCCGAACGGGGAAGCGCCACATAGTTGTGGAAGTAAGAGAACTGCTCTGACTGTTGCGCTCGCCGCGCTTGCGGTAACGGATTCTGCGGCGTTTCGTCCTCGAGCGCATTGGCGCCAGCCATAACGTGAATCGCGTTGATGAAAAATTCCGTGGTGATCCGCGCTTCCTTTTTGTTCTTACCAAATCCAAATAAGCCCAGTCCGGGAATGATGACTACCGATGGATTCGAATCGCGCAGCTTAGGAGAATTCGCCGTGGCAAACGACTGGTAATACTTCTTATAGTCCTCGCGATAGACAGGTGTTTGCTCCACAATCCGCGATTTCAGGACGGTCACATCTTCTTTGCCAGGATCCCAATGGACGAACAAGGGGCAGATGCGGGTGCGCAAAAAATGATCCGGGCAGCTGGTGCCGAGCGCAGCCAGTTCCCTGGACCACTTCGACCCGGCGAAGGTGAGCGCGTCCGGATCATCGGTAAAGTGCGCGATGACCCGACGGTTCGACGACATCACGCCACGAAGAGACGGAAGAATCTGCGTGGCAATTTTCCGCCGGTCTGAAATCGGCGCTGCTTCAAGACCACCGAACAAAACTCCCTTTCTCCTTCGATGCGCGTCAATAAACTGCCCCATCTCGTCGATGGTGGCGATACTGTTCAGGTAGCATTCGCGCTGGCTTTTGCCCCACGTAAACAACCCGTGGCTGCCCAGTAGAATGCCTTCGGCGCCTGGATTCTTTCTTACCGCTTTTTCTAGCATGAGTGCGAGCTCAAACCCGGGACGCTGCCACGGCAGCCACACAATCTTCCGATTGAATTCACGGTTAAACTCCGCGAGCTTCCGCTCTCCATTGGCGCTTGCAGCCAGAGCGATGGCCCAATCGGGATGCAGGTGATCGACGTGGTCATAGGGAATAAAAGCGTGGAGCGGGGTATCAATAGAAGCAGCCACGCGATTTTCGCCAAAGGCAGAAAGCGGATAATAGCCGACCATTTCATCTTCGTGGGCCTCGCCGCGATACAGCTCCTTGAGCTGCTCCAAGCGGTCCAGATAAAGCAGCGCAAAACCCTGCTCTTTGATTGACCCGAGATCGCCTCCGCTCCCTTTCACCGCCAAAACACGCGTCGGCTTTTGACTGAATGGATCGAGAAGCTGGAGTTTCGAGCTAGTGTTCCCGCCCCCAAAATTCGTGATGCGCAAATCGGCGCCCAAAAGATTCGAACGATAACGAAGCAGCGCCAGTGAATCGTGCTCAAGCTTTGCAGCTTCCGCGGAATCCCACAGATCGCGTAGATGAGCCATTTCTTTCACTTCACGCATAGACAACCTCACAGTAGTGTTCGAATCGCTCAGCGCACCGGTTCCACCGTTCCTCATCCTGCGGCGTGAAAACTTCGGGCGGGTAGGAACGTTCCACGATAGCGCGCACTTCTTTCAGAGAGTCAGCGGCGCGGCTCGCCAGGATCTGCACTGCAACATTCCCGAGCGCCGTCGCTTCGGACGGACCTGCCAAAACCCGTTTTCCGGTAGCATCAGCAGTGAATTGGTTGAGGAGGCGATTCTTGGAGCCGCCTCCAATAACGCGGATTCCTTCGATTCGCTTGCCGGTCAGTTGCTCGAGATTGCGGAGGACCAGCCGGTATTTGAACGCCAGGCTCTCGAGAATTGCGCGGACATAAGCGCCGGGAGTCTGCGCGGCGCGTTGCTGGGTGCGCGCACAGAATGCGTCAATGGCGACCAGCATATCTGTTGGGCACAAAAATGATTCGTGATCCGGATCGACCAAAGAGGCAAAGGGAGTTTCTCGCACTGCCATTTCCTGCAGTTCGCTCTGTTCATAGGATTGTCCCTGGGCGCTCCATGCTTGGCGACACTGCTGAAGCATCCACAAGCCCATGACATTTTTCAGCAGCCGGGTGGTGCCTTGTACTCCGCCTTCGTTTGTAAAATTCAGCCGCATCGCTTCCGTCGACAGAATCGGCTGATCCACTTCGATTCCCACCAGCGACCAGGTTCCGGAGCTGACGAAAGCAGTGTCTTCTCGCGCGGAAATGCCAGCTACCGCTGAGCCAGTGTCGTGCGCGGCGGGAGCGATCACGGGTGTGTTCGCGAGCGCAGTATTCCTTGCGATCTTCGGGTGCAAAGCACCAATCACCGTGCCCGGTTCGACGATCTCCGCCAGCAAATGGCCTGGCAGATTGAGTTGCTCGATCAGGTTCTTTGCCCAAGTGCGGGTAATGGGATTCACCAGCTGGGTAGTCGTGGCGTTGGTGAATTCGCACACCGCTTTTCCGGTCAACCAGTAGTGAAAAAGGTCGGGAATCGTCAGCAGTTTCTGCGCACACTCGAGAATCGCCGGTGTTTGTTGTTTGGTGGCGTAGAGTTGATAGAGAGTGTTGATGGGCATGAACTGAATGCCCGTGGAGCGATAAATCTCTTCTTTGGGAACCCGCCGGAAAACTTCCTGCATCATACCGGCGGTGCGTGAATCGCGATAATGGTACGGATTCTGCAGCAGTTCGCCGCGCTCTCCGAGCAGGGCATAATCTACTCCCCACGCATCCACTCCGATGCCTGCCAGTTCCACGTTTTCGAGTTGCGTCAACGCTTTGCGCATCTCCCACCAGAGACGCGCGACATCCCAGTGCAGCGAACCGCCATACTCGACTGGTTCATTCTTGAAGCGGTGCACCTCTTGTGTGGTCAACCTTCCATTGCGGAGATAAGCGAGGATGGCACGGCCGCTTTCCGCCCCCAGATCGAAAGCCAGGTAGGGTTTGGGAGAATCTTGGCTAGGCATACGATGTGACGTTCCGTGAGTTCTTCGCAGACCGCTCTCGCGTGACTTGTTCGAGATATCCGCTTTGACGGAATGCCTCCATGGGATCCCGCGGAAGCCCTTTGGCCGCCCGCCAATCGTGAATCATCGGGCGCACATCTGTTGCGAAGGCGTCCTGGAGCAAGGATTCCGCTCTGACGAGATCACACGACTCCTGCGCGCGTGAGAGCTCCTCATACGGAACGAGCGAAGCCTTTGCATAAAGTTGCTGCGCAACCACGACCGTCTGAATCATCGCCTCAATTTTGCCCTTGAGGTTGTGGCTCTGATCGACCATGTAAGCTATGTCTGGGTGCTCGCCGGTGTCCCACTGGTAATACAGAATCTCATGGAAAATGCGAAAAACCTGATAGGGATCTATCGAACCGAGCGTCAAATCGTCGTCGGCGTAACGGCGGTCATTAAAATGGAAGCCGCCGAGCATCTGCTCCGAGAGCAACCAGCAAACAATCTGTTCAATATTTTGCGAGCCGTAATGGTGGCCGGTATCCACCAGGACTTTGGCCTGAGGGCCAGCGTGGCGTGCGAGATGTAGCGCCATGCCCCAATCCGCAATGTCGGTGTGATAGAACGCAGGCTCGAACGGCTTGTACTCGATCAACAATCGCTGTTTCGGCGAGAGTTCGCCGTGAGCCGCTCTTAAGAGCTCCTCGAACCACGCTTTGCGCCGGCGGATATTGGCGGTGCCTGGATAATTCGAACCGTCGGCGAACCACAGGGAAATATCCCGGCTCTGTAGTTGCGCAGCGATCAGGATGCTGTCCTTGGTGTGCCGCAAGGCGCGCATTCGCACCGCGGGATCGGGATTGCCAAAAGAGCCGTGCTTGTATTCCTGATCCTGGAAAAGATTGGGATTGATCGAGCCAGGAAGCACTCCAAAACGCTTGGAGAAGCTCTGGACCTGCGGAACACTCGCGATGCCCTCAGGAAAATCCCACTGTACATGTAAAGCAATCGTCGGACACACGCCGGTCAGCGATTGAACCAGGCCCGCGTCGCTGAATTTCTCTTCGGTGGTGGTTGCCGCGGCGGCCTGAACAAATTTGCCAAACCGTGTGCCGGTGTTGGCAAAGCCCCAGGAAGGCAGCTCAATTCGAAATTGGTCGAGCGCCGCAACGACGGAATCAGGTTTCGGTGTACTCATGGAATCCTCTATCAATCGAAAGTCTATACGGGCTAGCCTTGGCCCTGCAATGACTCCACAGTTCGGCTTTCTAATTTTCTGGCAGCCTAAAATTGACCGGTGCGTCCGCCAGTGCCAGAATCGCTGTAAGCATTCCGCACTGAGTCGTTGGGTTTTTGTGCAAAGCAGGCCATTCCACTTGCGAGGTGCCTTGCATGGCAAATCGCCTTTTGCGTGTACTCTCTATTGTCGCGCTCGCCTCCGTCGCGTACCTCTCAACTTTTGCTCAACAGGGCAGCGATCCATTGCTCGAAGGTTTCCAGAATCCTCCCGATTCCGCGAAGCCGCGCGTCTGGTGGCACTGGATGAATGGCAACATCACCCAGGAGGGCATCAAGCTCGATCTGGAGTGGATGCATCGCGTCGGCATCGCCGGTTTTCAGAATTTCGATGCGGCGCTGCAGACGCCGCAAGTGGTCAAGAAGCGTCTGGCGTACATGACCCCGGAATGGAAAGACGCGTTCCGCTACGCAATCCATTTGGGCGATCAGTTTGGCATGGAGATGGCCATCGCCGGTTCGCCAGGTTGGAGCGAATCCGGTGGTCCCTGGGTTCCCCCCTCCGAGGGAATGAAGAAATATGTCTGGGGCGAAACGCTGCTGGAAGGTGGAAAGCCATTTCGAGGCAAGCTAGCCCACCCTCCGGGCAATACTGGGCCGTTCCAGAATATAAGCTTCCGCGACGATTCCGAAGCACCCACTGGTCCGCCTCCGCAATTTTACGCGGACGCGGCGGTCATCGCGTTTCGAGTGCCTCCGGCGGCAGATGGCGATCGCCCAAAAATCACTTGCAGTGGCAAGGGGTTAGATCACGCGATGTTGAGCGACGGAGACCTCGAGAAAACAACGAAGCTGCCGATTCCTCCGGTCGGCTCGCAGTCATGGATCCAATTCGAATATCCCGCGCCGCATACCGTCTACGCGGTCACTTATGTGACTAAGGACCCCAATGAAGTCGAAACCTACTTGACGGGAATAGGAGCCCCTGACAAATCCTTAGAGGCAAGCGACGACGGACAAAATTTCCACCCGGTGGCAAACCTAAGCGCAAACGACGCTCCGCAAGAGACCATTTCGTTTGCGCCAGCGACCGCCAAGTTTTTCCGCGTGACCTTCAAACACAACCCTCCCCCACCGCCCCCCCATTGGTTGGAAGGAAGGGATCCCGCATCCTTTGGCCGCAAGCCACCTGTGCCCCAATTCTACGAAATCGCCGAACTCGTCCTCCGTTCTGATGCGCGTGTCAATCACTTCGAAGAGAAGGCCGCGTTTGTCACGGAGAACGATTTCTACCAGACCGCCACTCCGCCGGTGGATGCCTCCGCGGCCATTCGCAAGTCGGAGGTCATCGATTTGACTTTGAAAATGGGCACAGATGGCGAGCTCGTATGGACCCCGCCGGAAGGGAAGTGGATGGTGCTGCGCATCGGCTATTCGCTGATGGGAATCACCAATCACCCTGCGACCCGGGAAGCCACTGGCTTGGAAGTCGACAAGCTCGATCATCGTTTCGTCAAAAACTATTTTGAAAAGTATCTCGACAGCTACAAAGAAACCGTGGGCGCCGATGAAATGGGCAAGAAGGGCATCCAGTATGTGATCAACGATAGTTGGGAGGCCGGTTCCCAGAATTGGACCGACAACATGCTGGCGCAGTTCAAAAAACTGCGCGGGTACGACGCCACTCCGTGGTTGCCGGTGCTCACCGGCCGGGTTGTCGAAAGCAGCGAAGCCAGCGACCGCTTCCTCTGGGACTTCCGCAAAACCATCGCCGACCTCATTGCCAACGAGCACTACGGACAATTGGAAGACACGCTCCACGAGCGTGGCATGGGCCATTACGGAGAATCGCACGAAGAAGATCGCGCTTACGTTGCCGACGGCATGGAAGTGAAGAAGTTCAACGAAGTTCCGATGAGCGCTATGTGGACACAAACCCCGGGCGTCAATAAGCCGCAGTACGGTTACAACGCCGATGACCGCGAATCGGCCTCCGTCGCTCATATTTACGGTCAAAACCTCGCTGCCGCGGAATCAATGACCGCCGCCGCCGCGCCGTGGGCCTGGTCTCCTGCCACGCTGAAGCCCACCGCCGATCAGGAATTTCTGAACGGAATCAACCGTTTCGTGATTCACGAATCCGCGCACCAGCCGCTGGTCGGAAAAGCGCCCGGTTTAACCCTGGGGCCGTACGGACAATGGTTCAACCGCAATGAAACGTGGGCTGAACAGGCTGCACCATGGATAACTTACCTGGCGCGCTCGAGCTACATGCTTCAGCAGGGGCGCTTTGCCGCAGATGTCCTGTATTTCTACGGAGAAGACTCCAATCTCACCGCGATCTTCGGCGACAAATCTCCGGACATCCCCGCCGGCTTTCCCTTCGATTACATCAACGCCGACGCCTTAATCCACGAATTGAGCGTTGATGGTGGCGAGATCACAACCAAGAGCGGCATGCGTTACAAAGTCTTGGGCCTGGATCCCTTCAGCCGTCACATGTCTCTTCCCGTGCTGCGGGCTATTTACGCATTAGTGCAAAACGGTGCCGTGGCGGCCGGCCCCAAACCCATCGAAGACCCGAGCCTGGCGGACGACCAGTCCGAATTCGCAAAACTCTCCTCAGAGTTGTTCGGGAACGGCACCGGTGTCCGCAAAGTTGGCAAAGGCACCGTCTACGCTGGCGTGAGCCTCCAGGAAGTATTCAAGGCGATGAACATAAAGCCCGACTTCGACTACTCAACCGACGACAAAGACTCTGACATAAAATTTGTTCACCGCAAACTAGACACCGCGGATATCTACTTCGTGGATAACCGCGGCGACCACAACGCGTCGATCGACGCGACCTTCCGGGTCGGCGGCAAACTGCCGGAATTGTGGCGCGCCGAAACTGGCACCACGCAACCAGCGTCCTTCGCGATCGCCGGCGGCCAGACCACCGTGCCACTTCACTTAGAGCCTTGGGGCACCGTCTTCGTGGTTTTCCGCAAACCCACGACGGAAATTTCGCATACCGTTCCGCAAACTGCGGAGACCAACTTGGTCACCGTGGTGGGTCCCTGGCAGCTTGCTTTTCAAGCTGGTCGTGGAGCGCCGAGTTCCGTAGTGATAAATGAGCTTTCGGATTGGAGCAAAAACGGCGATCCCGGGGTCAAGTATTTCTCAGGAGTGGGCACGTACACGAAAACCGTGCAAGCCTCGCCCGAGTGGTTCCGCCAAGGCTCTCACTTATGGCTCGACCTCGGTGACGTCAAGAACCTCGCCGTTGTCACCGTCAACGGTCACCAACTGGGCGAGGTCTGGCATGCGCCGTATCGTTTGGACGTCACTTCAGCACTTAAGCCGGGCGCGAATGAGCTCAAGATCGAGGTGGTTAACGGGTGGGTGAACCGGCTCATTGGCGACGAGCAACCCGGCGCGGCTAAGATCACTTTCGCCGATGTCAAACCCTACCACACCAATTCCCCGTTGCTGCCTTCCGGTTTGTTGGGGCCGGTTACGCTGCTGCGCGAAGACCCGCGATAGCTAAGGGGCGTCGGGGAGGCGTGTTTCCTTTCCTTGTCCGACGTAGCCAAGCGGCAATCAGCACTTCACCCGCCTTCAGTGAGGCGCTAAACTGGCCGTCGTCCTTCGTCATGCGTTCACGCAAATCCCTATTCCTGCTGCTTGCGACAATCGGCATTGCATTTCCGACCATTTTGCTCACGGAGCCCCCGCGCCCAAAAATCTTCGGCATTGCCTATGTCAAACTCGCCACCTCTCAACTCTCGCATGCTCGCTCTTTCTACGACGGGGAACTTGCGCTTCCTTCTCACGACCTCGCCAACGACTCCGCTCTCTTCGTCCTCAACTCTTACCAATTTCTTTACGTCGTGCAAACTCCTCGCCCACTCCCCGCAGTCCATCTCTTGGAAGTGGCCTGGGGCACCGACGATCTCGCCGCGATGCGCACCTACCTGCTTGCCAAAGGTATCTTCACCGGCGAAATTCGCACGATCTCCGGCGGCTCTCCGTATTTCGACCTCACGGACCCCGAAGGCCACCGCCTGATTTTCGTCGAGCAGCATCGGGCAACCCCGGCGCTCGCGTCGAACACGGCGCTCAGCCACAAATTGATCAGCGCAGGATATCTCGTCCAAAACACCGACGCAGAGAATCACTTCTATCGCGAAATTCTCGGCTTTCACCTCTACTGGCAGGGCGGCGTCCACGACAACCAAACCAACTGGATCGTACTCCAGGCTCCCGACGGCACCGACGCGATCGAACTCGGCGTCAACATCCCCGCCGAACAGCAGCCTCAATTAGTCCGCATAATGAATCACGTGACCTTGGGTGTCCCCAGTGTCGCTGCAGCCGTTCGGGATCTCGAACATCGCGGCTACCTCGAATTTGAAGATCCGATCTTGGCGCGCGACGGTAAGTGGCAACTGAATCTGTTCGACCCGGACGACACGCGCATCGCAGTTCAGGAATTTAGCCCGGTACAAAAGCCCTGTTGCTCGGAATACACCGGACCCCATCCCACTCCATAGGCATCGCGAAATCAATGGATCTAGGCGCTGCTAGCGTGCCAGCTTCGCCAACATCTCAGCGACTTCTTCCGGTTTAGGACAACCTAGGCGATCGTACCCCGATTCCTGAAAATGATTGCGGTCTGGCAAGCTGTGGTACCGGTAGTAGTCCGCGAATGTCGAACGGTGGAGTTGGACCTCGAACGTTTCAGGATTGTTGCTTAGAGGGCTCCCTGGCTCAAGCTCGATCATGGTGGTCATGAGTTTTACGCGCTTGAAGCGACTGCGCAGGTACTCCTGGTAATCCGCAGTGGCCTGCAAATCCGCGGCAGTTTCAAAGGGCAAGCCAATGGCAAAGAACACGAGGCTGCTGACGCCTTCCTCCTCCATGATCGCCAGGCATTCCTCGAGCCGCTGGTTATCGAACGCAAAAGCGTTATTCTTCTTCCGGACCTTTTCGCTGGCACTATTCAAGGTCAGGGAAATCACCGATCCACTGGGAAGCGTATCGCGCACAGCTTGAATGAACACACGCGTCGGCAGATCCCAACGCTCGATATCGAAGGCCAGCCGAATGCCGCGTTGTTTCACCTGTGCAAACAACGCCAGATAGAACGATTCCGCAAGGGTGCAGGGCAGTGGATCATAGCTCAGAAGCACTAACTCGAATCCGAATCGCTGGATATCTTCGAGCGATGCAGCCACCGCTTCGACCGGTCGCAGGGACAGGCATGTGCGGCCGCAAATGTTCACTTGCGATTCCCTGCCACCGCCGCAATAGCTGCAGGAATTGAGGCAGCCGCGACCCAGGAAAACCGGATAGGCCTTGCGGTTGTATAACAAGATGCGTCGCTGTAGTGATTCCGAAAGGCCGGTGATGTTCATATAGCGGGAGAAGGACTCCACAAAAATCGGATAGTCCTTCATGAGCGTGAAATCGGTGAAGCAGGTGCTTTCAAGGAGCGCTTCGTCCGCTACGTATGTCACGGGGTTCAGCTTTACGCTTAGTCCGTTGCGGTAGCTTAGATTCGGAACTTCGTCGTAAGCCTTTGCGGAACGATATTGCCTGTGCAACTCCAGCAGCGGAACTTCGGATTCCCCGCGAATTACAAAATCCACACAGTCGTATGTCTTCAGGATTTCTTCTGCGAACGTTGTGGCCGTGAATCCACCGAGAACCACGGGGGTATCCGGGCGGATTTGTTTGATCTTTTTCGCAACCTCAATGACATCGTATGCCTGGAAATGCCAGTGCAGGCCGAGCCCTACGATATCGGGATTGCGCTCCTGCAGAATGCGTTCGAGGTCGATCTCACCGTGCTTTAACCGTTCCACGCCCAGGTGGATGATTTCCGTGCTTCGCCCGTTCTGCCTCAGGTAGTCTGCTAAACCAAGCAGCCCGACGGGAGGAAATAAGATGAACGAGTATTCCCCGATCGGCTTGTAGTAATTCCTGAACTTGGGAACATGTAGAAAGAGAACCTCTGTTCGATTCGTAATGCCTACCTCCGCAAACAGTGCTCCGTTTCCGGGGATCCCTGGTTCTCCAGTGGCATACCGCGATTCTCTACCATCGATACTACGCCAAGCTGGGCATCAAGAAAATTCAGAGGGCCGGCCTTGCGCACAACCAAAAAATGCCACCGAATCAAACGTCAGATGACAAAAATGTAAGGTACCTGTCATCTTGGCGTTTCCGCCCCTTGCTACCCTCGCACTCCTCAGGGAGTCCATGTCCCTGACGGAAAGAAATCCAAGAAGGAGAAGTGTCCATGTTGCCAGAATCTCCTCGGAGAAATTCGAGGATCAGGTTTTTGCGTCCGCTGGCCGGCCTGCTGTTGGCGGGGCTGGGTTTTGCGGGCATAGCAGCTGCTCAGTCCGTACCATTCCCGACGTACACAGTTGGCGAGAACCAGAACGGGTCGCAGGGCCCGAACTATCCGTCAACTTTACCCCACCCGTGGGTCGCTAGCAGTGGCCAGATCCTCACGCCGGCTGGCATCCCGGTCTATCTCGGTATTACCACCCGCGCCAAAGCCATCGCACTGAACCCCAATACCAGCACGCACACGGCCGCGGTTCTCCAAATGGGCGGACCACAGGCCGTCTCGATTTTTGACACGCAGACTGGCGCTGTTCTGCAGACCTATACCCCGGCCGGGGGCACTGATCCAGACGGCAGCAACCTTGGCATCACCTACACTCCCGACGGCAAGTACCTGCTGTTTAGCCAGGACGGCAACTCCTACTATTTCACTTTCCAACAGGGCGCCTTCGTTGCCATCGCCAATGTCGATCCGACAACCGGCTTGCTCTCAGACTATGCCCAAGTTCCCGTTTTGATGGACGTCGACAGCACCGGCAAATTGACGACCGTCAACTGTTTCAACAACAGCCCTGGCGGGACCAACGGCAGCTTTGATATCCCCTGCGGTTTTAGCGTCTCACAATTTTCCGATGGTGTGTTGACGGCCTATCCAATGGGCATCGCGGTCTCTTCGGATGGTAAGACCGCCTACGTGGTGCTCGACAATAACAATACTCTGGCCAAGCTCGACCTCACCACGACACCCCCGACGCAGGTTGCAGAGATCCGCGTTGGCAATGTTCCGCACAGCGTGGTGATTTCTCCAGATGGCAAGACTGCCTACGTCTCGAACGAGGCCGGAAGAATTGCTAACGCCAACGACTTCCAGGAATACTCCAACGGCACCAACGTCGTCGCTGCCTACCCAACTGGCTCCACGTCCACGGGCACGGTTTCCGTTGTGAATCTTGCGACGTTCACGGTCACCGGCACTATCGAGACCGGTCTGCATCCAACGGGCATGGCCTTCTGGGGCAAGAACCTGCTGGTTACCAACACCTATAGTGACAGCGTTTCGGTGATCGACACGACCTGCAACCAAGTTGTGAATACCATTAACCTTGGGTTGCCTGTCGCGGTACCCGGCGAATGGGAATCCGCCTATGGAGCAGGGCCAAACTCGATCGCCGTCGATGCCAAGGGAGGCATTGCTTACGTAGCACTTTACAATGCCAACGCCATCGCCGTCGTTGACCTTTCAAACAAGGTATGGAACCCCGTCCTGGGCATGATCCCGGTTGGCTACGCGCCGAGCTCGGTGGTGCTGGACGCCGCCGACAAGTCATTGCTCGTTGCTAACGACAAGGGTATCGGCAGCACCGGTTTCGGTGTGGCACCCCCACCGACCGACACGGCCGAAAATTCCTATGCCAAATACTACGGTGTGTCCTCCTTCAACACCCACCAGGACCTGGGCACTGCCGGCATCATCCCATTGCCAGATTGCTCAGAGACTTTGGCGAAAATGACCAAGCAGGTCTTCCAGAACAACCACTGGGATCTGCTTGAGAATATCTGGTCCGCTGGAGGCGGCAGCAAATGGGCCAAGCCAGTCGCTATCCCGGCAAAGATCGGCGATCCCTCGCTCATCAAGCACGTCTTCGTGATCATCCGGGAAAACCGCACCTACGACCAGATGCTCGGCGACGTTGCGGCCGGCAATGGCGACCCGACTCTGGCAGTCTTCGGCGATAGCTCCACTTATGCCGAATACCCGGTGGTAACGCCCAACGCCCACGCTCTAGTAGAGCGCTTCCCGCTCCTCGACAACTTCTACGATCCCAGCCGTCAGTCCGCCGACGGTCACAACTGGATCGTCCAGGCCATGGCCCCTTACTCCGACGATATCCAGTCGCCCGACTGGCTCCGCGACTATCCTTCCAACGGTGGCGATGCCATCGCCTATCAGCAGAAGGGCCATCTCTGGGATCAGGCTGCCAAATACGGCGTCTCGTTTAAGAACTATGGCGAGTACATCGAATACAACACCTTCACCGTGCCGGGTTGCACCCCGAACAACATGACCCTGGATAACGACTACAGCGGAACGGTTCCCCCGATCGCTTTGCCGTTCATCGTTTCCAACAGCTGCGAGCCAAGCTGGGCGCAGTTCTACAACGACACCTTGGAATACGAGAGTGGCAACGAGGCGCAGCTTCAGTACTTCAACTCCATCGGCTCCGTCTCCCCGCTCCCCAACCTCATCAAGCACACCGTCCCGAACTACCCGCAATTCGATCTGGGCATCCCCGATCAGTACCGCGTCGATGTCTGGAAACAGGACTTCGCCAAGGACTTGGCGGAAGGCAAAGTGCCCCAACTGGAATTCCTGTGGATCATGAGCGACCACACCACCGGCCCGCCGAACGCCACTGCCGAACAGGCCGATAACGACTTGGCCGTAGGCCGCGTTATCGACATCATCAGCCACAGCCCCGTTTGGTCCACTTCGGCGATCTTCATCGAAGAAGACGACGCGCAGAACGGCGTCGACCACGTCGATGGTCACCGCTCCCCCGGCTATGTCATCAGCCCCTTCGTGCTACAAAAGGTGAATAAGGATGGGACCGGCGCTGGAGTAATCGAAGAGAGCACCTTCTACACCCAGGTCAACATGACCCGCACGATCGAGCAGATTCTCGGTCTCGCGCCCATGAACCAGAACGACCTGGTGGCTTCGCCGATGCGCACGCTCTTCGTCGACAATCCACCGCAAGACAACTTCCTCCCGTGGAAGCACGTGCCCAATGGGGTCCCACTGTGTTACGGCGTTAAGGGATATGTGCCCCCGTCGAACATCCCGCCCAGCTTCAACACTTGCAATTCCACGACGGCCACGACCCTGCAGGATAATCCTAAAGTCGAGGCTCTGCGGGCTGGCTGGCTCAAAATGAAGGAGACAGTCTTCGCCGCCAAATATCACACTCCCGACTCCTTAGACCCGGACACCGTTAGTCACTATGACTGGTACGACGCCACCGGGTACAAGGTCCCCTTCCCTGGCGAGAAGACGGTGCGCCCTGCGAGCGACTTTAGCAAGCAGGCTCCGGCCAAAACCGAAGACGACGACGACTAAACTCATTCCAACTGCAAAGACCCTCTCTCCGATGACCGGGGAGAGGGTCTTTTGTTTTTATCCCGCTCTGCAATCCGCAAAGTCCGCACGAATCCGAACCAGGAGCTGCGCCCAAACCGCACGGTCGGACGCCAATGAACGGAACCATCTTGCGCCAGACCGCTCAAGGACGGACCCATTTCATTTGTTATTGTCTGGGTGCAGCTATCGGCATCCGCAAAATTACCCGGGTGCCTTCCCCAAGCTGGCTCTGAATTTCCGCATTTCCATTGTGGAGCGCCATGATGCTCTGCACAATCGCCAAGCCCAAGCCGGTGCCACCCGAGGCTTGCGAACGCGACTTATCTACCCGGAAGAACCGATCGAACACCCTTGGAAGGGCTTCCGGCGGGATACCCATACCGGTGTCGGAAACATCGATGCGCACGGAGCCTCCGTTGGCATCGGCTCGCAGCACTACCGATCCTCCCGGCGGGGTGTGCGCAACCGCGTTTGCCACCAGGTTGCCCACGGCGCGCTGTACCAGTGTGCGGTCCAATTCCGCGATTACCGGACCGTCTCCATTCGCCGTAGTCAGCGAAACTCCACCCTCGGCCGCCGCGCCTTCATAGTAATCGCATACACTGTTCAATAATTCGCGGATGTCGACACGCCCCCAATGCAAATGCGCCAATGGACTCTCGGCACGCGCCAGAAACAACAAGTCACTGATTAGGTCTGAGAGGCGCACCGTTTCTTCCAGGCAAGATCCCAGCACATCGCGGTATTCGTCCACCGTGCGCGCCCGCGCCAAGGCCACTTCCGCTTCGCCGCGAATGTTGTTCACCGGCGTGCGCAGGTCGTGCGCAATGTCGGCAGAGAATCGGGAAATCCTCTCGAAGGATTCTTCCAAACGATCCAGCATTTGATTGAAGGTGCCCGCCAGTGATGCGAGCTCCGATGGATATCCCTCCGGGAGGATGCGCTCATGCAGGTTTGTCGAACTGATGTGTCGCGCCGTCGTGGCGATTTCTTCCACCGGACGGATCCCCTGACGCGCGATTTTGTAACCAACCAATGGAAAAATGACTAAGGACCCGGCCAGAATGGCCCAGAACCACCGCCGGTAGCGCGCCAGCAGCGCGTCCTTTTGCGAAACATCAATGGCAATTTGGACTGTATCCGTTTGCGTTGGGGGCGACCCTACTGGTACCGCCGCCGTGGTGACGCGAAACGTGTGCCCGTTCTTGCCGATCATCGAAAGCGCGCGTTTCGTTTGTTTCTGTGTGCCGCTTGGAAACTTCTGCAGGTCCAGCAACTTGGTCATCCCTGGAGTCGTCATCAACGGATTATTCTTATCGTCCAGTAAGCGAATATAGAACTGTTCGTATTGCCGCGCGGCCGATTCCTCCTCGACTTCTTCCCGCAGGTTGTCCCAGTCGTCGGGTCGCTCTCGCAGTATCGTACGAATTACGTTGACCTTGTCGGATAGAAATAAGTCCGTGCTTCGCTCCAGCTCGGTGACCAGCACCACATAAAGGCTTGCCGTGGCTACAATCACCATCACCAGTCCGGCCAGCGCGTAACCCACGGTCAGACGAAACGCCAGCGTTCCCCACGGCGCCAATTTACTGCTCGCACTCCATGACATACCCGGCGCCCCGGACGGTGCGGATCAGTTTCAGGGAGAAAGGATCGTCTACTTTAGCCCGCAGCCGCCGAACGTTCACATCGATAACATTTGTGTCACTGTCAAAATTCATGTCCCAAACCGCTTCCGCAATAAGCGTCCGCGACAGCACCTCGCCGGCCCGCCGTGCCAGCAACGTTAACAGCAGAAACTCCTTCGATGTCAGTTCCAATCGTTGTCCCGCCCGGGTGGCGCGTTGCCGCAATAAATCGATTTCCAGGTCGCCCATTCGAATGGTTTCCGGCTGGCGCCCCGGTCCACGACGTAGCAGCGACCGCACTCGCGCCAGCAACTCTGAAAACGCAAACGGCTTCACTACGTAGTCATCGGCACCTAACTCAAAGCCACGCACCCGCTCGTGTACGGCATCCCGCGCCGTTAGCAAGAGCACCAGCGATCGTCGGCCCGCCTGCCGCAACTGGCTGAGAACCTGCCAACCGTCTAACCCGGGAAGCATCACGTCCAGAATGATCAGGTCGAACTCGAGTTCCCGGGCCAAGTACAGCCCTTCCAGACCATCACCTGCCACGTCGACAACAAACCCCGCCTCTTCCAGTCCCTTTTTCAGGAACTTCGCGGTTTTCACTTCGTCCTCAACTATCAGGATCTTCATACCCAATTCGCTTCCACCAATGAAAGCACACGCTGTCGCCCTACTTGGCGAGTCGGCGATTCTTCTTCGGGATCATTTTCGTATCAAAAGCTAATCGAACGACGAACGTGGGTAGGGAACGAAC
>DATKPS010000003.1:0-3576 GCA_035524015.1 Candidatus Sulfotelmatobacter sp.
TTCGAAGAGTTCACCATTCACGACCTGACGCCTCCGGTGCATGTGGTGATTCACGGGGACAACTACAAGCGGCGCGACGTGGAAAATGCGCTGCGCAAAATCTGCGCTTACGAGCTCAAGCTGATGGATGGGGCGCCCTACGATCAGTACACCTTCATTTTCCATATCGGCAAAGCGGCCGGGGGTGGGGGCGGGGGCATGGAGCACGCCAACTCCACGGCGATCTACGTGCCTTCGGGCGAATACCTTGCGAATGTTTCGGCGCACGAATATTTTCATCTGTGGAACGTGAAGCGCATTCGCCCGGCGACGCTGGAGCCGGTGGATTACACGCACGAAATGTATACGCGTTCGCTGTGGTTCGCCGAAGGGGTGACCAACACGTACGGCTCGTACACGCTGGTACGCTCCGGGATTTGGAGCAAGGCGGAGTTCTATCAGGATCTGTCGGCGCAAATCACGGAACTGGAAACGCGTCCGGCAGAACAATGGCAAAGCGCGGAACAATCCAGCCTGGACACCTGGCTGGACAAATACTCGCTGTACAATCAGCCGCAGCGCAGCGTTTCTTATTACACCAAGGGCCAAGTGCTGGGCGTGCTTCTGGACATTGTGATACGCGAGCGCACGGACAATCAGCACAGTCTGGACGACGTGATGCGGGAAATGAATCAGGATTTCGCCAAGACCGGGAAGTTCTATCGCGATAGCCTGGACGTCAAACTCAGCGCGGAAAAGGTAACCGGAGGCTCGCTGGAGGACTTTTTCGCGGATTACATCAGTGGCGCGCAGCCCTTGCCCTACAGCAAATTGTTTTCCGAGGCGGGTCTTTCGCTGGAGCAGCACGAGTCCGTGCACTCGACGTTGGGTTTCACCTTGGACCGCGATCAGGATGGGACGCAAAGTGTCGCTACGGTGGAGTCCGGAAGCAATGCCGAGAAAGCTGGGCTGAAGGTCGGCGATACGATTTTGCGGTGGAATAACGGGGATGTGCCGCGTCGTGCGGAGCGGTGGGTGGCGCAACAAGTCCCCGGCTCGCCGGTTCATCTGCGCATCCGCCGCGCGGATCAGGAGCAGAGCATCGAATTCCACCTGGGAGAACAGCACGAAAAGTTTTACCAGGTGATTGAAATGATGGACAGCAGCGAGCGGGCCAAACGCATTCGCGAAGGAATGCTGCACGGCACCACCGATCCGGTGACCGCCACGGCGCATTGAGCGGGAGTGGCTGCGGGACAGCGGCGTAAAGGCATTGCTACAAAAGCGGCGGGAAACCAACTTGAACCCCGAGAAAGAAGCTGCACGGATGGGGAGGACGCAGGGAGCCTCCATGCAAAATTGGCGTGGGGGCAGCTGGTTCTGCGTGTCGTACGGCATCTCGCGAATTTTGTTGTGGCGCGAAGTTAGGGAAAAGCCTCACCCCTGGAAGGGGTGAGCTACAGGTGACGGGACTTGGGTCGGGAGACAAGACGCGACGAAAAACTAACGGCCCACCTCAGAAGGTGGGCCCTACATAGGCGAAGAGAAAAGCACGGGTCTAAAGAACCGCCGCTACAACGGCGGAACCATTCGGGTTTCTGCTTGACCTCTTTCCGTTGATTCGACAAAGTTGGTTGTTAACGCATGTGGCGAGCCGCCTTCGTTTCCATTTTTCTTGCTCTCTACGTTCTGATCCTGGGGCCGCCTCTGCTTATTTACACGTTTATCACCAAGAAGGTTGATCCCCTGTATTGGACGGCGCTGAAAGGGGTGATGTTTTTCGTCAACTGTGTGGGGGTGTATGTCGACGTAAAGGGCGTGGAACGCATCCCCGCAGGGACCTGTATATTTGCGGCGAATCACACCAGTTCCGCGGACGCTCCGGCGGTTGTCTGGGCTATTCCACGGCGCATCGCCATTTTACTGAAGCGTTCGCTGTTCCACTGGCCGATCGTGGGACAAGCTTTCCATCTGGCCCATTTCATTCCTGTCGATCGCTTCAACCGGGAGTCGGCCATCGAGAGTGTGGAACAGGGCATCGAGGCCATTCGCCAGGGGCAATCCTTCCTGATTTATCCGGAAGGCACGCGGAGCCCGGATGGGCGGCTGCAGCCGTTCAAGAAGGGAACGGCGGTGATGGCGATCAAAGCGGGGGTTCCGGTGGTTCCGGTGGCGTGTTCGAACGCGCACCGCATCATGGAGAAGCGCAAACTCCAGATTCATCCGGGGCGAATTTTGGTGGAATTTCTGGAGCCGGTGGACGCCAGGAACTATTCGCTGGATCAGCGTGAAGCGCTGGTGCAGGAGTTGCATGACCGCTTGGCCGCAGGGTTGCCGCCGGATCAGCGGCCGGTGGGATTCCCGGGAGCGGCGTGAAGGTGGTAAGTGGTAAGCGGTGACCAGTGATCGGTGACCAGTGATCAGGAAGCACGACATGCTCGATCAGTAAGAGTCGTTTGTCGTGATTCTACTGATTACGGATTACTTGGGGTGGACGATTCCTTGCTACTTAGCTTTCGCTCCAGGTCCAGGAGGCGGGTTTGCAACTGTGGCAGGCGGTGGAGCGCGGCCATCATTTTGAGCCAGTCGCGATTGGGCACGGAGGGATAGCCGGAATAGAGGGCGTGTGGCGGGACGTCGTTGGGCACGCCGCTTTGCGCGGTAATCACTGTGCCATCACCAACCGTTAAATGGCCCGCGGTGCCGACTTGCCCGGCTAGAATGCAATTCGCGCCAATCTTGGTGGAACCCGCCAATCCCACTTGGCCGCAGAGCATGGTGTCTGGCCCAACGTGCGAAGCATGGCCGACCAACACCAAATCGTCGATTTTCGTGCCGTGGGCAATGCGGGTCTCCCCGACGGTGGCGCGGTCCACGCAAGCATTGGCCTGCACTTCTACGTCATCCTCGAGAACCGCGGGCCCGGATTGCACCATTTTGTGCCAGGTGCCGTCGGCGCGCTTGGCGTAACCGAGTCCATCGCCGCCGATGATCGCGCCATTCTGCAAAATGACGCGGTGGCCCAGGATGCAACCCTCGCGGACCACGGCGTGGGCGTGGGCGAAAAAGTCGTCGCCGATGCGCGCACCGCGATAGATGGTCACGAAGCTATGGAGGACGGCATTGGCGCCAATTTCCACGTGCTCATCGACGTAGCAATAGGGGCCGATGTGGGCGCCGGGCGCGATTTTAGAGCTTGCGGCGATGATGGCCGTGGGGTGGATGCCCGGTTGATATTGCGGCGGCTGGTAAAACATCTCGAGAGCGAGTGCAAACGCGAGGTAGGGATTGGGCGTGCGCAAGGCGGCCAATTCCGGGAGGCCCGGTTCACGGTCGAGGGTCACACCGTCTTGCAGCAGCACCGCCGACGCACCAGTCGTGCGCAACAGCCGGACATAGCGCGGATTGGCCAGAAAGGTTAGCTGGCCTTCCGCGGCATGATCGATGCCGGCGACGCCGCGAATATCCAGCGAGGGGTTTCCTCCTTCCAGGCGGCAACGCAACTTGTCAGCGAGTTCGTGGAGTTTCATGGCCTGTGCTCCCGGGGGCAACCCGAATGAATTTTCGTGGGGCGATGGTTTGAGTCTCGCACAGGCA
>DATKPS010000004.1:0-12323 GCA_035524015.1 Candidatus Sulfotelmatobacter sp.
CACATAGCGCATCTTGCGCAGTAGAAAACGCAGTACGATTGTGGCGTTGTGGTGCGACTCGCCAACATGAAATCCGTGGCCATGCTGAGCCTGCTTGTGCTGAGCTGCTCCTATGCCCAAGCCACGCCGCAATCGTCCGCAGCTGCTGCATCCCCCGACAAGCAAAACGCCACGGTTTCCGGCACAGTGCTGCGGCTCGACACCGGCGAGCCCCTGAAGAAAGCGCGCGTCGGCCTGCAGAATCACGGCAACGCCGAGACTTCCTTTTTCGAACTTACCGACGACCAGGGGCACTTCGTTTTTGACAACGTCCCGCCCGGCCCTTACGACCTGCAAGTCTCGCGCAACGGTTTTGTGGACGCACAATACGGACAGAAAAAACCGGGCGCTCCGGGAGCAATTCTCACGCTTAATCCCGGGCAGCGCGTCACCGATCTGGTTTTCAAGCTTTGGCGCGCCGCCGCGATTTCCGGGCATGTTTACGACGAAGACGGTCAGCCCATCGCCAAGGCCGAAGTCATCGTCTACCGCGCTTCCCACCGCGCCGGGAAAGAGCAGCGCGCCTCCAACGGCCAAATCTCCACCAACGATCTCGGGGAATATCGCGTCTTCGATTTAGCGCCCGGCCGCTACTATCTCGCGGTCAACTACCGCATCTTCGATTATCGCGGCCTCGCCTCCCGAGAAGCGCAGGAGCGCTTCAATCCCGGGTATCTGCCGATCTACTACCCGAACACGAGCGATCCCGGCAAAGCCGAGCCCATCTCGGTCGGCCCAGGCGACGATGTCCGCGCCATCGATTTTCTGATGCGTCCCGGCCATCTCGCCACCGTCAGCGGCAAAGTGATCAATACTGTCGATCCCACCGCTGGCGCTGCCGTCAGGCTGGAACCTAGGAACGCTGGCTTGGGTGATGCCACTCCGCAACTCTACGACTTCACCAAAAAGGACCGCACGTTCTCCATTCACAACGTCCCTCCCGGTTCTTACAACGCGGAGACCGCATGGCAAGATCCACAGGCTCGCGACTGGCAGCGCGTTTTTCGCCCTTTGGACGTGGGCAGCGACGATATTGAAAATGTGGTCCTCACGATCTCTCGCGGCATCGACATCGCCGGTCATGTCACCTGGGATGGTTCGCCTCCGCGTGACTCACACCCGATGATCCATTTGCAGCCTCCGAATGAAAGGGGATTTGTCGTTTTTCCTCAGTCCGTGAAAACCGATGGCACATTTCAGTTTAAAAACGTCCCGGAAGGGAATTACCGTCTCGTGCTGCTGGGGTCTGACTCGGCGCGTCCTTTCTACCTGAAGTCGGTTCGCTACGGAAGCGCATCCGTTACCGACACCGCTTTTGCGGTTGACCCGGGCTCGGACGCCTCTTTCGATGTGGTCCTGAGTACCCGCGTGGCGCAACTCAGCGGGTCAGTTCTCAACTCCGATTCGCTTCCGGCTGTCGGCGCCAAGGTCGTCATCATTCCAGATCCGCCGCATCGCGACCTGACATATCGCTATTTGTCGGCCACCACCGATCAGAATGGCAAGTTTTCGATCAACGGCATCGCGCCCGGCGACTACAAGGTGTTCAGTTGGGATTCTATAGAAGAGTCCGACGAGCGATACGGCGAAGACTGGTTCGATCCTACGTGGCTGAAACCCTACGAAGCTAAAGGCCAATCGATCCATTTCGAAGAGTCCGACCAAAAATCTGTGGCGCTGCAGTCGCTCACCGCGTCGGACACCCCGTAACCGAGCCTGTGTGCGGGCTAAGGAACAGGGCCTCAGCGGCTGAAGCCGCAATGATCTTGGACGGGTTGTGGCACGGCTGAAGCCGTGCCCTGACGAAAAACACGGGAGGCATCTTACGAAGACCGTCGGGCTGCCTTGAACGGATTTACCACGGCAATCTCCAAGCGCCGGAAAATGCTCTTCGGCGCTCGGCTTTTCCTGTGGTCGTGTAAACTTTGTTCATGAAAATCCTGCTCTTCGGGGCTACGGGTTCGGCGGGCTCTGCGGTGCTGGACGCTTGCCTGCAGGCCTCGATAGTCGAGGAAGTGCGGGCCATCGCCCGGCGTCCGCTGATGCACACTAGTGCGAAGCTGCGCACCTTCGTGCACAAGGATTTTCTGGATTACGCCACCGTGGAAGAGGCATTTCACAATATTGACGCCTGCCTGTATTGCCTGGGGGTTTCGGTCACGCAGGTTTCCAAAGAGGACTACCGGACGATCACTTATTCGTACACGCTGGCGGCCGCCAACATGGTCTTGCGCTACAGCCCCGGCGCATTTTTCCATTACATCAGCGGGCAGGGAACGAATCCGCATAGCCGCATGTTCTGGGCGCAGGTGAAGGGCGCGGTCGAACTCGATCTGATCAAGCTGGTCAACGCCGATTGTTGGCGCCCCGCGTTTATCGACGCCAAACCCTCGGCTACGCTCCCGAAGATGTACGCGCTGGCGTATCCGCTTTTGCGCGTTTTGAAACCGTTTTCTAACCTGTATGTCCTCGGTAGCGATATCGGCCGGGCCATGCTCCAGGCCACTCGCGAAAACATGCGGGGACGCATCATCGAAAACGCGGAGATTCGGCAGTTGGCGTTGCGCGCACAGTTTTAGGGAAGTGCGCGATGAAGTGGGTTTTGGTAGGGAGGCAAGACGCGGGGGAGAGGCCTCACGCCTAAAGGCGTGAGATACAGGTGGTGATGCGGGAACGGGCGCTCGAATGCCTGGCCTACTTCGCTTCGGTTGGTGGCGGGGCTAGCGCTTTGCGGGTGGCCAGGAAGAAGTGGGTCAAATAATCGCGTGGGATCGAGCGCACATACGGATTCACCAGCCAGGCGAAAATCGCGGGCACGCGGCGGCTCAGCGCTAAAAACTCTTCTTGCATGTACACGCCGCCATCCTTCTGCTCGTACCGCGTATACAGATTGAGCCGCCACATATACCCATGATCGTTACCTACCGGGTATTCCTTCTCATCGGGTTTCCCGGGATTCTGCACTTCGGCGATGCGGGTCGCGTGCGCCACTATGTACGCCCGTGTGTTGTCCGGATCAAAATAATCCACGCTGAAGTCCGTGTTGTATACCACGGTGACAATGGCCTGGCGATAGAAGCGGAAATACACCGTGTAGTGCTGGCCGTCGTGTGACAGCACTTTGGCCTGCTGCACGTCGGGCCCATAAATTTGCTGCTGCCGGGAATAATCCTGCGCCAGGGCCAGGGCTTGCTGCAAGGTCGCGCCGGGCATAAAACCGATGGCCAGCCAGTGATGGACCATGCCGCCGGGCACGTCGAGGGGCTTGCCATGGTCGGTGGTGCGCATGGGCTCAACGACGATTTGGCCGTTGCGTAGGCGGTCGAGCATGGCTTGCTTTTGCTTTTTGGGAAGGGAATCGAAGTACAAGAAGTGTTGCGGATCGTCGCGCTCTGCTTGCATGCGCGCTTCGGTGAGTTGCACGTAATGCTGAAATGCTTCGGCGGTGTCGGGCTTCAACTCCGTAGCGTGAGCGGGCACCGTGCACGCGATGCACACGACTAGCGCGGCCAGAATTTGCTTTGTAAGGGGATTTCGATTCGTCAGAACGACGCGCTCATCCGTCACGTTCGTTGGATGCGAGTCTGGGCCGTTTGGCTACGGCGTTTCGATGCGGCGCGAGGTGGTGCGCGGATCGGCTGGTGGGGAGTTTGAGGCGATTGAGCGGTTGAGATCCTTCGTCGCAGAAGGCGCTCCTCAGGATGACACGGTTTATTTTGTTATGGATTGAAGCGGATTGGTGGCAGTTTCCGCGGGTGGTCGGAACTATCATTGGTTTTTGTGTTGGGTTGGTAGGCAAGACGCAGGGGACAGACCTCACGCCTGAAGGCGTGAGCTACAGGGTGAAGGACGGTGGCTGTACGGTGATGGCTCGCTTCAGTGCTTCGCGGGCACTCCAAAGGAGGAGAAAAAACCACGGGCTTAAGGCCCGCCGAACTTCAAAGTGGTCAGACGTGGGGCAACGCGGCAATTACGGCGTCGGCAAACTCGTTGGTGCTGGCCTTGCCGCCCAAATCGCGGGTCATCTGTTTTCCTTCGCGATAGACTTTCCAGAGGGCCTGCTCCACGCGGTCGGCGGTGAAGGCCTCGCCAATATAATTGAGCATCAGGATCGCGCTCATCAGCAGGGCCGTGGGATTGGCCAGGCCTTTTCCGGCAATGTCCGGAGCGGTTCCGTGCACGGCCTCGAAAATCGCGCCTTCTTCGCCAATGTTTCCGCTGGGCACCACGCCCAATCCGCCGACCAAACCGGCGGCCAAGTCGCTCATCACGTCGCCATACAAATTGGGGAGCAGGAGAATATCGAACTGTTGGGGGTCAATCACAATCTGCATGCAGGCATTGTCGACAATCAGTTCCTTGTACTCGATTTCCGGATATTTTTCGGCGACTGCGCGCACCGACTTCAGGAACAGGCCGTCGCTCATCTTCATAATGTTCGCTTTGTGGATCGCGTGGATCTTCTTCCGGCTGGTGCGCCGGGCGTAATCGAAGGCGAACTTGGCGATGCGCGTGGAGGCCTTCTCGGTAATGATCTTCAAACTCTCAACCACGCCGGGGACCACTTCGTGCTCCAGGCCGGAGTACAAATCCTCGGTATTCTCGCGCACGATGACCACGTCCACATTGTCGAAGTGCGACTTCACGCCGGGCAGATTCTTCACTGGTCGCAAATTCGCATACAAGTCGAGGCTCTTGCGCAGAGCTACGTTGACGCTGCGGGCGCCGCCGGCAATCGCCGTGGCCATCGGCCCTTTGAGGGCGACTTTATTGCGGCGCACGGATTCGAGCGCGGCATCGTTGAGCACGCCTGCGCCGGTGGTTGCGCTGTCGGTGTTTTGGGCGCGCGCATCAAACACTTCCCATTCAATCTGGACGCCGGAAGCTTCTAAAATGCGGCGCACCGCGACGGAAACTTCCGGTCCAATGCCTTCGCCGGGCAACAACGTAACTTTATGTTTTTGCATGCATCTATTTTAGAGGAAGGGCACAGGGAGTGACCAGTGATCAGTGACGGGTGACCAGGAGGCGGTTACCTTCGGGCTTGACATGGCGAGCAATTCTCCAAAGTTCATCTGCAAGCCGACTCTGTTCACGGCCGGCCGATTACTGATTACAGGTTGCCGATTACGAATTACGGTCTAACGCAACCAATCGCGTTGAATCCGTTTCCGTATCGCCGATGACTGATCACTGATCACTTTTCCCACGTGCCAAACCCACCTATGCTATACTCAATCATGGAGGCCAAAGCAAACTATGATCCATTTGACGTCCGTTGCCGCCACTAAGGTCAAGGAAATCATGAATATGCAGAATCCCGTTCCGGTGGCGCTGCGCGTCGCCGTGGTTGGCGGGGGCTGCTCGGGTTTTCAATACCATATGGCGTTCGAGAATCAGACCAACGAATCCGATGATGTGGCGGATTTCGATGGACTGAAAGTCGCCGTGGACCAGATGAGTTCCATGTATCTCGACGGAGTGGAAATCGATTACGTCGAGACGCTGGAGGGCGCGGGGTTCAAGTTTAACAACCCCAACGTGAAGAGCACCTGCGGGTGCGGCAGCTCGTTTAGCGTTTAAATTTTCCTTGTTCCACTCGAATACCCCGCGTGCAAAGCCGCACGTGGGGTATTTCGTTTTTTGGAGTCGTGACGAGAGTGAAGCACCTACGGCGCTCGTGTCCGGCTCATGTGGGACCCAGTGCTTGCGCACTGGGCTAACTTGTGGCGCGCCTACGGCGCTGGATTCGAGAAAAAATCGAGAATCCGAAGGACGACCTCGGAAGACGGTCCCCCAAGAGCGGGATTGCGAGACAAGACCCGGGGAACTTGCGGATATGTAGCGCAGCCCTTCGAAGCTCAAGGTAAACAGTGCTGCTCCCTACGACGGGCGAACGGAACGCGCTCGGCGTCAGAAATGCCAATTCTCCCTGCTTTACTTCCGGCCCGCTCTAGGTCCACCATAGGCTCCCACCCGCTAAAGGAGAATTTCATGGCCTCGCCTCAAGTCGTCCTGATTAGTGGCACGAGCACCGGATTCGGCCGGCTGTTCGCGGAAACGCTCGCGCGGCATGGGCACATTGTGTTTGCCACCATGCGCGACCCCGCAGTGCGCAATGCCGCGAATGCCAACGAGCTGCGGGCGCTGGCCGGCAGAGAATCTGTCGAGATCAACGTGATGGAAATGGACGTGACCGATGAAGTGTCGGTGGACCGAGCCGTTCACGATTGCATGGGCCGGGCCGGACGCATCGACGTGGTGATCAACAATGCGGGTTATGCGGTCGCCGGACTGACCGAAGCCACTACGCTGAACCAAGCGCGCGAAATCATGGAGACCAACTTCTTCGGTGCGGTGCGCGTGAATCGGGCGGTCTTGCCGTTCATGCGCAAACAGCGCAGCGGCCTGCTCATGCATGTCAGCAGTGGCGCCGGCCGGCTGGTGGTGCCCGGGTGTGCGCTTTATTGCGCCACCAAATTCGCTTTGGAAGCCGTCGCGGAAGCCTATCGCTATGAACTTGCCGGGCAGGGAATTGACTCGGTGATTGTGCAGCCGGGCGCGTACAAGACGGCGGTGTTTGGCAACATGGTGACCGCAGCTGATCATGCGCGCAGCAACACCTACGGCGCCGCCGCCCAAATTCCAGACAAAGTCACCACCGCTCTCTCTGCCACCACCGCCGATGCCCAGGAGGTGGCGGATGCGGTTCTCTCGATCGTCGAGACTCCCGCGGGGCAGCGTCAATTGCGCTACCGCGTGAGCCCGGCCGACCTCGGCGTCGATGCCATCAACTCCGTGTGCGCCGAAGCGCAAGAGCGCCTTCTCGACGCTTTCGGCCTGACTGCCGACACCACCTTCAAGCAACAATCTGCGGCCTCCGCCGACTGACAGCACCGCCCGGCTTGCGCTGTCGCGATAATAGCGCTACAATATTGTAGTTACAATTCGGGAGCTACAATTGTTCTCCTGGGACGAAGCCAAAAATGCCGTCAACAAGAAAAAACATGGTGTTAGCTTCGAGGGGGCTAGTCTGGTTTTTGACGACCCCTTTCACGTCAGCAGGCTGGAACGAATCGAAAATGACGAAGCGCGTTGGCAGACTATCGGGAGGGCTGGCGGATTGTTGCTTTTGCTAGTGGCGCATACCTGGGAGGAAGCCGAAACCGGTGACTTGCACATCCGCATTATTTCCGCTCGTCGTGCCAACAAGGTGGAAAGGACAATCTATGAAGAAGGTGCCTGAATCGATCCGCAAAGAACTCGCCGCTCTCTTGGCCAAAGGTGAGCGGGACATTGATTACTCGGATCTGCCTGCAACCAGCAGGAAAGACTGGGCAGGCGCGAGTCGCGGAAAATTTTACCGGCCGATCAAACAGCAACTCACGGTGCGCATAGACGCCGACGTTCTCGAATGGCTCAGAAGCCACGGAAAAGGCTACCAGAGTCGCCTGAATGCCATTCTGCGTGCGGCGATGCTCGCCAAGCCGAGGCGTAGTGGGCGTTAGCCAGGCGGTCTCACCACGGGGGCAGTGCATGGCGTATTGAGCGAAGGGGGTTCATCGCAAACGGCGCGATGGAAAAGCGTACCTCGCTGCGAAGAGATTCTGCTCGGAAGGACAGATTATTTTTTGCTGGGAGGCAAGACGCGGGGGACAGGCCTCACGCCTGAAGGCGTGAGCTACAGGTGATCTTGCCGAGATGGGGTCCAGCCCTTCGGAGCTCAGGGTAAACGGTGCTGGACCCCTACGCGCAGAAGGTAGACCCAAGGCGCCTCGTTAGTTTTGCGGGCTTTGCAGTCTTTCACTGTTGGACTATTCAACTTGCCGGGCATTTGCATTCGCCCGGCGTCCCCACTTATCCTAATGCTTAACCTGCATGAAAATAGCCCTCGCTCAATTCAATCCCACTGTGGGTGATTTCGAAGGCAATTCCGCGCGCATTCTGGAGCTGGCCGGGGAAGCCAAAGGACTTGGAGCGGACCTGGCGGTCTTTTCGGAGCTTTGCATCTGCGGGTATCTTCCCCTAGACCTGCTCGAACGTCCGGCGTTTATCCAGCGCAATCACGAGGTGCTAAACCGCGTGGCCGCGCAAATGCCGTTACCCGCGATCGTCGGGTACGCCGGGCGGGTCAATCCCGATCACCACCGGGCAGGGAAGTCCATTGCTAATAAAGCGGCGCTGATCATCGACGGCCGGGTGGTGTTCGAGCAATCGAAAATGCTGCTGCCCACCTACGATGTGTTCGACGAATCGCGCTATTTCCAGCCGGGCGACAAGCAATACGTCTACGGGCTCGATCAGGAGCAGCTGGGCATTACCATCTGCGAAGACGTCTGGAACGACAAAACCTTCTGGGCCTCTCCGATGTACCTGCGGGATCCGGTCATGGAGCTGATCTCTCAAGGCAGCAGTGTGCTCATCAACATTTCCGCGTCGCCGTTCACCATCGACAAGCGGTTTTTGCGCCTGGGCATGCTGCGGTCTATCGCGCTGCACCACCATCGGCCGATTATTTATGTCAACCAGGTCGGCGGGAACGATTCGCTGATTTTCGATGGGGCCAGCACGGCGCTGACCGCACACGGCAAAATCGCGGCACAAGCCAAAGCGTTCGAAGACGACATGGTGTTGTTCGACACCATCACCAACGAGGGCGACGTTCACGAGCAGCCGCTCGACGAGATCGCGTGCGCCTACCAGGCGCTGGTCCTGGGCACGCGCGACTACGTCCGCAAATGCAATTTCCGCAAGACCATCGTGGGCCTGAGCGGCGGAGTCGACTCTGCTGTCGTTGCGGCCATCGCCGTCGCTGCTCTGGGGAAGGAAAATGTCCTGGGCGTCTCCATGCCCGGCCCGTACTCCTCGGAAGGCAGCCGGACCGATGCGCAAACGCTGGCGCACAACCTGGGCATCGAGTTCCTTTCGATCCCGATCAGCCAGGTGTTTCATTCTTATACGGAGGCCCTCGCTCCCGTTTTCGCCGGGCGGCCCGTGGATGCCACGGAAGAAAATATCCAGGCGCGCATTCGTGGGAATTATCTGATGGCGCTTTCGAATAAATTTGGGTCGATGGTGCTGAGCACCGGGAACAAATCGGAAAATGCCGTGGGGTATTGCACGCTGTATGGGGATATGGCCGGTGGGCTGGCGGTGATCTCCGATGTTCCCAAGCTGATGGTGTACGAGCTGGCGCAGTACATCAATCGCGAAAGGGAATTGATCCCGCGGAGCACGCTGGAGAAACCTCCCTCGGCGGAACTGCGTCCAAACCAGAAGGACACGGATTCCCTGCCACCCTACGAGGTCTTAGACCGCATCTTGAAGCTGTATATTGAAGAAGTGAAATGCCCGGAAGAAATTGCGCTTGAGACAGGGTTCGAGCTGGCGTTAGTGCGCAATATCGCCGCGCTGGTGGATCGCAACGAATACAAGCGCAAGCAAGCCGCACCGGGGTTGAAAATCACTTCGCGCGCCTTCGGGTTCGGGCGGCCGTTCCCGATCGCGCAAAGGTTCGTGCCATGAGCAACAACCCACGCGGCTCGAATCGCGAAGAGGAAGATGCCGGGGCCAGGCACCTTGTTATCGAAGCCAATCCAACAAATAAACGAGGACCAGCGTGAACTCTAGACTCTCACCAGCCAATCTGTGCCTAAGCGATAAGGCTAAGTGCAGCGATCTCAGCACAGGCAGGAGTGCCTGTGACACGAAGGAGCGTACCCGAGCCGTCACGTACACTCGTTGCTCGCGCCGGCTCCTGGCGATCCTCGTGCTCACACTCAGCGCCTTCCTTAGCTCATCTGCAATCGCGCAGCAGCCTGCTGCCTCGGCCTCGACCAGCACCGCGCCCAGCAAAACTCAAAAAACCATCGAGGACTTCCTGCGCAACTATTACGCCCTCGGCCCCGATTACACCATTACCGTGGGCGCTCCTAAACCGGTCGGCTCTTCGGGGCTTACGGAAGTGTCCGTGGATGTTAAAAGCGCCGATGGCGGCGACACGGTCAAAATGTATCTCACCAGCGACGGGCGCTATCTGATCCGCGGGGAAGTGAACGACCTGAGCAAAGACCCGCTGGCCGAAAATATTGCCAAATTCGATTTGAAGAACGCGCCGGTCTTCGGCAATCCCAATGCGCCCATTACCATCGTCGAATATGGGGATTTCGAATGCCCGGTGTGCCGGAATTTCCACGATGCGGTGCGGGGCATTCTGCCCAAGTACCCGCAAGCCAAACTGATCTTCAAGGATTTCCCGATCGACCAGATCCATCCGTGGGCGCGAACCGCGGCGATTGCCGGGCGGTGCACGTATCAGCAGGATCCCAAAGCGTTCTGGAAGATGTATGACTTGATCTACGACAATCAGGAACTGGTGACGCCTGCCGACGCGTACGACAAAATGATCGAGTTCGCGGGACGCGCGGGCCTGAACACCGACACATTCAAGTCCTGCTTGAGCAGCCCGCAAGCGGCGGCGGAAGTGGACGCGAGCTTGGAAAACGGCAAAGTGCTGGGTGTGCGTAGCACACCCACCGTTTTCGTCAATGGGCGCCCGCTGCCGGGCGCGGACCCTCATGCGCTACAGCAATACCTCGACTTCGAGGTAGCCAAGCTGGCGTCTAACAAAAAATGAACCTGGCAGTTCAGGGATGAAAACGCCCTTTGAATCGCTATCGCTGACCTCTGGCGCATTGCTAGTGATGATTGCTTCCGCTTGCCAGTCTGGCTCGGTTCTGACGACGCGTCGCGCTACAGTGCTTGGGCCTACCTGGTCGCGTAGGTACTTGGTTCTTAGCTGGTGCGGGCGCGTTGGCGCTGGTCGACCTGGCAGCCCTTCTGCGTCATGGACGCGGAGGGAAGAAGACCCAAGAGCACAGGCAGGAGTGCCTGTGCCACTGGCGACTCAAACGGTGGAGAGGGAAGCACCCTAAAAAGGACGCAGTGGCCCATGCGTTTTTATCCCTCATCGCGTAGTTAACATAATATTCCTTATGGGACACGATGTCAAGACCTTTTTCTGCTTTTCCTTGGCATTTCTGTGGATAAGTGAGGTTGCTCCAAGGTTTGGCCCTAAGGGTAACTTCCGGCTGGCGCGGGGGGTGCGCCAGCCGGAGTGCTGCTGGGTCGGAGAGTTTTCCTGAGGAGCATTAGGTAGGAAGTTTCAGCGCGCGAACTTCACGGCCACTGCGCCGGCGGCAGCGCCGATGAAAAACCACTTCGCGGCGCGCGCCACACGCCGGAGCACGGAGCCGCCCTTGGCGGCGCGCAGGGCATCGTCCCGTTCCCTGCTCAGCGCCTGGGTCTTGGTCTGTTCGTCTTTAAGATCGGCTTGGGCGGCGGTCAGCTCGGTCTGGCACGCTTTACACGACACTGCGGTGTCATACAAGGGCTTCAGGTCGCCCACTGGTATGGTGGCGAAACCCGCCGTGTGGGCCTGAGGGGCCGAAGGCTTCTGTGGGCTCGCGGACGCTTTGGGTGTGGCCCCGACCGAAGGAGTCTCCATGGTGATGGGCTCCGGCAAGGGCAAAACGGTCGGCAGCGCCTTCAGGACGTCCTGCGGGCTCTGCACCTTGGCGGCTTGGCGCTGCAACTGCTGCACCTGCTTCTGGGCTGCGGCGTCCCGTGCCTGCTCGCGGGCAGCGGCTTCGGTCAACGACCGCTGCAGGGTCTGCAACTGTTGCTTTAAGTCCGCACGCTCGCGAAGTTCCGAGCGCCACGCCAGGAGCACGCTTACCACAAAGACCAGGGCGATGGCCACAGCCGCCAGCTGTAACCAATGTTTCGCTGTCATGGCGATCCGCCTTACCGGTACCGCGTCATGCGCGCCACCACTTCATCGGCATAGTCCGGGTTGGCCCCGCCGTTCCAGGCCAGGAGCGCTTTGCGCAACTCGCCGCCGGCCCGCTCCAGCTTCGCTTTCAGAATCTTGCAGCCCGCTGCCAAGCCCACGGCGGGGTCGCACAGCGCCGAAAGGTGCAGGGAATTCACGCCCATCTCGCGCGCCGTTTGTCCCATCACCTGCATTAATCCCCAGGAGAAGCCGCGGGCATAAGCTTCCGTGGCACCAACCTTATTGTTTGTGTAGAGCGGGGCCACATACTTGGCGAAGAACAACGGCTCATAGCGCATCGCCCAAGGATTCCACGCCGACTCCTGCTCGACGACCGCGCAGACCATCGCGGGGTCCAATCCTTCCGCCAGTGCCGCCTGGCGCGCCAGGTCCAGCAATCGTGCATCGACTACCATGATTCCGTTCCCTTCCGTGGGGCGAGCGAGTGAAC
>DATKPS010000005.1:0-4963 GCA_035524015.1 Candidatus Sulfotelmatobacter sp.
GAAGCGTAAGACTGCCAACCATTGATGAGCCACGGTTCGATCTTGAGATGGATGGTCGGAAAGATCTGGACGCGCAGGCCGTTAAAGAACCAGGGAGTATTGGACGAGACGTAGGAAGGCTGGTAGGCCCAATTGTCGAAGTTGTAGTAACTGAACAAGCCGATGTAGGACAAGAAAATGCCGGCATCTACGTTGATGCCATGCAAAACGTTAAAGTGATAGCCGCCGTAAGCTTCCGAAATATAGCGGTACGCGGTGTCCAGATCCCACTGGCCATGAGCGGGGCTGGCATCATTTCGCGGAGTGGTTGCGGAGTACATACCAAACTGGGTCATGATGCGGCCCCGAACGTTGTCCCAATGAAAGTCACCACCGATGCCGGCCTGCTCGAGTTGGATTTCGTAGGAACGGAACAGCTCACTGGAACCGCCGATGGTGTGGTCGGTGGGGTGGTTGAAATCGGCAACATAGTTGGTGTCAAAGCGAATTTCGGGAGTGAAGAACGGCGTATCCCAATAAATGTCTTTGGTGCGCGGGTTGCCATTGAGCCAAGTCCAATCCCAGTCAGAAAACGGGGCAACCACTTGTGGATTGGCGTTCGTGGCGACGGCAGCGGTCTGGGCATTCTGATCCTGGGGATTCACTCTCGAGGAAGAGCCAGGTTGCACGGAAGCAGTCGTCGCCGTAGCGGTCGTGGCAGGAGTGGCGGCCACAGCGGGAGCGGCAGAAGAGACGGTAGCGGGTGAAGTGAGGGCAGCGGGAGAAACCCCCAAGGCTGGCGCGGGAGAGTTTGTCTGCAGCGCAGTGTTTGCATTGACCGCACCGTTTTCTTTGGACTCAAGTTCGGCGACCCGTTTCTCGAGTTGTTCAATCCGCTCCAACATCCACTGCTCGCGCTCAGTCAGAGCCGAGGCAGGCTTGGTCGTCGAATCCGGTTTGGCAGCCGGCTTGGAACTGGAGTCGTCTTTTTTTGTGCCGTCGGCAGTTCCGTCCGCAGCCCAAGCGGCGAGGCCCAGAAAAGGCACAAGGATAAGAACAAGAAGTGCAGCACGAGCAAAGAAAATGCGCATGATTCCCCCCTTTTAGCAATCGGCAACGAGTTTTTTGGGAATGGCAGAGTCAGCTGCCGACGGCGGTCCAGCAAAATATCATGTCGTTGCCCTGGAAGAATAGCCCGGGAGACATAAGATTTGTGTGAGGATCACTGGAGTGGAGCGTAAACCCGCTATAGGTTGCGGGTTTTCCGTCAGTTAAGGCGCGGACCCAACCGGAGCGGCATGCACCAGATCGAAGCGCAGCCGTGGAACGCCGTTGAATAAAATAGTTTGATATTGCGTCAAGGTACTGTATAATTACGGGTGAGAAAGTGTCTGTCCGGTGACTTCCGCCACGACTCGAAGCATCTCCTCGTGAATGTTACCGTTGGAAGCGAGAATCGAAGGTCCGCCCAGCACGTAGGGCTGGCCCTGCATGTCTGAGATTTTCCCGCCGGCTTCCTCGACGAGCACAACGCCCGCTGCAGTATCCCAAGGATTGAGGCCAAACTCCCAAAAACTGTCGAAGCGGCCCATGGCGACATAGGCGAGATCGAGGGCCGCGGAACCATCGCGACGAACACCGTGGGAGCGAAGAGTGAAGTCCCAATAGAAGCGGAAATTGGGATTGGACTCGCGGTCGTGATTGGGAAAGCCGGTGCAAAGCAGGCTGTTCTTCAGCGCGTCGATTTTTGAGCAATGAATTTTCTTACCGTTGAAGAACGCACCTTCGCCCCGAGCGGCGGTAAACAACTCGTTGTAGATCGGATTGTAAATGACGCCAAGGAGCAGTTCGTTCTTGCGTGCAAGCGCCAGGGAGACGCAGAAGCATGGGTAGGCGTGGGCGAAGTTAGTGGTACCGTCCAGCGGATCGACATGCCAGCGGTATTCGGAGCCGGTATCTTTCCCAGAGCCTTCCTCAGCGGCGACAGCGTGACCCGGAAAGTATTTCTGAAGGCGGCTGACGATGAGCGCTTCGGAGCGACGATCGGCTTGGGTGACCAGGTCGAACTCGGCCTTATGCGAAATCGCGGGCGGCCGCTCCATTTCTTCGCGTAGTATTTTGCCAGCGTCCTGCGCGGTTTCGATGGCGACTTCCAAGAAATTTTTCAGCATGCGGTTCCCGGGGGTCCCCAGGAGGAGCTACTGAGGGCCAGTGAGATAGGTAGTCCGGTGACGAGCGGTGTAGCCGGGCAGAACCTTCACTTCAATTGTACGGTAAGTATTGGCGGGTCCGCGCGGATTGGGATAGTAGGCCAGGCGATATTGGGTACGAAGTTCGCTATTGATTTGGTCGAAGATGAGGGGGAGTTCCTGGGCGGATTGTGGGAAAAACATCGCGCCGCCGGTGGTATCGGTGATGGTTTGGAGGGCATGCTCACCGGCAGTGTTGCGGCCATTTTCATTCTTCACCGGACGAATCACGATGGTGTATAGAAGAATGCCCGCGCGCAGGGCGGCCTTGCGGGCCGAATCGAAATCGCTGCGGCTGGTCGTTTCCCCGGCATCGGTAACCATGATGATGACGCGCCGCTGCTCGCCGCGCAATTTCTGCAGCGATTCTGAACCGAGATAGATGGCGTCATAAATCGAAGTGCCGGAACCATCCGGGATTTTGTGAACGGCCTCCTGCAAGGAGGAAATTTTATTAGAGAAGTAAGGAGGCAACTGGCGCACTGTTTCGTCGAAGGCAAACACACTCAAGCGATCTTCTGGACGAAGGATCTGCTGAATGAAATGAGAAGCGGCGTCTTCTTCACTGGTTTTTTCCAGATGGGCGCTGAGACTGGCGTCAATCATCAGGGCGATGTCGAGAGGCTGATGGGTTTCCGACTCAAAGATGTCGATTTTCTGCGGCACGCCTTCTTCAAAGATCTGAAAAGCCTGAACTGGTAGGTCGGGCGCCGGGCGGTTGTGGTCATCAAGCACGCTGACAAGCACGGTGACGAGATTTACGTTGACCTTCACCGTGCCTCGCGGGCCCGCGGCGTTTTCTTGTGCCGGCGGGATGCCGGGAGCATCGGTTGGGTTGACGGGTGGTTCGGCCGGAGGCTGTGCTGGAGGGCTAGGCTGAGAGGAAGACGGCTGAGCCCAAGGAGGACGGTCGGGCTTTTCTTGGGAAACAAGAATCAGTGGAAAAACAAAAAGGGCGAGAGCGAGAGTGAACGCGAGAGGTCTGTGGGGTTGAGCGGTCATCTGCTGATTAAGATGCGGTGCGAGGAGAAGAAGGTGGTGCGGGCGGTAATTCCCCGTCGGCCCAGACGGCTCCATCCTCGAAATACTCCTTTTTCCAAATGGGTACGGTGCGTTTGAGGGTATCGATGGCAAAGCGACAGGCATCGAAAGCGGCGCCACGATGGGGCGCGCTGACGGCAATGAACACGCTGGTTTCGCCGATTTGCAGCCGGCCGAGGCGATGCACGATGGCCAGTCGATGGATAGCGAAGTGTTGGTGCGCCAACTCAGCAATTTCTTTCATTTTGGCGAGAGCCATGGGTTCGTAAGCTTCGTAGTCGAGATAAAGAGTGCGGCGGCCATGAGATTCATTGCGAACAAAGCCGTCGAAGGTGACCATGGCCCCGTCAGGATCGGCGCGCACGTCACGCACGATGGCCGGCAGATCGATCGGCGAGTGCAGCAAAGCGATCCTGTCATTTTCAGTGGCGGTGTTTGGCATTGCGAAGCTTTAACCTCCACTAACCGGTGGAAGAAATGAGACCCTATCCTCATTGGAAAGCTGGGTATCCCAGGAAGCAAACTCTTCGTTGCGCGAAGCCACAAGCGAAGACCGGAAGGCCGCCAGTTTCGGGAAGCGTGCGGCGTAAAGGCCGAACAAAGACGCGAGATTCGTCCCAGACGGCACTTCGGCGATTTCCTCGGCGAGGCCGGTTAGTTCCCGGACACGACCAAAGAAGAGCACTTGCACACGTAAATTGGATGAGACAGGGGGCACGGAGAAATTGTAACCTGAGCAAACGCGCCCTACCAGCAAGCCCGCGGCGGATTCTGCGGGATGAGAAAGAAAACAACATCATGAAGATTCTGATCACAGGCTCCACGGGACTCGTAGGGAGGGCATTAGTCCGCGAACTGAAGGGGGCCGGGCATACTGTGTGCCGGCTGGTTCGCCCAGGCACTAACAAGGAGGCGCTTCGCCGGAACGAGGGATTTGACGTGAACTGGGATCCCACAACCGGCGAATTAGGCGGGGCAGCCGTGGGCGCCGATGCCGTGGTGAACCTGGCAGGCGCATCCATCGCCGGCGGCAGGTGGACAAACGAACGAAAGAAGCTACTGCGAAGCAGCCGTGTGGATGCTACGCATGCGTTAGTGGGTGCGCTGGCGAAAATGGCGGCGCGACCGCGGGTGCTGGTGTCCGCCGGCGCGATCGGAATCTACGGAGATCGGGGCGAAGAAGTGCTGACCGAAGACAGCCAGCCGGGCAACGATTTTTTGAGTGGAATCGCCAAGGACTGGGAAGGAGAGGCGGAAAAAGCAGAGGCGTTGGGAGTCCGCGTGGTGCGGATGCGGCTTGGCGTAGTTTTGGCAAAGAATGGCGGAGCATTGCCAGTGATGGCGCGCCCTTTTCGATTCGGGATAGGGGGGCGAATTGCTTCCGGGCGGCAGTGGATGAGTTGGGTGAGCTTGGAGGATGTGGTAGGAGTGACTCGCTGGGCGCTCGAGAATGGGGCGGTGCGTGGGGCGGTGAACGTAGTTTCCCCGGAACCGGTGCGAAACAGCGAGTTTACCGCGGCGCTGGCCCGCGCGTTGCACCGCCCAGCGCTGTTCCCTGCCCCGGCGTTTGCGTTGCGGCTGGCGTTGGGAGAAATGGCGGACGCGCTACTGCTGGCTAGCCAGCGCGTGGTGCCAGCGCGACTGCAGAAACTGGGTTACGAGTTTCAAGATATTGCTTTGGCTGCAGCATTGAC
>DATKPS010000006.1:0-8426 GCA_035524015.1 Candidatus Sulfotelmatobacter sp.
GTGTACACATTGAAATTGCGCGTGCGGATGGGATAGAAGGCCGGCCCGGCCATGTACGTCAACATATCGGCGGTGTGGCCAGAGTTGAACGCGTTAAAGTTTCGCGCGTAACCCAAGTCCAGATGGATGCCGAAGCGTCGGCTGAAATCGGCGGTACCCAGAAGGTCCACGCCGTTCATCCCCAATGTGCTTTGCGAGGGAATGGGAACGTTCGTGTACGAATAGCCGATGCCAGCCTCCAACGCCGGGGCCTGTCCCGCCACCAAAGGATTTTGCGCCCGCGCCGCTGGCACAAATAGAATGGCCAGCAGCAAAATCTTGTAAATCGTCTTCATGTACCCCTCAGGAAAGTGTCGTGTCTACGGATTCAAGCGCCAGCTGCCAGATGGTGCCCGTTAGGTATGCAAAAAGGACTGTTGCAGGGTGGGAATTTAATTATAAGTGGGCGAAAAGGGCGGATTCAATGCAGGAAACGTACAGGTCTATTTTTTAAGCCATTTCTTTTCAGTGACCTAAATGACCTGTACCTCGAGCACGCCCCGCCGAGATTCCGAATTCAGGGCCTCCATGACACACTTACGTCAATTTCGGGAGGAACATACCCGTGTGCTTGGCGTGCTCATCGAAGCCCGCGCCAAACTCCTCCCGCAAGAAACTCTCTTCCCGCCGGGCCTTCAGATAGAACGCCAGCAGCACGAAACCAATGCCAATCCAGCCCCGCAGGTATCCCCGAATCATGGCCGTGCCAATCATTCCGACAAGAATGCCGGTATAGATGGGGTGACGAATCCAGCGGTACAGCCCGGTGCGCACCAACTCGTGGTTGGCTTTCAACGTCACCGTGCCGCTCCAGTTCGACCCCAGGCTTAAGCGCGCCCAGATGGCCACCGCAACGCCCAATGCCGTCACCGCAAGTCCAGTTAACCACACAGCAGGCACGCCAGGGAGCACGCGCTCGTTCAGCCAACTCCAGTCGGGCCCCTGTGCGGAAAGCAGGTAGAAACCGGCGATGACCAAAAGACCATGCTCCATGCGCTGGTACCAGGCTTCCCGCTTCTTGGCCTTTTTCATACCCAGCCACATCACCACCCACACGGCCGCCAAAAGCATCCACAAGCGGCTCGCCCAGAGGGCCGCGACTTGCTCGGTCAAGGTGTTCCAGGTCATTTTGTCCCCCTCGTTTCGTTCTCGGGCTCCTCGGCTTTCTTCACCAGCCTTTCCAGCCGCTTCAACCAATTTCGCTCCATCTCTACTTGACTACGCAGGAAGCTCACTACTTCTTTCGACCACGGATCCAAAGACAATTGCTTGACGACGGCGTCGAGCCGCTCAATCCGCCTCTCTAGAAACACATCACGACTTTCCAGGATCTGCAGGCGCTTTTCGGGCGCCAATACGCTGAACATGCCCACCCGCAGGCGAAGCGCGTCGGCGGAAGCGGCGTCCTTCTCATTTAATTCGCTGATACGCTCGAGCAACACCTGCTTGCCGGCTTTTGTCAGCGAATACACTTCGCGGGTCTGCCCACGCTCGCCCGCGGCCGCGCGGCGGCTTACCCAACCGTCTTCCACAAAGCGCTTCAAGAGCGGGTAGACAATGTTGTTGTGCAGCGCTGCCTGGCCCAGCAACAGCCCGATGCGCTTTTTCAGCGCATAGCCGTGTTTGGGGCCATCGAGCAACGAGGCGAGCAATAATAGGTCATTCATGATTATGTTAGTCTTGCACTAATCGCTGGAATTGTCAAGCGCGGATTCTGCCGCCACGCAGCGCCCAGGCCCAGACCGGGCGCCATGAGAAACTAGCTCCCGTGAAAACTCTGCTGCTCGGGCCCTTTTTTTCCTTGTTCCCTAGGCGCTGGCGCGTGGAGCAACCGCTCCTGTCGTCCGTGAATTGGCCGGTGGCCGCGGCAATCAGCGGCGTGCTGGAGTTTTTGCTTGCCGTGCTGGCTTTCCTCTTCTGGTATTCGTATTCCGTAACCCACTGGGCCGGAAAGGCCGTGGAATCCGCAATTCGCCACGGCGCCGAGATCCCTCCCAATGGCGTGGGTTTCGCCGCTCTGGCCACCATGTTTCTTCACCCTTTAACTTCGGTGATTATCTTTTTTCAGTTGGAAGCGATCGTACGTTTTCTCGCGGGCGCGTTCACTGGGAAGGCGTATGGCACAGTGCCACTGTTTCTTTTGGACAAAATCTATGTGCGATTGGTTCCCGGCGCGACTATTCAGAGCAAAGTGCAGAACGAGCCAGCCGGGTGGTCGTTTTTCGACACCATTCGGCAGCGCGTAAGGCAATTGTGGTTACCGATCCTCCCCGACGAACTCGTCCCCACGAAAGATGCGAACGGAGAGGGCCTGGCGATCCGCTCGTCGCGGCCAAAATCCGGATGGGATCCTCCGCGCATCGTGTTCTGCGACAATGTTTACTATCGGCTCGAACGTAGTTCCGAGCAGCCGGGAGCACGACCTTACGTCTATTTTCTGCGCCGCCTGCCTGCCGGAGTGCCAGGCCGTTCCGTAATTCAATACTCGCCACCCGATTCTGCACAGCACAACTAGAGTACGCAGCACGCTCCGTCGCCGCCAATTTGGCGGTTGCCGCTTCGACGCGGCTCAGCGAATAATTCCTCATCATGAAAAAGCCCAACCTCTCGCATCTGCGTCCTCAGACTCGCGCCATCCATGCCGGCGAACCACCCAGGCACGGCGTCGGCGCGCCGGTCACCTCGGCGATCGTGCGCTCCTCAACGTTCACGCTGGCCTCTACGGAGGAACTGAAGTTATGGGCCGAGGGCAAGAGCAAGGCGTTCATGTACACCCGCGATGGCAATCCCACTCTGGCCATGGCCGAAAAGAAACTGGCGGCGCTCGAAGGGGCCGAAGACGCGGTGGTGACCTCGTCGGGCATGGCCGCGATTACCAGCACGTTGCTGGCTTTCCTCGCGAATGGCGACGAGATTATATCCACGTCGGAGGTTTACGGCGGCGCGTACCGGCTGATGCGCGACATTTTCCCACGGTTTGGCATCACCGTGCGACACGTGGATTCCTCGCTGGAAGGCTTGGAATCGCTGGTTACCCCAAAAACGAAGTGCCTATACGTAGAAACGCCGACGAACCCCACACTTTATCTGGTGGATTTGCGCAAAGCCGCGGGGTTCGCCCGCAAGCATCATCTGATCAGCATTGTGGACAGCACCTTCGCCACACCCATTTTGCAGAATCCCATCGAGTACGGCTTCGATATGGTCGTGCACAGCGTGACCAAAGGACTCTCCGGCCACTCGGACCTGCTGGGCGGAGTTTCCGCGGGTAAAGCGGAATATGTCGACGCGGTGCGGCACATGGTTTCGCGTTTTGGCGGCTGCATGGATCCGGAAGTAGCGTTTCTCTTGATGCGCGGCATGAAAACCTTAGGGGTGCGCTTGGCACGCCAATGCGACACCGCGTTGCGGGTGGCGAAATTCTTGGAGAAGCATCCGAAAGTGGCCCGCGTCCACTACCCGGGATTGCCCTCGCACCCCGACCACAAGCTGGCCAAGAAGCAAATGCGCGGCTTCGGCTCTATGTTGGCGTTCGACGTGAAAGGTGGATTGGCCCCGGCAAGAAGATTCTGCGACCATGCCAAGCTGTTCCTGCTGGCCGCCAGTTTGGGTGGTGTGGAATCCCTAATTATTCTTCCGATTTACGGTTCGCACTTCAACATGAGCAAGGACGAATTGCGACGTGCGGCTGTGGAACCCGGCACGGTGCGCGTGTCGATTGGCCTCGAAGATGCCGATGATTTGATCGACGACCTCCAGCAGGCGCTCGCTTAATCTCTGCACCAACATTTTCATAGTCAGCTCGCGGTCACTTCCGACGGCACGGTCCATTCCTCTTTTTCCGGCAACATCGAGTTCACAATATCTTCCAGTTCGTGCGAACTTTTGACATGCTCCGGATAATTGTGGGCCGTCAGATCAAAGGTGGTGCCATAGCGCGCGCGGATCGTTTGCAGGTCCTCCTGGAGCCGAATGGCAATGCGTTTGGCATTGATCGTGTCGGTTTCCGGCAGCACGATGCCGAACAGCTCGTCGGATAACCGGTAGATGGAATCCGTGGGCCGCAGCTTCTTCGACAGCGCTTTCGCCGCGTCGCTTAACGCCGATTTCCGGTCGTTTGCGGAGTTGGCCGGGGAGCTCTTCACCTTAACCAGCACCAGCGACATGGTCTTCTCCATGGAGAGCGAACGCCGGAACTCCATGGTCAGGCGGTCCCAGAAATATTTTTGATCCGGCATGGACTTCAGAATGTCCGCGCTGGCCTGCAGCTGAAGCGCTACGTTGCGTTCAAGCTCAGCGAGCAATTGCTCTTTCAGTTTGTTGAAGCTGCGCTGCCGGTCGAACAGATAGCCGACAAAGAGCAGCGTCAGCACGCAGAAACCGAAGAAGGCCACGCGCAACGTCCACTTGTTGCCCTCGCCCTCGGGGTGCACGAACACCAGGGGGTACATAAACATGGCCAAACCGCTGGCCAGGACCATCACAAAAACCGCGGAGAAGATGGTCAACTGCATCCCGCGGCGTTCTAATCGGTCGAGCTCTTGCCGATCTATTGTAGACATGCCCTCACTCCAAGCTCACGGCAAACCGCCGCGCAACGTTGGCCTAGAGCCAGAATCGAGGCTGCCCTTTCCAGCGACAATAGTCCGAAAGTACTTTGTGGTGAAAGAGATAGTGCCGTAAGGATGACTGGGATAATTGGAGAGGCCTGCCGCCGCGAAACACGCCTCAGGGATTGCCGCTTTCCGTGCTGTATTCGGTCTTGTCTAAAAACTCGGCGGCCTGCCCCTTCGGGCCGACGCCCCATCCCTTGCCACTGATGAAAGTGACGGCATTTAGCCCCGGCGAGTCGATGTGCATCCAGTGGATGCCGTCGCGGCTGGTTTCGGCCCCGTTCAAACCTACCGCGACGAATCCGGCGTCGTACGTATCCACGGCGGAACGATAGCCAGCGGGAGGTTCTTCGGCTAAATGCCAAGTCGTGCCGTCATCGAGGGAATACGCGGCAGTCTTCTGTTTGGAGTTCGGCTGCTCGTGGTCTCCTCCTACGACAACCAACGTGTCTCCCGCACGCACAATGGAAAAAATGCCCTGCGATGGTTTCCCGCCGCCGAGCGGTGTCTCGCTCACCGTCCAGGTCTGTCCCAGATGTGCGGAATGGAAGACCCGCGCTTGCGCTCCGCCAGTGGCAAAGTACAGTTCCGATTTTCCGAACAGCAGCAGGCACGAGTTGCTGGCGGCGAACGCTCCTTCTTGCGGCAGCGCGAGAGGCATGTGCTCGCGCGGCAGTTCCTTCCAGGTGCTGCCATCACTGGTTGCCAGCAGCAGAAACTTTCCGTCTACTGGATCGCTCAGGGCGAAGCAATGCTTCTCATCGGAACAGAGCAGGGCGTCTAGGAAGAAGCTTTTGCGCTTGTCGGTGTATTGTACTTTCCAGGTGACGCCGCCATCCTCCGATTTGTAGATGCGCGAAGCGTCGCCCGATCCGCTGGACATCACGTAGACAGCCTTACTGTCGAAAGTCTGTACTCCCCGAAAATCCAATGATTCCGCCCCTGCAATGTGCACGGGTTGCCATGTGTTGCCGCCATCCGCGGAATGCAGAATCGTGCCCTTGGAGCCCGTAGCCCACACATTGACGCTGCTGCGGTGGACCACTAAAGCGAGCCCGCGCAGATTAGAGTCGACTCCCGTGGGATGGGTGGCCCACCAGGAATCACCGGCCGCAAACGCCAACAAGAGACCGCACAAAAGCGCGCGCATGGCCTTTTACTTTAGCAGGATTTTCGGGCACTTACTTCTTCAAGGCAGGCACAGTGGTGGTAATTGTCGTTCGGGCTTCGGGGTGCTTTGGGCTCCAATCCTCGGGCGGAAAGGCCACACGCCAGAAGGTCGGGCAGGCCATGGTAAATTCCAAGCCAATTTCCGCCTTGCCTGAGCGGACCGGGCCGAGGAACACCACATGGCATTCCTGTTCTTCCTGGGTAGCCTTGTGCTGCAGGTGGACGGCGCTCCCGCTGGTTAGCCGCGTTTGCAGCGGCACCAGCGCGCCATGGGCGTTGATTGCCAGAGTGGAAGCTTCTTCTTCAAACGCATTTCCCTGGGCATCCTTTCCGCGCACTCGTACCGCCACTTGCATCAATACCCGCTGGCTCCGTCGACGAGGGCTGGGATGACTGGGGGGATTCGAAGTTGTGGCCATAGGACCTCGTACACTTCAATATAGCGCGCGAGGCCCGAAAGTCGAGGCCGATCCATTCCGTGCGTATGCAAAAAGGATATAAGGGATTAGAAAACCGGTCTAATTACAAATTGTTAATTTGGTGCTTTGCATTTTCGCCGTTTAGCTGCGCTGCTCCACGGGCACGTACGGCCGCGTGTCGTGACCCAGATAGACCTGCCGCGGGCGCGCTATCTTTTGTTCGGGATCCAAAAGCATCTCTTCCCATTGCGCCACCCAACCGGACATGCGCGGGATGGCGAACAACACCGGGAACATGGTCATGGGGAAACCCATCGATTGGTAGATCAATCCGGTGTAAAAGTCGACGTTGGGATAGAGCTTGCGCTTGATGAAATATTCGTCTTCGAGGGCGATGCGTTCGCACTCCAGAGCGATCTCCAACAACGGGTTCTTACCCATCAAATCGAAGACTTCGTAGGCAATTTTCTTGATAATGCGTGCGCGCGGGTCGTAGTTCTTGTAAATGCGGTGGCCAAATCCCATCAGGCGCGTTTCGCCGGCCTTGACCCTCTTGATAAACTCCGGCACTTTTTGCACCGAGCCGATTTCTCCCAGCATGCGTAAGGCTTCTTCATTGGCGCCGCCATGCAGCGGGCCATAGAGCGCCGCGGTTGCCGCGGCAGAAGCGCAGAAGGGATCGGCGTGGCTGCTGCCTACACTGCGAATCGTGTTTGCGGAGCAGTTCTGCTCGTGGTCGGCGTGCAGAATGAACAGAACATCGAGCGCGCGCTCCAGCGTCGGATTGGGACGGTAGCGTGTCTCGCTGGTGCGGAACAGCATGTTCAGGAAATTCCCGGTGTAGCTCAGATCGTTGTCAGGATACACATACGGCATGCCCAACGTGTGCCGGTAAGCAAAAGCAGCCAAAGTGGGCATTTTGCCGATCAGGCGATACGTCTGCTTCTTTCGCGATTCCGCATCGAAGATATGCTTGGAATCAGGGTAAAACGTGCTCAAGCCGGCGATCGTGGAAATCAGCATACCCATGGGATGGGCATCGTAGTGGAAGCCGTCGAGGAACTTTTTGATGCTCTCGTGAATGTAGGTGTGATGGGTGATGTGGTATTGCCAATCCTTCAATTGGGCGGCGTTAGGCAATTCTCCGTTCAAGAGCAAATACGCGGTTTCCAGATACGTCGACTTCTCCGCCAGTTCTTCGATGGGATAACCGCGATAGCGCAAGATGCCCTTATCCCCGTCGATATAGGTAATCCGGCTGATACACGAGGCGGTGTTGCTGAATGCCGGATCATAACTCATCATGCCGAAATCGCCTTCGTCCACCTTGATTTTGCGCAGGTCGCTGGCGCGGATGGTGTCGTGGGTGATGGGGACTTCGTAGCTCTGTCCAGTGCGATTATCGGTGACGGTGAGGGTTTCGCGCTTCGCGGAATTGGCCTCGGCGGTTCTGGTTTGCGTCGATGAAAGTGCTGAATCCATGCAAAGTACCTCGGTCCGGCCTGGCTTGGAGCGTAGCCTAAGTAAGAATTACCACTTTACACCAAAGAAATGCGTCGGGGAAATGCGGAGAAACGTGGACCGTGCAGTTAGGGGAAAGAGCAGGAAGGTAAGTTTCTGGGAAGAAAGGGAATAGGCAGGGCCGGGCCGAGAAGGAGTATGCCTCTTGACAATAGTCGTTATAACGACTAATATACTCCCGTCCGCTTTCAGGAGGCCTTATGATTCGCGTTCACAAGAGTGCACACCGCGGCCATGCCAACCACGGCTGGCTGGATTCCCGCTTCACCTTTTCTTTCGCTGACTATTTTGACCCGGACCAGGTTCAGTTTCGCACCCTGCGAGTGATGAACGACGACCACATCGCCGGCGGCGGTGGCTTCCCGACGCATCCGCATCGCGACATGGAGATTGTGACCTACGTTCTCGATGGTGCCCTGGCGCATAAAGACAGCATGGGCAATGGCTCGGTGATTCGTCCCGGCGACGTCCAATACATGAGCGCCGGAACGGGAGTGGCGCATAGCGAATTCAACGCGTCAGACAAGGAACCGGTGCATCTGTACCAAATCTGGATGTTCCCGGATAAGAAGAACTACCAGCCGACGTACGACCAAAAGCATTTCTCCAACGATGAGAAACGCGGCAAACTGCGCCTGGTGGTGTCGCCAGACGGGCGCGACGG
>DATKPS010000007.1:0-10986 GCA_035524015.1 Candidatus Sulfotelmatobacter sp.
GTCTATTTTTTCCGCGATTCGTTGCCCCATGGACTCTGCCTGATCTTCACTACAGACTTGCTCACCGACAAAGCCATTCCCGGCGCCAGCTACACTTTCGGGCAGTTCTATCAGGGGCTGTGCCTCAGTGAATATGACACGCTGGTGCATTGGGAGCACCCGGTGCTTCGTTTGCACCTTTCCCGGGAATTCCCGGCGGCTCTCGATCAGTTGCTCCGCGTCTTCGCTCAAACCCTCCGTCGATTCCATTCCTAACGTAAATATTTTTTTCCTTCCGTCCCACCCGCGAATCTGATATTCCTCGTTGGCTCCTCCGGAGGCACTGCGTGTCACCAATTACCTCGCTGTTCTGGGATATCGGCGGCGTCATCCTCACCAATGGTTGGGACCATAACTCCCGGATGGCAGCGACCCAGGCATTTGGCCTGGATTGGGAAGAATTTCGCGAACGCCACGACCTCTCCTTTCCCGCTTTCGACTCCGGCCAGATCTCCTTAAACCAGTATCTCGACCGCACGCTCTTTTACCGCCCGCGCTCCTTCACCCGTGAGGAATTCGTCGCCTTCATGTTTGCGCAATCCAAGGAATACCCAGAGACTCGCGCTGTCCTTAACGACGTAGCCCGCACCGGCAAATACTACGTTGCCTCCATCAACAACGAGCCCCGCGAACTCAACGATTACCGCATTGAGGCGTTCGACCTGCGCAAGGATTTTCAAGCCTTCTTCAGCTCCTGTTATCTCAGCTCGCGCAAGCCCGAAGAAACCATCTACCGTATTGCTCTCGAGGTCTCCCAGCGCCCGCCGGAAGCCTCCGTGTTCATTGATGATCGCCCGCTCAATCTGGAGAGTCCCCGCCGCCTGGGCATGCACGTCATTCATCATCAGAATGCCAAGCAGCTACGCGCCGACCTGCAAAGCCTAGGGATTGAGGTATAGTTCTGGGGCGCACTGGCATCCAACTTTTACATTCGATTTTCGGGAGGGAATTATGGCGGAAGAAACTGCGCGACGTGGGTCCATCTATGGTGGAACGGCCGAGCCTTGCGCCATCGTTCTCTTTGGCGCCTCAGGCGATTTGGCCAAGCGGAAAGTCATCCCGGCGTTGTTCGATTTGGCGCAGCACAACTCTTTAGGCGACCGCTTCGCGATACTGGGCTTCGCGCGTACCCCCATGACCGACGAGTCCTTTCGTCAGTCCATCGGCGAAGCCGCAAAAACCATTTCGGAAGTCGGCCCCATCGACCCCGCCAAATGGGACGCCTTCGCTTCCAACCTCCATTATTGCGAGGGCGATTATGGCGATCCCGACTCCTACTCCCGCTTGGCCAAGCGCCTTAAGGAACTCGACGAGCAGAAGAAGCTCGGCGGCAACCGCTTGTTCTATTTGTCCACTCCGCCCGAAGTCTACAAAGACATCATCGAGCAATTGGGCAAGGCCTGCCTGGCGTGTCCCTCCTCGCCGTCATCGTGGTCACGCATCATCGTGGAGAAGCCCTTCGGACGTGATCTCGCCTCCGCTAAAGAACTCAACAAGATCGTCTTGAACGTCTTCGAAGAAAAGCAGGTTTACCGCATCGATCATTATCTCGGCAAAGATACCGTGCAGAACCTGCTCGTGTTGCGCTTTGGCAACGGCATCTTCGAACCGCTTTGGACTCGCAACTATGTCGACCACGTGCAAATCACCGCTTCGGAAACCCTTGGTGTCGAGCGTCGCGGGGGCTTCTATGAAACCGCCGGTGCTTTGCGCGACATGATCCAGAGCCACGTCTTGCAGCTGACTTCCCTCGTTTCCGTCGAACCCCCCGCCTCTTTTGACGCCACCGCGGTTCGCAACGAAAAGCTCAAAGTCCTGCAATCGATCCGCCCATTCAATCTGGAGATGGTGGCGCAATGGGTTGTGCGTGGGCAATATGCACCCGGGACCGTCGATGGCAAAACCGTGCCCGGTTATCGCGACGAACTCCATGTCAGCCCCACTTCCCGTACCGAGACTTTCGTGGCCATGCGTGTGCTCATCGATAACTGGCGTTGGGCCGGCGTCCCGATTTATCTACGCACCGGCAAACGTTTGGCCAAGCGCACCACCGAAATCATGATTCAGTTCAAGCGCGCTCCTCATATCGTGTTCCGCGACAAGGATGTCCAAGCCAACCGCCTCGTCCTCAACATCCAACCCTCCGAGGGCATTTGCATCTCCTTTGGCGCCAAGAAGCCCGGAACGGATATGAATATTGGCAATGTCGCCATGGACTTCAGCTACGTGAAGGCCTTTGGCAACGGTTCCCGTAGCGCCTACGCCACGCTATTGAATGATTGCCTGCGCGGTGACGCCACCCTGTTTGACCGCGGCGATTCCGTGGAAGCCGCCTGGTCCCTGGTGGATCCCATCCTGGATGTGTGGAGCGCCGCCAAGACCGCCACGGTGCCGGAGTACCCTTCTGGTAGCTGGGGGCCAAAGGAATCCGACCAACTGCTCGAAAGAGACGGAAGACAGTGGTATAACCCTTAAAACGGTTTAATATAGAGGTTATGGGGTTTGGTCGGGAGGCACGGTGATTCTCGCAGGCGACGTGGGCGGTACAAAGTGCAACTTGGCGCTATTTGCAGAAAAGAACGGCAAGCTGGAATTCGTCTTTCGCGAAAGATTTGCCAGCAAGGAATTTGCGAAGTTTGATTTAATCATTCGAGAGTTTTTGCGTCGCGCTGCTCCCTATCTTGGTCAGCAGAAAATCCGTGCCGCCGGTTTTGGCGTGGCCGGCCCGGTCATTGATAACCGCATTCACGCAACCAACCTGCCTTGGATTGTGGACGCGGGCACGCTCGCCCAGGAAGTCGGCGTCGAAAGCATCGCCCTGATGAACGATCTCGGCGCCACTGGCCATAGCCTGCGCCACCTCCCTCCCGAAGATTTCTGCGTGCTGAACGAAGGCACTCCCGTTCCCGGCGCCTCCCGCGCCCTGCTTGCCGCGGGCACTGGTTTGGGCGAGGGCATTTTGTTTTGGGATGGCAACCGCTACAAGGTCGTTCCTAGCGAAGGCGGCCATTCCGATTTCTCCCCACGCTCCGACCAGCAGATCGAACTGCTGAAATTCATGCGCCACCGCTATCCCCAGGTGAGTTGGGAATTGATTCTTTCCGGGCGCGGCTTCCGCACCCTCCACGAGTTCATTGCTCCCAGCGTCAAGCATCCTATCTTCGAAGATCCCGACGCCGATCCCGCTCCCTTTATCACCAAGAGTGGGCTCGATCACTCTTGCCCGGTTTGCGTGGAAACCTTGGATCTGTGGACCAACATTTATGGCGCGGAAGCCGGCAATCTCGCTCTGAAAGTGCTGGCCCTCGGTGGCGTCTACGTCGCTGGCGGCATCGCCGTCAAAATCCTTCCAAAAATGACCGACGGCACCTTCTTCAAATCCTTCCAGGACAAATGGCACTTTGAGAACATGCTCGCCGACGTGCCTGTCTCCATCGTCCTCAACGAATCCGCGCCCCTAATCGGCGCCGCCTACGAAGCCTACGCCGGCATCAAGTAACGGCCCAAGTGGGGGCCCGCCTCTGTTTGCCCTGACGCAGGAAGGGAAGCGGGCCGTTGGTTTTTCCTGAGAATGCTCAAGTCCGCCTAGTGTCATCCTGAGGAGCGCCTTTTGCGACGAAGGATCTCAACCGATCCACATCACCGTCGTCTTCTGATCGAGCGCCTCAACCTCATCCAATTCTGGTTGTCGCCCCGCTCCCGCATTTTGGTAAACTGGCACCTCTGATGCACGGTCCCTCGGACCGCTATCCTTCATATAGCAAGCCCTGCCGCCCGCTGCCACGCGGGTGGAGGCATGGAGTCCACGCATGAGCAGTACAGCAACCACCCCGGTCACGGAAATTCTGAACTATTTCGGCGGGGCCTGGCAGAAATCTTCCGCCACGGAATTTGTGAATGTCAGCAATCCCGCCAGCGGCGAACTGCTTGGTCGTACCCCGCTTTCTTCCAAGGCGGAAGTGGACGCGGTGGTCAATGCCGCGGCCCAGGCGTTTCCCACGTGGCGTCGCACTCCCGCCGGCGAGCGCATCCAGTACCTGTTCAAGCTGAAAAACCTTCTCGAAGAACACATCGACGAACTGTCGCGTTTGATCACCCTCGAAAATGGTAAAACCTTCGGCGAAGCCAAGGCGGAAATGCGCCGCGGCATCGAAAATGTCGAAGTGGCCTGCGGCATTCCCATGATGATGCAGGGCTACAACCTGGAAGACATCACTCCCGGTGTGGACGAAACCCTGATTCGCCAGCCGCTGGGCGTAGTCGCGGCGATTGTGCCCTTCAATTTTCCGGCGATGATTCCGTTCTGGTTTTTGCCCTATGCCATTGCTTGCGGAAACACCTTTGTTCTGAAACCCAGCGAGCGCGTGCCCATCACGGTGCGCCGCATCGTGGAACTCGTGGAAAAAACCGGTATACCCAAAGGTGTCGTGAACGTGGTGAACGGTGGAAAGGAAGTGGTCGACGCGCTCTGCGATCATCCCGCTGTGCGCGCCATCAGCTTCGTGGGTTCCACGCCAGTCGCCAAACACGTCTACCAGCGTTCCGCCGCGGCAGGGAAGCGCATGCAGTGCCAGGGCGGCGCCAAGAATCACGTGATCGTGTTGCCCGACGCGGATATGGAACTGGCCAAGCAGATCATCAGCGATTCCGCGTTTGGCTGCGCCGGCCAGCGCTGCCTGGCCGTCTCCGTGGCCGTCACCATCGGCGAGGCACAAAAAACCTTTCGTGACGCCATCGCCGAAGCGGCTTCTTCCATCAAGGTTGGATTTGGCCTGGATACCGGCATTCAGATGGGCCCGGTAATTTCCCGGGAAAGCAAGTCGCGCGTGGAATCGCTCATCGCCACCGGAGTCGCCGACGGTGCCAAGGCCGTCGTCGATGGCCGCAACACGAAAATCGCTGGCCACGAAAGCGGCAATTTCGTGAAGCCCACCATTCTCGACGGCGTTCCCGCTTCCAGTTCGCTGGCCAATACCGAAATTTTTGGCCCGGTGCTCAGCCTGATCCACGCCCACACCATCGAGGAAGCCATCGACTTCATTCGCAAGAGCCCCTACGGCAACCAAGCCTCGCTCTTCACCACCAGCGGTGCGGCCGCCCGCAAATTCCGTTACGAAGCGCCGGCCGGGAACATCGGCATCAACATCGGCGTCGCCGCTCCCATGGCCTATTTCCCCTTCAGCGGCTGGAAAGATAGCTTCTTCGGCATTTTACACGCGCAAGGCAAAGACGCCGTCGAGTTTTACACCGAATCCAAAATTGTCGTGGAGCGCTGGTCGCGCCAGGAAACCCGCAAATTCTAAGGTAACGGTCTGGGGTCGCGAGTTGGGAGTCCGGAGTAGAAGCAGGTTCCTGATCGCTGTTCGCGAACTCTACCGACTCCTGACCCCCGACTACTGACTGCCATGCTCAAGCCCATGCACGTCGACCTCAACCCACAATTAGAATGCGCCGAAACGCTGCCGTCGCGCTTTTACACCGACCCCGCTGTGCTCGCGCTTGAAAAAGACCGCATCTTCCACCGCACCTGGCAACTCGTCGGCACGCTGAGCCAGCTTTGTGGGGAAGTCAACGGCATAAAACGCACCATGGCTGACCCGGAGTCCTATTTCACCTTCGATCTCGCGGGCGAACCCATTGTCGTGGTGCGGGATGCCGCGGGCAAACTGCGCGCTTTCAGTAACGTTTGCCGCCACCGCGCCGGTCCGATCGCCGAAGGCTCCGGATGCCGCCGCGTTTTCAATTGCGGCTACCACGGCTGGACCTACACGCTGGATGGCCGGCTGATCGGCACGCCCGAAGTGGACGGCATGGAATTTTTCGACCGCTCCACCATGGGCATGGTGCCGCTGCGCTGCGAAACCTGGGAACATTTCATCTTCGTGAATTTTGCCGCCGATGGTCCTTCGCTCGCCGAATACCTCGGTAACATCCCGGAACTGGCTCGCGTTTTTTCTTTCGCCGGACTCGGCTTGGTCGAGCGTCGCGACTACATCGTGCACTGCAACTGGAAGGTCTACGTCGATAATTATCTCGAGGGCTACCATATCCCCATCGTCCATCCCGGCTTGATGAAAGAGATCGACTACTCTCGCTATCGCTGCGAAACGTTTCGTTACCACTCCCAGCAACTCGGCCCCGTAAAAGCAGTTAAACCCGGCGAAGCCCACCAGCGGGTCTATGCCCCCGACACGGCGGGCCTGCATGAAGCGCTGTACTTCTGGCTCTTCCCCAACCTGATGCTCAATTTTTATCCCGACAATGTGTCCATGAATCTAGTTGTGCCCCTCTCCCACGACAAAACGCTCACCATTTTCGAATGGTATTTTCACGATCCCGCTTCCGAAAACGCCCGTGAGCGCGCCGCCAAAGCCATCGCCTTCAGCGACGAAGTCCAGCAAGAAGACATTCATATTTGCGAAGCGGTGCAGCGCGGCCTACAGTCCGTCACCTACGATCGCGGCCGCTATTCCGTCAAGCGCGAAAACGGTGTCCACCATTTCCACATGCTCCTCAGCGAATTCCTGCGCTGAGTGGCGCGGCGCCAATCCATCTCAAAACCTTCCAGGCAATTTCCGATTGTGCGTTTTGCGCCTCACCAGCCAAACCGCCAGAATGGCGGCGAGGAGCAACGCCACCGTGAGGTAAGGCAGATACGCGCCGATCCAAATCGCTCGTTGTATGCGGCTTCGCAGAGCTTCTGCCTGCCTCACCGCATCTGCGGATATATCAACGGACTGCCCCCAATCCAGCGTCTTCAGTCGCTCGAGAAATCCCTGCCGTACACAGCCCTCCAGATTGAATACGCCAATCACATTGGGAAAATGATGCGCTACCAGCAGGTCGCGCGAAAATGCATCCCAGTGCAACGGCGCGAAGTGCGGGTTGTTCTCCGGCCCCACGGTAATGCCGATGACAATCGCCTGCGCTTCTGGACCGTACTCCCAGATCAACGCGGAATCCAGTGCAGGACGAAAACTGGTATAAACCATTAACGCTTCGAGGTTGCTTCGCACATCGACGATTCCCGCAAGCCGCTCCAACAGCGTTGAATGCACCTTGCGTTCGTCGGCGATAAACGGGAACTGGTATGTTTCGACGGTGTAGCCGCGCGCCTGCATCTGCCCAATCAGCGCCACATACGCGTCCCGCGCACGTCGCACGCGCCCTGGCGCAAAATAGCGCGCCAGGAGGACATGGGCAAGATGCCATTTGCTGCCACTTCGTACCATATCGAAATCCTGGATCCGCGGTTCGATGTCCAGGCCGACCGCGGCCCAGCGCAGTCCGTACTTCTTCGTCCAGCTTTCAAAATCCCGGAAGCGCGCCTCAGCCTCTCGCGCATTGCTCGCGTTCAAGTAATACCCTTGCTGCGGCGGCAGCGTGAGCCCGGCTGTCACAGGAACATCAGCCTGATTCAGCTTCTGCACCAAACCAGCGCGTTCGGCGCTCAGGTCCGCAAGCGCCAGTGCAACACCGGCATGGAGCTGCTGCAAGCCGGACAGAACGCCAGGCTGAGAGAACAGTTGTTCCAGGTCCCTCGTCGAGCCGTCACAAGCGAACACCAGCAGCGGTGGGTTGTTTCTCTTGTCGTTTGAAACGCGGACGTCTGCCGAGGAACCTGTCTTCGCACCGGATGCCACTGATCTGAGTGGCAATGCAAAAGCAGCGCTGCTGGCTGCCAGCCAAAGAACCATGCATCGCGCGCGGGCCGTTCTGTAGCTTACGCGGCAGCCTACCGGTAGGTGGGATTGCGCATCACCTTGCATGGCTCCTAGGTACGATGCTCCCAGCGCTGTTGCTGCTCCCGCGTCGCCTTCAGAAAAGGCACAGGGCCCAACTTCAGGTTCTACAATTGATTGAAGCAGACCGACCAGTCTTACGGATTCGCCGGTGCCGGAGCCGGTGCTTGCGCCGGCGGGTTGGTAGCCGGCTTATTGAAGTCGAAATTCACCTTGGGCGCCTGCCGCGCGCCTTCTTCCGTCTTGAAGTACGCATCATTGCGCGTGAAGCCCGCCATCCCGGCCACAATGTTATTCGGGAACAACCCAATGTAGGTGTTGTAATCCTGCAGCGTATCGTTATACCGCTTGCGCTCAACTGCGATGCGATTCTCCGTGCCCGCCAATTCGTCTTGCAAGCGCATGAAATTCTCGTTGGACTTCAACTGCGGATAATTTTCCACGATCACCAGCAACCGGCTTAACGCCCCATCCAACTGGTTGTTCGCCGCGATTTTGTCCGCTGGTGTTTTAGCCCCAATTAAGGCCGCGCGAGCCGCGGCGATATCGCCAAACACCGTTTGTTCCTGGACCGCATAGCCCTTCACCGTCTGCACCAGGTTCGGGATCAAGTCGGCGCGCCGCTGCAGCACCACGTCCACTTGCGACCACGCCGCGTTCACCGCTTCCCGCTTGGTCACCATCTCGTTTCGCCGGCTGACGTACATGGAGCCGAAGATGAACGCCAGGATCAACAAAATCACAATAAACGCTATCGCAACTTTCATAGCCACCTCAGTCGTGTGAGTTTCCGGGTCTTACTGCGATACCCTTTTCCATTCGGTCTTCGGTACCAGGCGGTCCATGGCGATAACCACTTTTTCCAGCGCGTGGATGTAGTGGTCGTACACCACGAAAGAATCGTCGGCCAGGCCTTCGCCTTCGTGAAAATCGTACGCAGCCTGGAAAGCGCCCGCTTCTGCTCCGGTCAACGCGCCGATCCGCTCAAAGATCGCGTACGGCTCCGCGGGCGGCTCTTCGCCGAAAGCCAGCAACGTATGGCGCAGCAGCGTTAACGCGCCAGACGCCGTTCTTTTCAGAATCGTCGTATATTCCAGTTCATTCTTTCCCGCGTGCAATACGTGCTGCCGCAGGCGCAATAGCAATAGCCGCAGATCCCGCTCCACCTGCACGCGATGCAGGTTCATCGGAATTTCCAGGTCCGCCACCGGATCGCTTCCATACAGCACGCGGTGCGCCCGCTTCACATCCAGGCTCTCAATCGGAAACACGTCCGTGGAGCGCTGCAATTCCTCACTCAGAAAGAATAGCGGTGTGGGCTCTTTCTCTTCGCGTGTCCACCACAGCACGACCGGCGCCAGCAACTGCAGTTCGTGCACATCAATCGTTACCAGCGTGCACAGCACATTCAAATCCGACGTACCCGCCCGGTAGGTTCCGCTGGCTGCCGACCCGTACAGCACCACCGACTCCAGATTCTTTCCTGCCGCTTCCTTCAACCGGCTCACCAATTCTTCCAGCTTTGTGTCCATAGCCGCCCCGAAACTTACTCCTTCAATTTTCACTCACCAGCCGCCGCTGGCTCCCCCTCCGCCGCTCATCCCGCCTCCAAAGCCTCCGAAGCCACCGCCTCCACCACCCCATCCTCCTCCACCACCGCCCCATCCGCCGCGGCTTCCTCCCCAACCTCCGCCGATCATTGGGCCAACCCACCAGCCGCTGCCCATCCCTCCGCCGCGCCGATTGATATTACTGCCAGAGCCGCCCGAACGGGACAGAAGAAAAACCAGGAAGATAATCCCCAGAAATATCCACAGTCCCAGGTGGTCGTCGTCCTGTTTCTTGGGCGCCGCGCGCAGTTGCGGTGCGCCCGTAAGCGTAACACCTTTGTCATCTGCTATGTATTTCGCCAACTGCCACGCAGCGGCGGCGATCCCGCTGTTGTAATCCCCTTGCCGGAAATACGGAGCCATCAGCCGCCCGGCATCGCCCGCCCGCGCGTCATTGATGATCGGTTCTAAGCCGTAGCCCACTTCAACGCGGTAGCGGCGGTCGTTTGGCGCCACCAGCAGCATCACGCCGTTATCTTGTTTCTTCTGTCCAATGCCCAGTTGTTTGTACAACTGCGGTGCGTAGGAATCGATATCGTTGCCGTCCAGCGATTTCACTGTCACAATCGCCATTTGCGCGCCGGTCTTTTGCTCCAGCTCGGTGCACAACGCTTCCAGTTGGGTTTTTGTCTGTGCGTTGATGATTCCTGCGCGATCGCTAACGTAGCCCGTGGGCTTGAAGTTCTTAAAGTCATCGGCGCGGGTGATCGCGCTCACGGCTAGTACGATCCAGGCGACGCACAGCCCCACCGTCGTTCTATGAAGTTTCATGGATTCCTGTGTGGGCCAAACTCTCTCACTTCTACGCGGACGGAACAACAAAAATTACCATTGCGAGGTATGTGAGCGGTAAAAGCTTAGGCGTTGCGGCCAACCGCGCAGCCTCTGCGCGAATTCTCTCACAACTCCCGCGCAAAAATCCCCATTGAATTTTTTTACAGCTCGTCTAGTCCCCGCTCGCCAAACGACTTGCCAAACATCCTCTCGCCACTCTTCGCGGTTCGCCACTTGCTCTCTCACACCTCGGATCCAGAACTGAGGGGTGGTCTGTTTTTCCAACGTGGGCATCTTGCCCATTCGCATCCATACCTCGGGCCTATTCCACGGTTTCCATCCACCGCCTAACACCCCACTCCTCTCGCCCGAATCCTACCGATTGAAAATGGAGGATCAAAATGATCGAAAACAAAATCGAAAAGTCTATGAAGCCGATACCAGTACCCTACGAGGAGTTCGAGTCTTTCCCGAAGCATGTCGAGGAGTTCTTTGACCTGATTGCTCGCCGCCCGTTCGAACTGTTGGAGAAGCGGCCCCTCCTGCTCGCCCGTGAATTCGAGCATCTCTTCAAACACGAACCCGAACTGCTCCGCCCCATTTTTCTGAAAATGTACGAGACCGAGGAGAACTTGGTTGTCCATGCTGAAGTGCCCGGCTTTACCGACAAGGAGCTCAACATTTCCTGCGAGCCCTGGCGCCTGGTAATCACCGGCAAGAAAGAACTCAGAGAAGAAGCCAAACTCGAGAAGAAAGAGGAAATTCCGGCGCACCTCGAGAAGATGCACATCTACAAGACCATCAAGTTCCCGGTCGAGGTC
>DATKPS010000008.1:0-56127 GCA_035524015.1 Candidatus Sulfotelmatobacter sp.
GACCGCCGCGGCCAGCAGCACGCCGCTTCGCAGCAGCACCGCGATCCAGCTTTCCACTTGCTTATCGCTGATCACAGCCGCCCCTTGATCGAGTTGTAGATCATCTCGATGGCCAGCGCTACCACCACCAGGCTGAACACCATCCGGATCGATCGCGACTTCGCTCTCACCAGCACTTTCGCACCCAGCAGCGAGCCCGCCAGCACCCCCAGCATTACCGGCATGGCCAGCACCGGATCCAGAAACCCCCGGCTCAAATAAATTCCTGCGCTCGCGGCCGCGGTCACCCCGATCATGAAGTTGCTGGTGGTCGTCGACACCTTAAACGGCAACGCCATGGCTTGGTCCATGGCCAGCACCTTCAACGCCCCCGATCCGATGCCCAGCAGTCCCGAGAGCGTTCCCGCGCCAAACATCATGCTGAACCCCAGCGGCACACGCCGCGCGTGATAACTCGCCTCACCGTGGCCCGTCGGGTAGCTTCCTTCCAGCTTGAGCTTATGCGCCAGCGGATCGAGCGACTGTGTCGCCTCACCCGCTTTCGGTTCTCGCGAGGAAAAGTACGCGGAAAAAATCAGCACGATGCCGAAGACAATTCCGATCGTGCTGGTGGGCAACCGCGTCGCCAGATACGCTCCCAGCAATGCTCCCAAGGTCGTGGCGATTTCCAGGAACATGCCAATGCGTATGTTCGAAAAGCCTTCGCGCACATACGCGGCTGCGGCTCCCGACGACGTGGCGATCACCGAAACCAGCGATGCCCCGATCGCATAATGCATGTTCACGCCCATCGCCAGCGTCAGCAACGGCACAACCACCACGCCGCCGCCCAACCCGGTCAGCGCCCCCAGAAATCCGGCCACTACGGATCCCACAAAAAGAATGCCAGTGAATACGGTTGTGTCCATGGTGGTCAGTGGCCAGTCGTATGATTTGGCTGCAAGCCGCGGCCCCGCCCCCAACCTGAAAGAAACTCCCCCGGCGGCGCAGCAAAGATTACACAAATCCCCCGCAAATGCCATCAAGCCCGTTCCGTAGACAAGCTGGGCCGTCTGTAGATTCTCTCTTGGGCGTGGACGGCGCGAGCGCTGTGGAGCGAGAGCGAGCGGGATTCCAGGTTTTTTCTGAAGGGCGAGCCAGCAGACAACGCTCCCGTCGTAGGGGCGCAGCATCGCTGTATGGTGCCATGACATCCGTTACAGTTTGTGCCAGGACATCCGTTACACCTTGAGTGGCGTAGAGTGCTGAGCCGGGGAGGCTCAGACCATGCCATGGGCGAGGACGGATGTGCACGAGCAGCGAGTGAAGTTTGTGGTGCGTGCGGCGAACAGGAAGGAACGCATGGCGGCGTTGTGTCGAGAGTTTGGGATTTCACGGCCGACCGGCTATCGCTGGCGGCGTAGATTTGAGCAAGCCGGCAGTGTTACCGGTGTGCGGGAAAAGAGTCGACGCCCGCACCATAGTCCGGAACGAACCGCGCTGGCCAGCGAAGAGCGCGTTGTCGAACTGCGTCAGGAATATGGTTGGGGTGCGAAAAAGCTTGCCGTGCTGCTGGAAGAAGAACATACCGCGCTGCCGGTCCGCACCATCCATCGAATTTTGCAGCGGCGCGGACTGCTCGAGAAAAAGAACTCGCATGCACCGGCACTGGAGCGCTTTGAGCGCGCAGTGCCGAATGAGTTGTGGCAGATGGATGGTAAGGGCGAGTATCACGCCAGCGATGGTCGCTGTTTTCCGCTGTCGATTCTCGATGATCACAGCCGCTACGCCGTAGGGCTGTACGGGTTGACGGCCTTCACGGCGGAGCAGGTGTACCCGTGTCTGGTGCGCACTTTTGAACGCTACGGCGTGCCCGAAGCCATGCTGATGGACCGCGGATCCGTGTGGTGGAGTACCACGAACGGCTATGGTCTGACGTGGTTATCGGTACGACTGATCGAGCAAGGCATCGGGCTGTGCTACGGGCGCGTGCATCATCCACAGACGCAAGGGAAGGTGGAGCGCTTCCATCGCACCCTGGACGAAGCCTTGCGACATGGCGGGAAACCTGCGCAACTGGCAGGCTGGCCGGCAGCGCTGGAAGCGTTTCGCCAGAACTACAACGAACGGCGGCCGCACGAAGCCTTAGGAATGCAACGGCCGGTGGAACGCTACCGGGTTAGCGAGCGCCGCTATCAGGCGCAGCCGCGCGAGTGGGCATATCCCAGCGGCAGTGTGGTGCGCCGCCTGAACCCGTCGGGCTGCCTGTATTGGGAAGGGCAAAACTGGTTTGTGTGCGAGGCTCTGGCGGAGCGTCGAGTGCGCATCGAGCAGGTAGAAAATCTTTTGCTGGTGAGCTACCGGCACATGTACGTGCGGGAGATCGACCAGCAACAACGAACGACGCGGCCGTGGGTATTGCCGCGCCACGGTTGACAGGGCTCTCCGGTCGCCCTACGGGCTCCCTCCGAGCCCTGTCAACCCAAACCATCGGGAGCAGCAAAGTGTAACGGATGTCCTGGCACCCGGTGTAACACATGTCTTGACACCCAACAGCATCGCTGCGCTCCATGTCCGCACCACCACCGCGTCTTGCCTCACGTCACAGTTCGTCAGGGCACGGCAGCCGTACCGTAAAGAGAGCCCAATCACTGCAGCTTTTAGCCGCTGAGGGCGTGTTGGTTAGTTCTCACACAAAGTTGAAGGGGATAAAAGAGCGCTAAGATTGCGAGGGCTTAGGCGGATGTTCGGCGCGCTCTTTGCGCTTCTCTTCTCTTTGCTTTTCCGATGGCGGGAAACTGGCAAAGGCTTTAGAAATCTCTTCGTTCACTTTCTTCCACACATCATTGGCGTTGAGAACTTTCTGCTCGAGCAGCACACGCCAGGCGAGGTTTTTGGCCCTCACATCGATGAGATCGATAAGGAGAGAGCCACCCTGGACATCCTGGGCGTTCATGAGATCAATGGTATAGGCCCAATAGTCTCCCACATACAAAGCGAAGCCGTTCCAGTCTCCAGTAGGGGCGTAGTTCCCCTGTGCCTGGGTGTTGACCCAATAGCGCACCGCCAAATCTGGATGCTCATTAGGGTTCACTTCCTTCAGGCCACGTTTGGTGAGCTCGCGGGTGACTGCGGCATGAATTTCATCGTGAATCTGGTCGGGATTGAGAGGCATCATGCTTAAATGTTCCACGCCGCCCAGGTAGGCGAAGGTCTTGAATCTGGAAAAGTCGAGATTGGGATCGAAATCGATCAATGTCTTGGGCAGGGCCGGCAACGCGGCAAGTGTAAGTAAGAATGCAAGCAGCAAGCAGATTCGGGCTCTTATCAGATTCACTGTGGCGACCTGGCCTTTCCAGTGGACGAAATGCATGGAAGGATCAACTGCACAATACAATCAGGCGTGGCCAAGTGCAAATGGCGGGTGCCCCGCCCTCGGGTTGTCAGCCTAGGTCTTGGGCTGCGCTGTCCAATACACCGCTCTTGTGTGGCGTCTTCTTTAGAGAAAATGGCGCGCCCGGGGAGATTCGAACTCCCGACCCTCTGCTTAGAAGGCAGACGCTCTATCCAACTGAGCTACGGGCGCTCTTCAGCCTAATTTCTCATATTACCCAACGGAACACCACAGAGGTGTTGCTCGTGTATCTACCTGTCCAGCCTCAAATTCGGAAGCGGCGCGCCAAGCTAGCGCGAATGTCCCCGGCCAAACTCATACACCAGCGCCAGCGATCCACTTGGACTGTAGCTGCCCTGCAACATTTCGGCGGGATTGTAAAATGACGTGTGCAAATACTCCCCTTGCAGCCGCAGCGCCACCGCCGGTGTGATGTTGCACTGCACCCCTGCGCCAAACGACCACGCCGGACGATTCGCATACCCGTTCAAATAGCTTGCGGACTCCGAATTGTTCACTCCCCCAACGCGGGCTCCTCCGATCATGGCCTGCGCATACACGTTTGTGTGTCTCTTCTGAATAAGGTAAAACACCGGACCACCCATGTACGTGAACGCGTCATTGTAGTGGCCGGTTCCCAAAAGGTTGTCGGATCGTTGGTAGGCCACATCGGCCCTTATTCCCCAGCGGCGAAACGGAGTCACCGTGAAGGTGCCCTTTGGTCCAGCCATGCCGGTTCTGCCCGAGCCCGGCACGGCCAATCGCGTGTACTCGAAGCCGAGGCTCGCATCAAACGCGGTCGACTGGCCGCCCGCCACCGGCAGTTGTGCCTTTGCCGGCACCACGGCGAACAAGCACAGGAAGCACCCTAGCAATACGTTTTTCCACTGAGCGAAGGGCAGGGACATTTGCGTCGTAGCCTTGTTTTCCGACTTTTTTCGAGCGCGCCCCGGGGGTAAACAAACCGCTCGGACCTTCGATTTTAGAAGTTTAAAGTGTCCAGCCGACACCAAGATTACAGTTTCGTGCTCACCGTGTGACCAAACTCTAAAATCTACCATTCCCCGCAATCCCAACGATCTTCCGCGATTTTCTTTCGAAGCTCGGAACGAATGCACCTGCGGCGGTAAATTTTGCTCTTCTTAGTACCTCAACAAAACTACCTACCCATTCGCCAAACCAATGATTTTCCGCCACATACAAACCCGCGGAGAAGGCAAGGCTCGTGCCGCCATTCCTCTGTCTTAACAACCTCCAGCCCCTGGGCACGCTGTAGCCCAAAACTCAAACTTGGAGGTTTTTCGTGAAAAAGACCATCCTTCCTGTGCTGGTCGCCGCCGTTTTATTCGCTCTCTCCTTCACCCCGCTGGCCGTCGCCGACAATTGGGACAAAAAACCGTTGTCACCTTCGATGTTGTCACCTTCGATCAAGACGTGGAAATTCCCGGCCAGGTTTTGCCTGCGGGTACTTACGTCTTTAAGTTGCTTCGCTCCAACGCGGATCGTTCCGTTGTTCAAGTCTGGACCGCTCACGAACGAGAGCTTGTCGCCACTTTAATCACCGCTGGCGATTCTTATCCGAATCCGTCCGGTGATCCTTATTTCGTCCTGGATATGACCGGCACCGACGAGGGCTATCCTCCAGTGGTAGTGAGCTGGTTTTTTTCCGGCGGCAATGATGGTCGCGACTTCATCTACCATGGCTACTCCACTACCCGGATGCTCGACGATCAATACACTGTGGTAGCCCCAGAGCCTCAGCAGTAATCGCTCCAAAACTGTTTTCTCCGTGAACAAGAGTGACCGATCCTCGCCGCGGTCACTCTTTTCTGGTCTGCGGCAGCTTGCTGCCGCTTTCCACAATTGCTGCGCCTTGCCTCTCAAACAAACCTCTTTAGTCGGTGCCCTTGCTCTCCGAGTCGGTGTTACTCTGATCCCTCGCGCAATTCGCAATTAAGGTCGCCCAGGTTCCGCTTTAGGAGGAGCCACTTGGCCAAATTGAGTGCGGGAGTTGTATTGTTCCGCAAACGTCCCTCGGGCCTGCAAGTGCTGCTGGTTCATCCCGGCGGCCCCTTCTGGAAAAAGAAGGATCTCGGCGCATGGTCGATTCCCAAAGGCGAATACACCGAACCGGAAGATCCGCTGGCTGCGGCCAAGCGCGAATTCGCGGAGGAAACGGGTATCCAACTTGACGGAGACTTTCTGCCGTTAGGCTCCTTCAAACAGCCGAGTGGAAAAATGATCAGTGCCTGGGCTCTTGAGGGTGATTGCTCGGTTGCGGACATTCGCAGCAACACCTTTACCATCGAATGGCCTCCGAAATCCGGCCGCCAACAGGAATTTCCCGAAATCGATCGCGCCGAATGGTTTGATTTAGGCGAAGCGCAGAGGCGCATCCTGAAAGGGCAAGCCGCGATTCTCGATCGCCTGAAATCGCAACTTGGGTAATCTCAAACGCCGGCGGCGCGGGCTACGACGGCTCTATTCCATCTCAAACGTCAGGAACGTCAGCTTCCCATTGCGTTCCACTTGCACTGCCGCCGGATCGCCTGGCTTCAGTTTTCCAAACGCAGTGCGCAAGTCATCCATATTCCGGATCGGCGCGCGATTGAAGGCGTGAATCACGTCGCCTTCCTGCAATCCGGAATCGACCGCAAGCCGGTTCGCCACTAATGCGGTTACCAGCACGCCTCCGGAAATGCGCAGCGGCCCAATCAAGTCTGCCACTTCGCCACTCACGGTGGCCCCAATAATTCCCAACCGCGGGATTAAGTCCTTGCCGGGATCGGACAGATCCGCTAGGCGGCTCAAATCGTGCAGTGGCTCCAACACCGGCACCTCCAGGTTGAACTTCTTATCCCCGCGCAGTACCTGAAGATTTACTTTGTCTGCCGTGGCGCGCAGGTACAGGCTCAGCGTAAACAGCGCCACATTGTCCACGGGCATGCCGTCGATGGCTTCGATCACGTCGCCGACGCGCAGACCCGCCCGCGCCGCCGAACCTTCTTCGTCGACATCGGCCACCACAACGCCGGGGGTGTCCGTGATTCCCAATCCGCCCGCCAGGTCCGGTGTGAGCGACTGCAAATCCGCGCCAATCGTGCGCCGCCGCACCCGGCCATATTTCCGAATCTCCTCGTAAGCGTAGCGCGCAATCCCGCTGGGAATCGCGAACCCGATACCCTCGTTGCCCCCAGACTTCGTATAAATGAAGGTGTCAATCCCTACAACGTTTCCATCCACATCCACGAGTGGTCCGCCACTATTCCCGGGATTGATCGCGGCGTCGGTTTGGATATACACCATCGGATCATCGGGATCCGGCTGACGCAGCACCGAACTCACCAGCCCAAAGGTCACCGAATTTTCCAATCCTTCCGGGCTGCCAAACGCCAAAACGACTTCGCCCTTATGCAACCGGTCGTAGCGCGCAAACGGCAACGTCGGCAGTCCCGTTGCCTCCACTTTCAGCACGGCCAGATCGACCTGCTTGCTCGCTCCCACAATTTTTGCGTTCAGGATTTGCCCCTTCGACTTCAGCATCGCCGGCGCCTGCGATTGTTCATCCAGTTTCGGCGTCAGAACCACGCGCACGCGGTCGGCCCCTTTCACCACGTGATAATTCGTGATGATGTAGCCGTTCGGATCGATGATCACGCCCGAGCCTAGGCTGCGTTCCCGCCCGAACGGACTCGGCGATTTGCTGTCGTCCTCGTCTTCGTCGTCTGTGGAGCCGTATCCCGTCACCAGCACTTCCACCACCGCCGGCGACACATGCTTCACCAGTGATTCGAACGCCGCATTCATGTCGTGAATCACATCGACACCCGCGCGAGCCGGCGCCGTCGGTGTTTGCCCCTGCGCGCGCGAAACCGGCGCAATCATCGCAACCAAGGCGCACGCAAAAACCAAGGTCCACCGGATTCCAGCAGTCGTCCTTGCCACCCTATTGACTCTCACTCTGTTTCACCTTTTGCCAGCGCCGCTTCTCCCAGTTCCGGTTTTTCCTGCGGTCCTTCCCACTTCACCAGTTTCAAATCCAACACAAAGATCGAATACAGCACCGGAACCAGCAGCAGCGTAATAAAAGTGGCCACTCCCAATCCACCAATTTGTGCATAGCACAGCGGCTGCCATAGCGGGCCGCCATGCACGGCCAGCGGGAACAGCGCCAGGATCGTTGCTCCTACCGTAATCATCACCGGGCGCAACCGCACAATCCCCGCGTCCAACAACGCCAATTCCAGCGGTTCACCCTTTTCGTGCATTTCCTCGATAAAGTCAAACAGCACAATCACGTGACTGACAATTACTCCAATCAAGCTGGCGATCCCGAGAAACGCCATAAACCCAAACGACGAGCGCATGGCATACAACGCGATCAGTGCGCCCACCACGCCGTAGGGCGCCGCTGCCAGCACCAGAAACGGCTTGATCGAATGTTTGAATTGAAATGCCAGCGCCAGAAAAATCAATGCAATCGATACGGCCATCACCACCGTCAGATTTTTGAATCCTTGTTCCTGCTTGGCCTGCTCTCCGCTGACCTTGATGCTGTAGCCCGGCGGCAGCGTCTTGCGCAACTCCTCGATTTGCGGCGCGGCTGCGGCAAAAACCTCCGAGGGCAATTTGCCGGGCGCGGTGAACGCCTGCACGGAAATCGTTCGGAAGTGTTCCAGGTGCCGGATGCGCAGCGTCTGCAAGACGTTCTGCACCGTCGATACCGTCAGCAGCGGCACCTTATTATTCGATTGCGACGAATACACATATAAATTCTGAATGTCGGAAAGGTTGGCGCGCTCTTCCATGCGCAGACGTGACACCACGGGAATTTGTTGGTCGCCCCGGCGCAGCGTGGTTACCCCTGCGCCGCTGAGCGCGGTACTCGACGACTGCGCCACATCCTGATTGGTTACCCCCGCCAGATTTGCGCGATCCGGATCCACTTTCAGTGTCACTTCAAAGCCGTCCTGGCCCCAGTCGTCGCGAACCCGTGCCGCCCCCGGTGCCGCGCCCAGAATGGTTGCCGCTTTCGACGCAATCGTGCGCAAATTCGTGATGTCTTTTTCTTCTTCCAAGGGGTTGATGTCCGCAAGTCCGGTGACACGCAACTCCACGGGATAGTCCACCGGGTTGGTCTGCAACTGCCGCACATCCACTCGCGCCCCCACGACCATTTGCGAAAGCGCGGCCTGCAGCGGACCAATCAGCTTGGGCGTATCGTCCTTGTCGTACAACTCCACAATGAGTTGCGCATAATTCAGTTGCTGCAATTGCGGCGTCACCGAAAACCAGAACCGCGGGCCGCCTCCGCCCTCAAACGTGGTGATCGACTTCAGCACCGGATGCGCCTTGCCGTCCTTGCCCGCATGCTCTCGCGCGTATTTGTCCGCGGTGTCCCGGATGACATTTTCTACTTGCATCGCCGTCTGGTTGGTCACGAACAGCGGCACATCATTCGGCAGCCACACATCCAGGAACGACAGATACTGCACATCGTCCGGAAAAAACTGCGTCTTCAGCTGGTGGCCGATATATCCGCCCAATGCCAGGAACAGCAGCGAACCCGCGAACACCAGCCACCGGTGTTCGATGGCGAACTTTCCCGTATGGTAGTAGAACCCGGTGAAACCGCTCGTCCGTTTTTCCTCGATGCTTTTTTCCGCTTTTTTCGCCGGGCGCAGCAGGTAATACCCCAGGAAGGGAATAAACGTCATCGACACCAGTCGCGACGCCACCAGCGCGCAGGTCATCACCACCGGCAGGCTGTACAAAAACTCGCCGGTCGTTCCCGTCAGCAGCAGGAACGGCAAATACGCCACGATATTGGTAATGGTGGCGAACAAAATCGCGTGCGCCAGTTTCGTCGGCCCCAGCCACGCCGCAATCACTGGCGGATGCGCGTCCACCAAGGAGCGTTTGATGGAATCTCCCGCCACCACCGGGTCATCCACCAGCAAGCCCAACGCGATAATCAGCGTAGCGATCGACACTTGTTGCAGATCGATTCCCAGCAGATGCGCGAAACCAAACGTCATCGCCAGCGTAATCGGTATGGACAGCGCCATCAGCAGCGCCGAGCGCCACTCCCAGAATCCGACCAGCGACACCAGCACCACCAGCGCAATCGCTTCGTACAACGCGTCCATGAATAGGTCCACGTTTTCCTGCACCTGTCGCGGTTGATCGGACGTCGACGCGATCATCAAATCCGCGGGTAGCAGCTGTTTCGTTTCCGCTAGTTTGGCCCGAACATTTTTCGAGAATCGCCCGATTTGCTCGCCTTCGCGCATCTGCACCGCCAGCGTCACCGCGCGCGTACGGTGCCAGTTCCCGTTCCCATCTTTCCACGTGTAGTAATTGAGGTAGCGCGCCGGGCTCTGATAGCCGCTGCGAATATCCACCAGGTCGCGCAGATAAACGGCGGCGCCGAAGCCGGACGTGCCCACGATGACATTCCCGATGTCTTCCGGTGTGGCGAACTCTCCGGAAGGATCGACGATTATGTTCTTCGACCCAGCTTCCAGCGCGCCCCCGGGCAGTGTTATGTTGCGCGCGTTCAGGATGCTCTTTAGATTCGAGGGCTGCAGACCGTACGACGCCAGCCGCTCCTGCGAATAGTCCAGATAAACCTGTTCGGGAAGCACCCCGGAAGTGTCCACACGCGAAACTTCCGGGGCGCCGCGCAGCGCGCGCGAAAGCAAGTCCGTGAAATTCTCCAGTTCGTGATAGGTGTACTTATTCCCCGGATTGGTCGTCAGCAGCGGCGCCAGCTGGCTCGGATCGTGCACCAGAATCGGCGGCCAGGCGTCCGGATGAATTTCCGACTCATGTAGCCGCGCCTGCACGAACACGCGCCCCTCTTCATACAGCGTCGCGTCATCCTTGTTGGTGAAGCCGTCGGCCACCACGAAACCTGGTCCCGTCAGCATCTCCGTATTCGAAAGCAGTTGGTGCGCCTCGGCGTCCTGCACGAAAAGCCGCAGGGCTCGCCCTACCGATTCGACGGGCACCGATTCTGGAAAACAGTCCACAATGGAAACAGGCGTTCCCGCAGATTTCCTCTTGCGGGCCGCACGCGCTCTTTCGATGGTTACTTCCACTGCTCGCGCACGCACCGCAATGGTCGTCTTGTCCTCCAGCGGACTGGCCACCGTCAGCATCAGCGCCGCCGTGTCCCCGAAATCGCTGTTGAACTTCACCGGTCCGGCGCCCTGTGGCAGGCTCACCGAATTCAGTTTCAAGTTCATATCGCTGAACTCTTTTTTTGAATCCGTGATGTCATCCGACAGCTGCACTTGAATGATCGAGAGACCCGGCATCGACAGCGATTTGATCCCGAATTCAGCTCCCATCGGCGGCCGGATGTGCGGATTTTCCGCGATGGTCGTTTCTAGCGGCCGGGTAACTAGTTGCTCCACTTGCTGTGCCGTCGCCCCGGGCCATTGTGTGATTACCGACGCCACCCGCACCGGAATGTTCGGGTCTTTCCTCTTCGGCATTTGCGTGTAGCCGTACACCCCCAGCGCCACCGTGGCCAACAGCAAAATCCACGAAATTTGCCGGTTTTCCACGAAGAAACGAGCGGTGTTGTGCTCGTGTTGGATGTAATCGTTGTCGCTGCGGTGCGCCATGAACTGTTCTTTGCGTGCTCCGGCTCTAAGGAATCACTCGCACGGCTTGACCATCGTTGACCAGCATCGCCCCGTTCGAAATCACTCGTTCTCCTAGCGCCACTCCGTTCAAAATCGCTACTTTGTTTCCAAACGCGTCGCCGGGCTGCACATTTCGACGCCGCGCCACATCCTTCCCGCCTTCTTGCTGCACCACAAACACGCTGAAGCTCCGGGTACCATCATTCACCGAAATGATGGCGCTTAACGGCACCACCAGCGCCGGATGCACGAGTTTCGCCTGCCCTAAATCGAGCGTCGCCACCATTCCCGCCTTCAACAGTTCCTGCGGATTCGGCAGCGTCACTTCGACTTGAAACGTCCTGCTCTTCTGGTCTGCCTGCGGCGAAACGGCGGTAATCTGCCCCAGAAATTCTTGCGAGTAGCTTTCCGTCAGCACCGCCTGTTTTGTCCCGAGTTTCACTTCGCTCAGCATGGTATCCGGCACACCGAACACCGCCTTCAGCAAGTGAATGTCCCCGAAGGTGAATCCCGCTGTTCCCGCGGCTACCAGCGCGCCCAGCTCAATGTTGCGGCTCAAAATCGTTCCGTCCACCGGCGCCCGCAACTCGCAATCCGAAAGCGCCTGCTGTGCCTGACTCAACGACGCCTGCGCGGTCGTGAGTGTCCCTTGCGCCGAATCGTTTTGCGCTTTGGCCGCGTCATAGTCGGGCTGCGTCAGAGCATTCGCGGCATACAGCGCGGAAGCGCGGTCGAAATCCTGTTTCGCTTTTATGGCGCCTGCCTGCGCCTGTTCTACCTGTCCCTGAGATTGCTCGACCGAGTGTAGATAATCCTCCTGCCGCACAGTGGCGAGCACCGTGCCCTTTTTCACGAAATCCCCTTGCTGAATATTTCGCCGCCGGCCATCGGCGCCGCGGCGCTGCAAGATGTTGGTTACGTAGCCCGCGGATTTGAACGCCAGCGAAACCTGCGTGTACGGGACAAGACTCGCGGAATAGGTCACTCCTTCGCCGCCCGCATACTGCTCTACGGCGGTAACCGTAACCGGTGTCGGCGGCTTCTCCGCAGGTTTTGTCTCGCTGCGGCAACCCGCGCAAAATCCCCAAACCACCAGACTCATCACAGCAGCGCTGGCTCTCTTGGTTGTTCTTCCTTCCATCGCTAATCCTCACCCAGCGACTTCTCGAAATCCGACCGCGCCGTCCAGAATGCCGCGATCGCCTGGCTGTACTGCGCTTCGGCCTGCGCCATGTTGGCCTGTTCCGTTAACGCGTTGGTCAGCAGCGTGGCCTTCTGTTTGTATTGTTCCAACACTACCTGCAGCTTCTCTTGCTCCGCTTGCTCCGCCAGTTGCGCCACCTGCACATTCGCGCGGGCTTCCCGCAGTTTGCGGAAGCGATTGCCGAGATCGACTTCCACCTGGCTTCGCGTTTCGTCCAGATTCAGGGAACTCTGTTCTACGGAGCGTTGCTTCTCGTCCATCAAATGCCGTTTGTAGCCCCAGTCATACAGATCCCACTTAAAATTAATACCGATGGTGTTGACGTAATTCGGCAGACCCTGAATGGCGAACGGCGCAAAAAACAGGTATTGCACGCCCACTTGCGGAATGTATTGCGCCTTCTCCAATTTGCGCGCGTATACCGCCTGGTCCATCTTCAGTTTTGCTTGGTGAACTTCCGTACGATTCTCCAGCGCTTTTTGCCGCGCCGCATCCAGGCTTTTTTCTTCGGGCAATTCATCGGGTACCGCGGCGGGGCGGAACTTCGTTCCAATTTCCCGCCCCAGCAGCGAATTCAGATTTTCTTTTTGCGAGTCCAGCGTGTCTTGCAAGGTCACCACTTGCAGCTCGCCTTGCGCCAATTGCGTTTTCACCCCGGTGCTCTGATACGCCAGCACCGTCTTTTCCTTCAGGTATTCGTCCGTGGTGCGCTCGATTTCCCGCAGCGATTTCACATTTTCATTTGCGGCATCCAGCGCGCTTTGCGTCTGCAACAACGAGTAGTACACATCTTTCACCGTGTTGATTACTTGCTGCCGCTGCTGCCGCGTTTGTTCCCGGGCGAGTTGTTCCCCCACCTTGAGCGCTTCGATATTCAGATGGATGTTGTAAAGCTGCGACAGCGGCTGATACGCCTGGGCGATGGCCATTCCCGTCGCTTGCGGGCTGGTGGTTACCAACACGTTCCCGTTCGGGATGGGCGTTTCGCCGACGTGACCAAACACGCCGTTGGGAAAGGAAACGGTGACCGGCGTCAGCAGCGCTCCGCCGGTGAGCTGCACGTTGAACTGGGGATAGCGCTGCGTGCGGGCCGCCTGAATTTCGTCATTTGCCGCAAGTTCCCCTTGCCGCATGATCTTGATCTGCCGGTTCCCGTCTTTCGCAAGCGCAATGGCCTGATCCAGCGTCAGCACCGGTTCCGTCTGTTCTTCCTGCTGCTCTTGCGCACCCGTAGGCGTACTCCAGCCCGCAAAGAGGCAAACAAGCAGGACAAAACCGGGAATCTTCAACACGGTGCTCCCGAGGGAATGCGTCTGTCAGCCGGCCATTTTCCGGGCGAAGAAAACAGTGAGCATCAAGTGGAACTGAACTTAGTTTACGGCCTGCAGCTGTCGCGGAATTTATATCCGCTATCTCGGCTTGTCAATGACGAATGACTATTCGCGCGAAGCGGAGAAAGGCATTGCCTCGGTCGCAGCGCCAATGCTACATTCGCGCGCCAGTCAAAACATCCTTGACCGTCGCTCCGCCCGCCGATCGTCACATCGCGCCTTTTTGCCAACGGAGATGGATATGAAGAATTATCGAATGCTGGTGGCCGCTTGCGCTGTTCTGCTCGTCTTTCTTTGTGCGTTGCAATCCGTTGCCGGCGACGCGCCGAATGTCGCCGGCACTTGGAACATTTCCGTCACTGGCGATGCGGGCAGCGCGCAGCAAACTGTGGTTCTGAAGCAGGACGGCAGCAAAATTACCGGCACTTTCAAAGGCCCTCGTCAATCCGGCCGGCTCGAAGGGTCCATCGACGGCAACCAGATTTCCTTCCACGTTTCCACGCACGTCCCGCTGGATTACAAGGGCACGGTCGACGGCGAGACCATGAAGGGCACGATGACCGGGAAGGGAAAGACCGGTAGTTGGACAGCTACTCGCTCAAAGTAAAAATAGAGACTCGCTGCAAAATGCCTTGCGCTCAGCGGAACCGGCGGATTACCAGATTGTGCCGGTCGGAACGGTACAACCCCAGCACATACACAATTACGGAGCCTTTTGTGGAGTAGATCACCTGCCGGATGCGCAGCAGCGGTTCCCGTTTAGGCACCCCAAGGAGTTCCGCGGTCCGCGGGTCCGCCGCGGTGGCGTCCACCTCTTCGTCCGCGTACCCGAGCACCACGTTGTAATGCCGCTCCAGAATCTTGAACAGCGATTCGTGTTCCAACGATTCCGACAATAACCCCGCAAAATGCCTTGCCGAAAAGTAGCAGGTCTCCAGCGCAAACGGTTCACCCGCAGCGTGCCGCAACCTTTCCAATTTCAGTACCTGACTTTTGGGCGAAAGAGACAGCCGTGCCGTGGCCTCCGGTTCGTCGTCCACGATTTCCGCGAAAAGCACTTTGGAGCCGGCGGTCAGACTGCGCCCACGCATCTGCTCCGTGTAGCTCATCAATTTATTGAAATGGATTTTCGGCGTGGAGACAAAAGTGCCCACTCCCCGCCGCCGCTCCACCACCCCTTCCTGCTCCAGGGTGGCCAAAGCGTGTCGCGCGGTCATCAGGCTCACATCATGAATCCGGGCCAGTTCCCGTTCAGAAGGTACGGCATCCCCGGGCCGCAGTCCCCCGGCCTCGATGGTCTTGCGGATGGACCCTTGAATCCTCTGGTAGGCTGGAACGCCATTACGCGGTTTTACTTGCATCGGGGTTTCCTCGACATTCCGCCCTGGCGTGGAAAACCCAATAGAAAAACGGTCTTGCTACGGCTCTCGACCCTAAGGTTCACAGCCATGGCGCTACCTCATCTCCAGGTGCACACCCCTGTGTTTTGGTTCCGTGCCCGGGCGGGCCGGGGTGCACCCCCCCGGCCCTATTCCAGTTTGGCTCGACGAATTCGGAATCCACAGGTGCTATAGTGCACGCGTCGTGTTTCTCTTATAAATTAAGAATTTCTGCTTGACAAGCATTTCTTAGTGCTATATAGCTACTCAACACTGTATCAGCGGGTGTCGCTGAATTTGGGGTGCTTGTCGTTGATTCTGTTTGTTACAAGCCGGGGAGACGCTGCTCGTAGATCACGAGCCAGCACGGGAGGATCCTTATGAAAAAGTTGCAGTCTGTGGCGTTGGCACTCTGTTGCCTCGCGCTGGTGGTACTGCTGTTCAGCGCGAACGCCGCTTTCGCTCAAGAAATCACCGCTACGATCACAGGTACGGTCACCGATCCTAGCGGTGCGGCAGTCGCCGGGGCTACGGTGACCGCCAAGTCTGTGGAGCGCGGCGAGACTTTCGCCGCCACCACGAACGACGCTGGTATCTATCGCATTCCCCAGTTGAGGGTTGGCAGTTACGATCTAAAAGTCGAGAAGACCGGCTTCCAAACCTCCTTGTATCCCGCCTTCGTCCTGCACGAAGCGCAAGTCGCTACCATCGACGTCCAGCTTAAGGTCGGTCAGGTCAGCCAGACCATCGAGGTGACTGGCGCTGCTCCTGTCCTCAAGACCGAAAGCACCCAAGTCGAAACGATCATCGACTCTGCCACTAACGAGGCGCTTCCTCTGGCCACCCGTAACTACGTCGAACTCACGCTGCTCTCCCCGGGTTCGATCCATCCGGACCCCAGCCAGTTCGCCAACGGCGACAACAGCATTAGCGGTGCGCGTCCCTTTATCAATGGCAACCGCGAGCAATCCAACAACTTCCTTCTGGACGGCATGGACAATAACGAGGTTTCTGACAACCTCCTCGGCTACACTCCTGCTCCCGACGCCATCCAGGAATTCAACATGATTACCAATAACGCCCCGGCGGAATTCGGTAACTTCATGGGCGGCATCGTCTCCGCTACCATCAAGTCCGGCACCAACGCTTACCACGGCGACATTTGGGAATTCTTCCGCAATAACGTTTTGAACGCCGACCAGTGGGAAAACAAGATCAATCCCAATGAAGCACCCATTCCGACCGCACCGGTGCGCTGGAATATGTTTGGCGCCACCTTCGGCGGCCCGATCATCAAGAACAAACTCTTCTTCTTCATGGATTATCAGGGCCAGCGCCTCGATTTTCCTGCTGCCGCCAGCTACATCTCTGTGTTCACCCCGGCGGAACAAGCCGGCAACCTTGGCGCACTTTGCACCAACGGCTTCACCAACGGCATCTGCAACGATCGCGCCCTTGCACCGAATGCGCCTGCGGGCACGGTGTGCGCCGCCGGGTCGACGAGCGCGAACTGCGTAGTCGCGGATCAGTTGTACAATCCTTGCGGGAACGCGAATTGCACTACACCTTCCGCGCCAGTGAATGGCACTCGCCCGGCGTTCCTCAACAACGTCATTCCGTCCAACCTGATCAGCCCGGTGGCGACTGCATTGTTCGCCTCGTCTTTGTACCCAAAGACGATCAACAACAACTTGACGAACAACGCCTACCAGTACATCGGCAACCAATTTAATAACAACCAGGGTGACATCCGCATCGACTATCGCATCGATGACAAAGACTCGGTGAGCGGCCGTTTCACCCGCGCACTTCAAATCGACCCGACGACCAACAGCCAGCCGCTCTTGGGCAACGGGTTAAACACCGCGCCCATTTGGAGCACCGTAGGCGACTGGACGCGTTCCATCTCTTCCACGCTAGTCAACGACATGCGTTTCGGTTGGAACCACGTCATTATCAACACCGGTTCGACTTTCGATCCCTCGGTTGGTAACTTCGGCGAATCGATCGGTATCGCCGGTTCCAACCCGAACAACCTGGCAGGTTTGATGGGTTTGGCCTTGGGTGGCGGCACGCCTTCGAGTCCCACCGGCGGCACCATCTCGACCCTCGGCAACAGCTTGGTGACCCAGAGCTTCAACAGCCAGGTTTGGCAATTCAACGATGACATTTCCTGGACGCACGGCCGCCATACCTTCAAGTTCGGCGCCGAGTACATGTTCGATAGCATCAAGGTCTACTATTCGGGCAACAGCGGCGCGTTGGGCAACATTACCTTTGGCCCCAACTTCACTGCTTCTTCCGCCGAGACCACCGCCGGTGGCGTGGCGCCCTTCGGCGGCAACGGTATGGGCGACTTCTTGCTCGGCCTACCCAGCACCTTCGGTCGCGGCATCAGCAGCGGCGGTTGGACGCAGACTTCCAATATTTGGGCGGGTTACGCACAAGACGTTTGGCGCATGACCGATCACTTCACCCTCAATCTTGGTTTGCGCTATGAGTTGCACACTCCCTGGATCGAGGAGAACGACGAGCAGGTCAACTACAACATCCAACAAGGCCAAATCCAGTACGCCAACCAAAACGGCGCCAGCCGCTCTTTGTATAACGGCGTCTACGGCGCGAAAGACCTGCAACCGCGCCTGGGCTTCGCCTGGACTCCCGGTGGACGGTTTGAAGGCAAAACGGTTGTGCGCGGCGCCTTCACCATTTCGGACTACCTGGAAGGCACCGGCACTAACCTGCGTCTGCCTCTCAACGCCCCCTTTGATGGTGGCGCAACGACGGGCGGCGAATTCCAGACCCTGTATACGCCGGTCAACGGCGTCGCGCTCGCTCTGCCCACAACTAACCTTTCGCAGGGCATCATCGCGCCGCCCTCCACCGGCTTGGCCTGCCCCAACTTCACTTGCTATGACGGCGCCGTGTTCCGTCTGTGGGATCAAAACGTACAGCCAGCCATCGACGATGAGTACAACCTGACCGTTCAGCACCAGTTCAACTCGACCACTACCTTGCAGGTTGGCTACGTCGGCCAAGTCGCCTACCACTTGATGGTGCCCTTCAAGTACAACCAGCTCGTGTACAATCCGGGCGGCGCGCCGCTCCCGAGCTTGTACTTCCAGAACGGTATCGGCCCGCAGTTGGCCGCCGCCATCGACTCGACCGGCGGCACCGTTTCCGGCACCCAGTCCAACGGGCGCATGATGTACAACGCGCTGCAAGCCGTGCTCCAGAAGACTATGAGCAAGGGCCTGCAAGGTCAGGTGTCCTACACCTTCTCCAAGTGCATGACCAACAACACCGGTTATTACGGCACTTGGTCCACTGCGCGTGGCTCCAACACCGCCAGCCCCTACTGGCAGAACGTTTATGACCCGGCCGCAGAATGGGCGCCCTGCTACTACGATTCCACCAACACTCTGACCGCCTTCGCCATCTACGATCTGCCGTTCGGCAGAGGCCACCAGTTCGGCAACAATATGAACAAGGCTGTCGACGCGGTTGTCGGCGGCTGGGAAGTCAGCCCGATTCTCTCTTGGCACACGGGCTTCCCGATGGCCATGTACAACCTCGGTGGCGACCCGACCGGTACGTTGTCCGGCGGTATTCGGCCCGATTGCAACGGCACGAACCAGGTTTACGGACGGCAAAATGCTAGCGCAGCCCTGGGTGGCGGCTTCATCTGGTTCAATCCTGCTAACTACACCAACAACACCAGTGGCTTCGGCACCTGCGCTCCACAGCTTTCTGGCCTGCGCGGCCCCGGTTACTACAACTGGGATATCAGCTTGCAGAAGAACTTCCAGCTTACGGAAAGGTTCAGGTTGCAATTCCGTTCCGACTTCCTGAACGCCTTTAACGCCGTCAACCTTGCCGCGCCGAATACCACCGTCGCTCAAAACACGACTGGTCTGATTCAGGCGTCACAACCGGCTAGAAACATCCAATTTGCCTTAAAGCTCTTTTTCTAGCGACTAATCAACGTATAATGAGGCAGGCGCTCACCCCCGCCTGCCTCATTTTCTTTTTGCGGGGACACCGCCGGCGAACCTCTTCTCGTGCTGCTGCATCACACGCAAATGTCCAGAAAATCAAAGCTGCGCGCGATTTTCCTACCTTTTCTCGTTTTAGCGACTCTTTCTACTCCCGTCTTGCCGCAAGTTCCAAGGGCCTCTCCGGCCGCCACCACGGGCTCTGCCATCACGCCGGATAAGGCCATCTCCCTAGCGCAGGAGGGCCACTGCAAAGAAGCCCTTCCGGCTCTTAAGCGAGCCTTGTCCAATACTCAAGTGGCCGCCGAGACTCGTAAGGAAGCGGGTACCCTTGGCCTTCGCTGTGCCTTGACCGCCGAAAATTCCGATGCTGCCTTGGATTTTGCTCGACTGCTGGGCAAGGAGTTTCCGAAGGACCCCGACGTACTTTTTATCCTCGTGCACGCCTACTCAGATCTATCGAGTTACGAAGCCCAGGTGCTTGGCCGTACCGCGCCCAACTCTATTCCGGCGCGTAAGTTGAATGCTGAAGCATTGGAAATGCAGGGCAAGTGGGACGAGGCGCAACACGAATACGAAGGTATGATCGCCAGGGAGCCCAATATGCCCGGGCTGCACTTTCTGTTAGGCCGTGCCTTGTTGTCTCGGCCTGACGCCGATCCCAAGGCCTTGGAACGCGCCAAGCAGGAATTCCAGAAGGAACTCGAGATCGATCCCAAGAATGCCGCGGCTCACTACGTACTGGGAGAGTTGGCCAGAAAAGATGAAAACTGGGATGAAGCCATCACGCAATTTTCAGCCGCCGCCAAACTCGACCCGAATTTTGCCGAAGCCTATCTCGGCTGGGGATTTGCGCTGGTTACCGTGAAACGCTATCAGGAAGCTATCGAGCCTCTGCGCGTCGCGGAACGTTTGACTCCGGGCAATCCTTCCATCCACTACTCCTTGGGCACCGCGCTAATCCGCACCGGCCAGAAGGAAGAAGCGGAAAAAGAGTTTGCCATTCACCGCGAACTGACCACTTCTTCCACCCCGCCCGCTGCCGGCCAAAATCCTCAGACCCAACCACAGTAGCCCGGTTTTCCATTTGCTTCTGCGGACAAGAATCGGGAAAATACGGAATGCAAATCCGGGTCCGCGCTCAAGCCCTGTGTGGTCGAAATGCGTCTCGTCGCGATTTTTTATCAGGATTGACCGCATCAGCGCTGTTGTTGCCACGACTTCCCGCATTCCTTCGTCCTGACGCGCCAACTTATCCGTTCCAGGACATTCCCCCCGAAAAGAGCGGCATCTTCTGGAGGCATACCAGCGGAAAATCGCCCGAAAAGTATCTTCCGGAGACGACCGGTGCCGGCTGCGCGTTTCTGGACTTCGACAACGATGGTTGGATGGACATTTATCTGGTGAACAGCGGCAAATGTGACTTCTTCGATCCGGACCCACCTCTGAGGAACGCGCTGTACAAAAACAATCGCGACGGCACCTTCACCAACGTCACCGAAAAAGCCGGTGTGGCCGGCGGTGGATTTGGCCAGGGTGTCGCGGTGGGCGATTACGATGGCGACGGCTTTCCCGATCTGTATGTCACGCAATACGGCCGCAGCATTCTCTACCATAACAATGGCGATGGCACCTTCACCGACGTCACCGAAAAAGCCGGTGTGGCCGCGCCAGGTTGGGGCTCCAGCGCGGTCTGGTTTGATTACGACAACGATGGCCGCCTCGATCTGTTTGTCGGCCGCTTCGTCAGCTTCAGCAAGGAACTGAACCGTGCCTGCGGCGTCGAGGACGATGGCCACCGCCACTACTGCATTCCGCAAAACTATGCCCCCACTCCCAGTTCGTTATTCCGCAACAATGGCGATGGCACTTTCACCGATGTCAGCAACGAGTCCGGCATCGCCAGTCATCCGGGTAAGGTTTGGGGCGTCGTCGCCACAGACGTGAACAACGACGGCTTGATGGACTTGTGGGTGAGCAATGATACGCTTCCCGATTTTCTTTTCGCCAACCAGGGCAATGGCAAGTTCAACGAAATTGCTACCACCGCGGGTGTCGCCTACAGCGCTGGAGGCCGTCCGCGCTCGGGCATGGGCGTAGATTCCGCCGACTTCGATGACGATGGCTGGATGGACCTCTTCGTCGCCAACATCGACCGCGAAATGTTCGCCATCTATAAGAGCAATCATGACGGTACGTTTGACGATTGGGCCTTGCCCACCGGCATAGGCAAGGCCACGAAATACATGAGCGGCTGGGGGCTGAAGTTTTTCGATTACGACAACGACGGCAACTTAGACCTCTTCCTGGCCAACGGCAATCCCGACGACCTGATCAATTCGCTTCACGGCGAAGTCACTTACGAAGAGCCGTTGATCCTGTTTCACGGTACCGGGAAAGGATTTCGCGATGTCAGCTCGTCCAGTGGTCCCGTGTTCAGCCGCAGGCTCTGCTCCCGCGGGCTTGCACTCGGCGATTTCGATAATGATGGAGCCGTCGATGTGCTGATCTCCGTCAACAATGCCGCGCCAGTGCTTTTGAAGAACACCGCTGCGTCGGGGAATCACTGGCTCGGCGTTCGCCTGGTGGGGAAAAAATCGAATCCCGATGCGATCGGCGCGTCCATCACCTATCAAGCGGGTGACCTGAAGCGGCGTCGCGTCAAAGTGGGTGGCGGCAGCTATCTTTCTTCTCACGACCCGCGCATGGTTCTGGGTTTGGGGAGGCGGCCGAAACTTGATTGGATTGAAATTAAATGGCCGCAGCCAAGCGGCAAGGTCGAACGGTTCACAGACCTGCCCGTCGATCGCTACATCACCATCGTGGAAGGCGAAGGGAAGTGGACCTGATTCCAGCCTAGCGGCTATGAGTCAGCTGCTCGTCGTGTTTCTGCATGTGCGCTAAGGCCGCCTCGCGTTGTTGCCGCAAGCAGGCCATGCCTTCGTCGATGGCCTGGTAATCCACCGCCAGCAGCTTCTGGTTACGCACTTTCGCTTTCAGCACCGCAAAGGCGCTTTCCTTCGGCAAGGTATGCGTCAGCTCCAGCAAAGCCCCCAGCATAACCATGTTGGTCGCTTTCGTGGTGCCCAGGCGATCCGCAATTTCCGCCGCCGGCACGCAATAAATCATGGCCGCTTGCGGTGGGAACCCCGTGGGCAGTTTCGCGCTGTTATAAATGATGGTGCTCTGCGCTCCCACTTGTTTCGCAAACTTGTGCAGCGAAATTTCGTTCATGGCGATGAGCACATCGGGATGTTCCACCAGCGGTGCACCCACCCGTTCGTGCGACAAGCACACGTAGCAGTGGGCGCTGCCGCTGCGCATTTCCGGCCCATACGACGGCAGCCAGCTTACTTCACGCCCGGCGCGCATACCCATTTCTGCCAGAATCTGGCCAAGCAGCAACACACCTTGTCCGCCAAAACCGGCGATGTTCACCCGCAAATCCCCATGCGGCTCTGTGGCCATCGGCGCTGGTGTCGGCGTCTCTTCTTCTTTGGTGTCCTCAAGCCCGAGCAGCTGGTGCACCGTGATCTGCGGCACCGCATCACTCACCGGTTCCAGCTTGTGATCGCGATACACGCCCAACGGGAACACCGCCAGCATTTTTTCTTCGATCCACTTGCGCGCTTCCTGCGGGGTCATTTTCCAAATCGTGGGGCAGGGCGACAACAACTCCACAAATGTGAACCCTGCGCCGTCGCGCTGCAGTTCCAGCGCTTTCCGGACGGACTTGCGTGCCTTCATGATGTTTTTGTTGTCGTGCAGCGAAACCCTCTCCACGTATACCGGCGCATGCAAGGTGGAGAGCAACTCCGCCATGTGCATGGGGTAGCCTTCGTTGCTTGGCCGCCGGCCCCAGGGTGAAGTCGTGCTTTCCTGGCCAACCAGCGTGGTCGGCGCCATCTGTCCGCCGGTCATCCCATAGATGGCGTTGTTCACGAAAAACACGCTGATCTTTTCGCCGCGGTTCGCTGCGTGAATGATTTCCGCCGTCCCTATAGCCGCCAAATCGCCATCGCCCTGATAAGAGATCACCAGACTTCCCGGATTGGAGCGCTTCACTGCCGTGGCCACGGCCGGGGCGCGCCCATGCGCGGCCTGCACGTTGCCGGTGTCGAAATAGTAGTAGGCAAACACGGAGCAGCCCACCGGGCTCACGAAAATCGTACGATCCTGCAAGCCCATGTCCGCTATCGCTTCGGCAATCAGCTTGTGCACCACGCCGTGCCCGCACCCGGGACAATAGTGCGTCTGATGCTGCAGTTCCGCCTTTCGCTCGTACTTGTCGTAAAAGACGGGTGACTTTGATTCGATTACTCTGTATTCGTCCACAATGCCACCTCAGCTTTCAATCTCTTGGATTTGGCGCAGCTCAAACGCCCCACTCCGCCACCATGCCCATACGATCGAATAGTTCCTTGCAAACTTCGTCGGCCATCGGCACATTGCCGCCTGTCCGGCCGTAGAATTCCACATCGACCCTGCCGTCCAGCGCCAGCTTCACGTCTTCCACCATCTGGCCAGTGCTCATTTCCACCACCAGCACCATCTGCGCGCGCTTCGCCGCTTTCCGTAACGCTTCCACGGGGAAGGGCCACAACGTAATTGGGCGGAACAGTCCGGCGCGCACCCCTTCTTTCCGCGCCATGTCTACGACGCTGCGCAGCACGCGCGAAGTAATGCCATAACCCACCAGCAGCACTTCCGGATTTTCGGCGTTGTACAATTCATGGCGCGGTTCCACTTCCGCGGCTTTCTTGTACTTGGCATCCAGCTTCATCACGTGCGCTTCCAACGCGTCCGGTTCCAGCACGATGGAGGAAATCAGGTTCTTGCGCGTTTCTGCGGTTCCGCGCACGGCCCACGGTTTTTCGGGCAGCACAATTTCCTTTGCCTCCAACTGCAGCGGCTCCATCATCTGGCCAATAAAGCCGTCCGTCAGCACCACGGCGGGATTGCGGTAACGATCGGCCAACTCGAAGGCCAGCATGGTCAGATCGGCCATCTCTTGCACGGACGCTGGCGCCAGCACCAGGTTCTTGTAGTTTCCGTGGCCGCCGCCCTTTACTACCGCGAAGTAATCGCTCTGTTCCGGCGCAATATTGCCCAGCCCGGGTCCACCGCGCACCACATCCACGACCACGCACGGCAGTTCCGAGCCCGCCAGGTAGGACATGCCTTCCTGCATCAAGCTGAGGCCAGGACCGGAAGACGCGGTCATCACGCGCAGGCCCGCCGACGCCGCGCCGTACACCATGTTGATCGCGGCCACTTCGCTCTCCGCCTGCAAAAAGGTTCCCCCCACTTGCGGCAGATATTCCGCCGCCGCTTCGGCGATTTCGCTCGCAGGGGTAATCGGATAGCCGTAGTAGGCTTTGCAGCCCGCCAGCAGCGCTCCTTTTACGATCGCCACATTGCCCTTACAAAGATGCCGCATGGCTTCCCTCCATTTGCGGATTCACCGCCTTCGGGATCGTCAACCGGTACACCGTGATGGCGCCCGGCTCCGGACAGACGTAGAAGCAGATGCCGCAGCCGGTGCAGCTCTCACCGGTGTAATGCGCCGGGTGCACGCCATACTCATTCAATTCCGGCAAAAGCAGCAGGCATTTGGGCGGACAGGCATCCACGCAAATGCCACATCCTTTGCACTCCTCGGTATCGACGGTAACTTTGCCACGAGCTTGCGCGGCCATGTCTCACCTCACTTGAAGCGCCGGCCGTTGCAGCCAGCGCGTTTTTTCGCAATACGCATACAGCTCATCGCGGAATTTCGGGTGCGCGATTTGAATCAAGGCCTCGGCGCGCTGCCGGATGGTGCGTCCGTGCAGATAAGCCACGCCGAATTCGGTAACCACGTAATGCACCGCGCCGCGCGACGTCACCACTCCCGCTCCGGGATCCAGCATCGGCGTGATACGCGAAATCGTGTCGTTCTTGGCGGTGGCGGGAAGGGCGATGATCGGCTTGCCTCCCTTGGAATGCGACGCTCCACGGATAAAATCCACCTGCCCGCCAATGCCGCTGTAAAAATACGTGCCGATGGAGTCCGCGCAAACCTGACCGGTGATGTCCACCTGCAGCGCCGAATTGATCGCCACCATTTTTTCGTTTTGTGCCACGATCCAGGGATCGTTCGTGTATTTGTTGGGATGAAACTCAAACAGCGGGTTATTGTTCACGTAGTTGAACAACTTCTTCGTGCCCAGAACAAACGACAGAATGTTTTTCCCGCGATGGATACTCTTGCGGCTTCCATTCACCACGCCCGATTCGATCAACGGAATAATGCTGTCGCTGAGCATTTCGGTCTGGATGCCCAGGTCGTGGTGCGCGGTCAGTTCCAGCAAGACTGCATCGGGAATACCGCCGATTCCGAGTTGCAGCGTGGAGCCGTCTTCGATGAGGCCGGCTACATGCTTGCCGATGGCGTGATGCACATCGGTAATTTGAATCGGCTTCAATTCGCAGAGGGGCCGCGAAACTTCTACCACCGCATCGATGTCCTTTACGTGCAAAAAGCAGTCGCCAAAGGTCCGGGGCATCTGCTCGTTTACCTGCGCGATCACGAACTTCGCGCACCGCGCCGCGGTCAACGTGGCGTCCACGCCCACGCCAAAGCTGCAGAACCCGTGCGCATCCGGAGGCGAGACCTGAATCAGCGCCACGTCGATGGGCATCTGCCCGCTCTCGAATAGCTCTTCCACCTGGCTCAGGAACACTGGGGTGTAATCCGCGCGGCCTTCGTTCACGGCTTGGCGGACGTTGCCGCCGATGAACAGCGCGTTGTGCCGGAAGTGCCCCTCCACGTGGGGCGCGATGTAGTCCGCGCGGCCAGTGGTCATCAGGTGCAGGATCTCCACGTTGGTCACGAACGGCGCGCGGGCCATCAGCGCTTCCACCAGGGTTTCCGGCTCGGCACACCCGGGGTGAATGTACACACGCATGTTGGACTGGATACATTGCACTGCTTCCGTTGGGCTTACCGTTTTCCGGCGATATTCCTCTTTCCAACTCATAGCGGCCCTCCGGGCTTGGATAATTGCGGACGGCTTCCTGGATGTTTTGCGCTGCAGCTCAGGGAATTATCCGGCGGAAACTGCGAAGACACTGTTGCGACGAAACTAGGGATAGAGACGAGAGTGGGAGTTTGGCTTCCCCCAGAATGGTACTGGATAAGCTCCGTCAGCATCTGCACAGACGCTGCCTCCCTGAAGAGGAGTGCAAGTGGGTGACCATGGCAGTTGCTGCAACCTAGTACTAATCCCTTGGGTGGTAAGGACTTATAAGCGACCAAAGTTTTGCTTATGGAGGTGCTTGCGCCTTTTAACCCATTCGTGTCTTCCTGGCTGCGCCATTTACCCAGCACGCCGACTGTCCTTTGTGATTGCCGTCTCGCGCTGATGTCCCGCTAACCCGCGATGGAATTTACGTCCTCAACAACGGTTTCTCCTACGAAACTTTCTGTCAGGTTTGTACAAAATCGCTTTACTGTGGGTGTATGGTAAGAACAGAAATGAATCAACGGGGATTTCATGGCCAAGCTACGGTTTCTGGTCGCGCTCACGACCAACGACAACGACTATCAGATTGAACAGGCGCGTTCCGCGGAGCAAGCCGCGAAAAAACTCAACCTGGACCTGCAAATTCTTTACGCCGATAACGACGCAATCAATCAAAGCACGCAAATCCTGAAAGCGGTGCAGGCGGCCGCAGAGGAGCGCCCTGATGCGATTGTCTTCGAGCCTGTCGGCGGCACCGCGTTGCCGCAAGTGGCCCGGGCGGCGGTGAGCGCAGGTATCGGCTGGGCGGTGCTGAACCGCGATGCGACCTACGTTCCGGAGCTGCGGAAGAGCAGCAAGGTGCCGGTCTTCACGGTCAGTTCCGATCACGCGGAAATTGGACGCATCCAAGGACGGCAATGTGCCGCGCTGCTCCCCACGGGTGGCTCAGTTCTCTACATCCAGGGACCGTCGGAAAATTCGGCGGCGAAGGAACGCACGCTGGGCATGCAGGAAGCCAAGCCCAACAACATTCACCTGATTATGCTCAAGGGCCAGTGGACAGAGGAAAGCTCGCAGCGCGCGGTGCGCTCCTGGCTGAAGCTCACCACGTCCCAAAAAGCGAATATCGACCTGGTTGCCGCGCAAGACGATTCCATGGCCATTGGCGCGCGCAAAGCCTTTCAGGAACTTGCCTCGGAGAACGAACGAGAACGCTGGCTGAGTCTGCCGTATCTCGGTTGCGATGGCTTGCCGAACACCGGGCAGTCCTGGGTACGCAGCGGCTTGCTGACCGCCACCATTTTCGTTCCGCCCAATGCCGGACAAGCCATGGAGATGCTCGGGGACGCACTGCAAACTGGGAAAATGCCGCCAGAGCGCGCGCTGACCAGCGCCGTGTCCGTGCCCACGCTCGAAGCGTTGCGCCCGAAAAAATAATCGCGCACTTTGATTTTCGCACTCACCATGGCCAGCGTATAATTTGCACGTAAATTCGCTCCAACCTTGTTGTTCCCTGGAGGCTCTCGAATGAGCGCACGCCACCCGAATGGTCCGGATTCGCCCGCAGGTCTTGATCGCCGACAATTTCTCACCGCTACCGGTACAGGCTTGATAGCCGCAGCCGTGCCTGGCGCGGCGCATCTGGCGGAGGCCGCTAATCTCTCGCCGAAAGCGGATGTGCCGGCACCCAGCCCGGCGCAAGGGTCGACTGGAGCGAAGAAGAAAATACCCATTGGGGTTTTCGATCCTGTGTATGCCGACCTTTCTCTGGATGCCATGATCGATACCATCAGTGGGCTCGGCCTGGAAGCGGTGGAAATCGGCACGGGCGGTTATCCGGGCTCCAACCATTGCCCGGTGGACCAACTTCTGGAGGATCCCGCGAAAGCGAAAGCTTGGGTGAAAAAGTTTGAAGATCGCGGCATTCGCGTGGCCACACTGAGTTGCCACGGCAATCCGATCCACCCGGATGACGCGCATGCCAAGCGCGATCGGGAAACCTTTCAGAAGACGGTCCGGCTGGCGCAAATGATCGGCGTAAAAGTCATCGTAGGATTTTCCGGTTGCCCCGGAGGCTCGCCCACGGACACGCAGCCGAACTGGATCACGTACCGCTGGCCGGAAGAATACGACCAGGCGCTGCAGTGGCAATGGAAAGAGAAAGTGGTGCCCTACTGGAAAGAGGCCGCCAAATACGCGCGCGATCACGGCATCCATCGTTTGGCGTTTGAGATGCATCCCAACTTCGTGGTCTATAACCCGCGCACGCTGCTGCGGCTACGCGAAGCGGTGGGGCCAGAGATCGGCGCGAACTGCGACTTGAGCCACCTGTTCTGGCAGGGTTGCGACGCCGTGGAAGTGATCCATTTTCTCGGTAAGCAGGGCATGATCTTTCACGCGCACATGAAAGACACCGTGCTGTATCCGGAGAATGTCGCGAAATATGGCGTGCTGAATTTCGTTTTCGAGAAGCAGGACCTGCCGCTGGCTTCCGACGCGTTTCGCGCGGTTGGCTACGGGCATGGCGCGGCGACGTGGAAAGCGATTCTGCAGGCGTACATGGACATCGACTACGACGGTATCTTCAGCATTGAGAACGAAGATCCCATCTTGCCGGGGCCTGTCGGCGTCGAACGCGCGGCTTACGTGTTGAAGAACGTGCGCAACGAGATTCTGGGAACGTGAAGGTAAATTGCTGCGAATTTAATCCGCACTTCGACCGCATCGAACAGCGTGGTGAGGTCCTCATAGAAAGCGCGGCAGACTCTTTATGATGCAAGTGATTCGTTCGCCCAAGCCGTTCGACGTGTGTGTCATCGGTTCCGGCGCGGGTGGCGGCATGGCGGCGAAGATTCTCACCGAGGGCGGACTCACGGTAGCGCTGCTGGAAGCGGGCGGCCCGGTTAATCCGGGAACGGATTACAAAATGTTTCTGTGGCCGTACGACCTGCCGCATCGCGGTGTCGGTGTTGGCGGTAAGGCGGCGGAAAACTTCGGGGAATTTCTGGCGCCGAACGGAGCGTGGCACATTGAGGGCGAGCCGTATACGTCGGCGCCCGGCGCCAACTTTCAGTGGTTCCGTTCGCGCATCGTGGGCGGCCGCACGAATCATTGGGGACGCATCGCGCTGCGATTTGCTCCGGTGGATTTTCGCTCGCGCACGCGTGATGGATTGGGCGAAGACTGGCCCATCGGTTATGAGAATCTTTCTCCTTATTACGACAAAGTGGAATCGTACATCGGTGTGTTTGGGTCCCACGAGAATATTGCCAGCGCGCCAAATGGCATTTTTCAGCCCCCGCCAAAACCGCGTTGCACCGAACTGGTGATTCAGAAGGCCTGCCAGCGGCTTGGGATTCCTTGCATTCCTTCGCGTTTGGCGATTCTGACGAAAGCTTTGAATGGGCGCCCCGCTTGCCATTACTGCGCGCAATGCGACCGCGGATGTGCGGTAGCCTCCAACTTCAGTTCCAGCCAAGTGCTGATTCCTCCAGCGCAGGCCACGGGAAGGTTGACGCTAATTCCGCACGCGATGGCGCGGGAAATCCTGGTGCGCACAGATGGCAAGGCGAACGGCGTGGCGTACATCGATAAGACCACGATGAGCGAGCAGAGGATTAACGCGCGGGCGGTAGTGCTGGCGGCGAGCGCCTGCGAGTCGGCGCGCCTGCTGCTGAATTCCAGGTCGTCATTGTTTCCGGATGGGCTCGCTAATTCATCCGGACAAGTGGGCCGCAATCTGACCGATTCCGTGGGCAGCGAAGGCGAAGGCTATTTTCCGCAACTGGAAAAGATGCCGCCGCACAATCACGATGGCACCGGCGGCATGCATTTGTACATGCCCTGGTGGAAATATGACCGGCAGAATGAATTTCCCCGCGGCTATCACATCGAATTTGGAGGCGGCCGCGAGATGCCGAGCGCGGGGATGTTCGACGACGTGTGCGAAGAGTGCGAGGGCTATGGAGCGAGTTTGAAAGCGACTTGCCGCAAACGCTACGGAACTACGATTGGCTTTGCGGGCCGCGGCGAAATGCTCGCGAATCGGGACACCTACTGCGAGATCGATCCGGAGGTGGTCGATCAGTTTGGTATTCCGGTGCTGCGCTTCCACTTTAAGTGGAACGATTCGGAGTTGCGCCAGGCCAGGGATATGCAGGAAACATTTAGGGCCATCGTGGAAGCGGCCGGAGGAACTTATACGACGCGTACATTGACGGATGGGCCGTATCCTTATGGGATTCAGCCAGGAGGGAAGATTATCCACGAAGTCGGCACAGCGCGCATGGGCGCGGATCCGAAGACGTCAGTGCTGAATGAGTATTGTCAGGCGCACGATGTAAAAAATCTTTTTGTCATGGATGGCGCGCCGTTTGTGACCAATCCCGATAAGAATCCGACGTTGACGATTTTGGCGCTTTCGTGGCGGGCCTCCGAGCATCTTCTGGACGAAGCGAAGAAGGGGAATTTGTGAAGATGAGCGACGCGAACAAGCGCGGCAAATCGACGAGGGGAATTTCCCGGCGAGACGTTTTGCGCAATCTGGCCGTCGGCGCCGCGGGCGGGTCGGTGCTGCAAATCATTCCGGTGCAAGCGGCGGAACTGGCGCACGCGCTGATTCAGAAGGAGAAGGCTGCGTCGCCGCTGGGGAAGTACACGCCGAAATATTTCCATGCGCATGGTTACCAGACATTAGTGGTGTTGTGTGACTTGATTATTCCCAGGGACGAAGTGTCTGGAGGCGCGGTGGAAGCGGGGGCGCCGGAATTCATCGACCTGCTGACCAGCGAGAATCAGGAATATCAGGAAATACTGGGCGGGGGATTGATGTGGCTGGACAATTTCTGTGTTGAACGATACCAGCACACATTTCTTGAGTGTGGCGTTGAACAACGCAAAGAGGCGCTGGATTTGATCGCGTACCGCAAGAACGCCAAAAGCGATCCTGGCTTGAGCCAAGGCGTTGCCTTTTTCGCCAAGCTGCGTTTGATGACCTGCGATGGTTTTTATACCGCGAAAATCGGGATCGAAGATTTGAAATACATTGGAAACACCGCCGTTGCAGAATTTCCCGGGTGCCCGCCTTTGCCGGAGTAAATGCGCGGTCTCCGTGGCAAACGCTGAGTGGACCAGTTGAGATCCTTCGTCGCGAAGGGCGCTCCTCAGGATGACGGGCTTTGTTTGGGTGCACGTTAATCGTGTAGCAGCGGCTTTACGCCGGTGGCCAGCGGGATAAACCCGCTGCCACTACGCTCGGGCGCCAGACGCCTGGTAGCACAGGCACTCTGCCTGTGCTGTGGATGTGGTAGCTAACCCAAGAGCACAGTCAAGAGTGACTGTGCCACAAGAGTTTCCGCAAGCTGCTAGTCGGTGCTCTGTCGGCGGAATTTTGGTCGGCGCGCCGACTAAATAAGTTATATAAATAGTGAACTAACATTCGAATAAGAGTGTTGCGGTTGCAAAGCGGGAACGCTGCTGTGGCATCAACAAGTTGTAGCGGGCGTATTCGAATCAAATCGCAAAAAACTGATCGGTACTGAAAAAGTGCCCAAATACGGTCCGCCGACATCGGCGAAAGGGTCAGACTGGCGGGACCGGGCGGACTTGAACCGCCAACCTAGAGTTTAGGAAACTCTCGCTCTATCCAGTTGAGCTACGGCCCCGATTATCGTTAGCTTATCACGTCCGGCGGAAAGAGAGATTCCTCGCTGCGAAGACTCCGCTCGGAATGACAATTTTTTGATTTTTTCTATGGCTGTGAGCTGGCGGGCGAAACGCAATGAAAAACGAACGGCCCGCTTCAGAAAGCGGGCCCTACAAAGCCGGCGGCAAGGTGCAGTGATGTTGCGGACATGGGGCGCAGGAGTCCTGCGCCCCTACGAAGAAAAAGAGGGACAGCGACGTAAAGCCGCTGCTACAAATAGCGGCGGGAAACCAACCTGAATGCCAAGAGAGAATCTACGATCTTGAGAACTTGAGAAGATGAGAATCGCAAAGGGCGATGTGCGCGGCATCGGGGGATGGCTGTAGGGGATGGAAGAGCCTTTACAGCGGGGCGGTAAGGTATTAGCGTGACAGTGGTGTGGTATCATCCCGCCACACTATTTAGGGCGCCCGCCTACGCCTTTGCCTCCCGGAGGCCAACCAATGAACCGTACATTGAAATGGGTAGGTATCGCTGTCGTGGTGGTGCTGGTGATTCTGCTGGTGCTGCCGTTCCTGATTCCGGTGAACAGTTTCCGTCCGACCATCGAACAAAAAGCGTCGCAGGCGCTAGGCCGAAAAGTGTCGGTGGGGAATTTGAGTTTGTCGATCCTTGGGGGCTCCCTAGGGATGGACGACCTATCGATCAGCGATGACCCGAAATTTAATTCCGGGCCATTCCTGACGGCGAAAAAAGTAAAAGTGGGCGTGGAATTGATGCCGTTGATTTTCTCGAAAGAACTGAACGTGACGGAAGTGTCGATCGTGAATCCGCAAGTGACGCTGCTGAAGGATCCCAGCGGGCGATGGAATTTTTCGTCGATCGGAGGCAATAATCCCTCCGCTCCGGCGCAGAAAGCGCCGTCGGGCGGGAGCAGCACGACGCAAGCAGTGTCGGTGCAGAAACTGTCGCTGGAAGACGGGCAGATCACCTTGGGCAACACGAATTCGCAGAAGCGCAGCGTGTACACAAACGTCAACTTGACGGCTTCCGATGTGGCAACGACGAACAATTTCCCAGTGAGCTTCTCGATGAATCTGCCGGGCGGCGGGGCCATGAAGATCGACGGAAAAATGGGCCCGGTCGATCAGACGAACGCGGCGTTCACACCGCAAAACGTGAAATTGACCATCACTAATCTGGATCTGGCGAAGACCGGTTTTCTCGACCCGAGTCTGGGACTGGCGGGTTTGGTGGACATCGACGCCACGCTGGTGAGCCAAGGCGGGAAGATGGATACGAAAGGGCAGCTGAAGCTGTCGAAGGCCGTGCTGGTGGCGGGAGGTAGTCCTTCGGGGGTGCCCGCGGTGATTAACTTCGACAGCGTTTACGACATGGCGGCGCAAAGCGGAGTGCTGAATCCTTCCACGCTGAGCATCGGCAATGCCAAGAGCAATTTGAGCGGGACGTACAAGTCGGTGGGAGACGATTTTGTAGTGGATATGAAGGTGAATGGTCAAGGACTGCCCGCGACAGACCTGGAAACGTTCCTGCCGGCGTTGGCAATCAATCTACCTTCCGGATCAAAACTTAGCGCGGGCACGCTGAGCACAGACCTGCACATAACCGGTCCGACGAACAAGTTGGTGACGGATGGGAGTATCGGTCTGTTCAACGGCAGGCTGTCCGGTTTCAACCTAGGGCAGAAGATGTCGGGCGTGGCAGCCTTAGCCGGAATCAAAACGGGTAACGATCTGGAAATCCAGAAATTCACCAGTAATGTGCATTTTGCGCCGACGGGATTGCAGGCGAATAACATCGATCTGGTGGTGCCGTCGCTAGGAACGGTGGTGGGGAACGGTACCTTGGATTCGAAGAACAACATGGACTTTAAGCTGGTAGCCACGGTGAATTCATCGCTGGTGAATACCGCAGCAGCGGGAGCGGCAGGAGGGGCGGTGGGAGGTATCGCGGGCCAGTTCCTGGGGGGCGGGGCGAACTGCAAGAGCGGGGGAATCAAGGTGCCGTTGCAGGTGCATGGCACAACCTCGAATCCGCAATTTGTGCCGGATGTGGGCGGAGCGGCGGCGAGCATGCTGAAATCGGAACTCGCGTGTGGTGGTAACCCGGCAAACGTGCAAGGGTTAACGAAAGGGCTGACCCAAGGCAATACGAGCGGTGTAGTGAACCAACTGGGAGGGCTGCTGGGCAAGAAGAAGCCGTAGCTGATGTACGGGGCTTCAGAGGCTGTGTGAGACACCCCCTCAGCGGCTAAAGCCGGCTAATCTTGGAGGTAGTTATGGCACGAACGGCGGGCGCGCGTGCGGGATTGGAGACAAGACGCACAGACCCCACATGCAAAAACGGCATGTGGCGCACCTGCGGCAGATAGAGTTGCGACACAGACCCTGAAGCCATGCCCTGGAGAAAAACATCGGGCTGGCACACTGGCTCTTGGGGCGGAATAGGCAGTAAGAATAACGTTTGCTAGTAATCATGGGTTACCGCTCACGCGCCAAAAGCTGCGTTCCAAGCGTCAAAAACGATATACTCTTACGCAACGGCTCGTCAGAGCGCGCGCTGGACAGGTCTGCCTGCGACTCACGTAATCGGCCTGGGATGAGTAACGCAAGATGGATGAGCAGAATTCAAAAAAAGGCGCTCGAGACAATCTGGGAGTGGGTGTGCCCGCCAAGGGCGACTCCGCCAGCAACGTGCCACTGGACGACGGAGCGACCATTTCCGATGCTCCAAAGACCCCATCCCCCCCTACCCCGCCCCCAGTAAAACCGACAACGCGAGTGGTAAATGCCAATCCGGATGCGACCATTTCGGACAGCCTGGCCGGAATGTCGCGGACGACCGCCAGCCGCATTTCCAGCATTTATTTGCAGGCGACGTTGTTGCAGCCGGGCGACCTGATAGGAGCGCGTTACGAGATTCTGCAGCTGCTGGGCGAAGGTGGCATGGGGGCGGTGTATAAGGCCCTGGATCGCGAAGTGGAGCGGACCGTAGCACTGAAGCTGATTCGGCCGGAATTGGCGTCGAATCCGGCGATTCTGGCGCGCTTCAAGCAGGAACTGCTGACCGCCCACCAGGTCACGCACAAGAACGTGATTCGCATTTACGACATTGCCGAAGTGGATGGCGTCAAGTTCATCACCATGGAGTTTGTGGAGGGCCAAGACCTGCGGCACATCCTGACCGAGCGCGGCAAATTGCCGATCGAGGAGGCGATCAACGTTATCCGGCAAGTGTGTCTGGCGTTGGATGCCGCGCATACCGCGGGAATCATTCACCGCGACCTGAAGCCGCAGAACATCATGCAGGAAGGCAAGACCGGGCGAATTCTGGTGATGGATTTTGGCCTGGCGCGCACCATTGGCGGCGACGGCATGACCCAGACGGGAGCGCTGCTGGGAACCATTGAGTACATGTCGCCCGAGCAGTCCATGGGTAAAACGCTGGACCAGCGCTCCGACATATTTGCGGTAGGACTGATTTTCTACGAGTTGCTGGTGGGCAAAACGCCGTATAAGGCGGATACGGCAATGGCCAGCTTGCTGAGAAGGAATCAGGAACGGGCGGTGCCGGCCGCGGAGCTGGATGCGAGCGTGCCGAAAGAGCTGAGCGACATTGTGTCGAAGTGCCTGGAACGGGAGCTGGAGCAGCGCTATCAGAATGTGCAGGAGATTCTGCACGACTTAGATGCGTTCCAAGGCGAGCGACCAACGTTGGCTTCGATTACGTTGCCGCCGACCGCAGCAGTGGCAGCGGCAAAGCCGGGTACACCGTGGAAGTGGATTGGCATTGGGGCCATGGCGGTGGTGGTGCTGGGAGGAGGCTGGGCGCTGCGGTCCAGCGTGTTCCACGGGAATGCGCCGGGCACGGCAGGTGGCACGGCGGAGGTGAAGGCGCCGCAAGTGTCCCTGGCAATTCTGCCGTTCCGCAATGCGTCGGGAGACGCGTCGATGGATTGGTTGGGTGGGGAGTTGGCAGAGCTATTGAGCACAGCGGTGGGGCAGTCCGCGCAGATGCGAATGGTTTCGCCAGACCGACTGCACCAGATTTTTGGGGATCTGAAGATTGCCACCAACACGGAGTTGGATCCGGACACGATCGGACGAATCGCGGAATTCAGCAATGCCGATACGGTGGTGTTTGGGCAATACGCCAAATTCGGCGAGAAAATCCAGATTAACGCGACTTTAGAGGACCGCAAGCACGGCCGCCGTGAGCCGCTGAAAATCGAGGCTGCGAGCGAAAAGGAAATTCCGGCGACGGTGGACAAGCTGGCGGAATTAATCCGCAAGAACTTATCGGTATCCAGCGCGGTTTTGAGCGAAATGAAAGCCAGCTCATTCCAGCCCTCTTCGAAGTCGGCGGCGGCTCTGCGCGATTATAACCAGGCAATGGGATTGGTTCGCGACGGCAAGAATCTGGATGCGATCAAACTATTGCAAAGCGCGATACAGGAGGACCCGCAATTTGCGCTAGCCTACTCGCGGCTGGCGGAAACCGACTCGGCGCTGGGGTATGACACCGATGCTGAGAAGTATTCACGGCAGGCGATGGACTTAAGCCAGCAGCTTCCCGTGGCGGAGAAGTACTTGGTGGAAGCCAGTCATGCCAAGGTGATGAAAGACAACCGGAAAGCGATTGAGGCGTACGAAAATCTCGCCAAGACCTTGCCGGATAGCGGGGACGTGGAGGCTTCGCTGGGCGCGCTATATATGGAAGTCGGGGATTACGACAAGGCGCGCGTGCAGTTTGCAAAGATTCTGCAAGCCGACCCGAAAAACATAAGGGCGCTATGGCAGATGGGCATGATCGAGATCAAGAAGGAAAACCCGCAAGGCGCATTGGATCCCTTGAACAAAGGCATGAGCTTGGCGGTGCAAGTGGACAACCAGGAACAGAAGGCGCAACTGTTGCAGGCATTGGGAATTGCCTATCGATTGATGAACAAGCCCGAAGAGGCGATCAAGAACTTCAAAGACTCGATGGAAATCAATCGGGCGTTGGGATTGAAGCGCCTGCTCGCCAACAACCTGGAGCAAATGGGGCAAGCGCAGGATGCGATTGGGAAACCAGATCTGGCGCTGGCAAGCATGACCGAGGCTTTGAAGATCCAGAAGGAAATCGGGGTTAAGAAGGAACAGGGTGACACGCTCGCGGCCATGGGGGTGGTGTACTACGAGCGCGAGAACTATGACAAAGCCCTGGAGGCTTTCAAGGCTTCGCTGCAGATTCAGCGAGAGACTGGCGATAAGAAAGACGAGTCCTTGTGCCTGAACAACATTGGATTTGCCTATCTGGGCAAAGGTGACAACGACAACGCGCTCACTTATTTGCAGCAGGCTTTGGAGCTTCGCCAACAATTGAATGTTCCAGGCGACGTTGCGGACAGCCTCGAAGGGTTGGGACAAGCCTACGGAGCAACAGGGCAGTTTGATAAGGCTCTCGCTTCATTCCTGAACGCCATGGAAATCTCCCGCAAAGCCGGAAATGCGCGGGGCGAAGCGGACGCATCGCACCAGATGGGATTGATCTTCGGATATCAGGGGCGCGTAGGAGCGGCGGTCAGCGCGTTCCAAGACGCCGTCAAGGTGGTTCAGGGCGGCAATGAGTTGGACCCGGATGTTGCACAGTTCTGGAATGATCTGGGGAATGCTTTGGCGAAGGCCGGGCGGGGCAAGGAAGCAGAGAAGCCTCTGGACCAGGCGCAGAAGATGGCCCAGGATTTGAAGAACGACGGTTTAATGGCGCAGGTGTTGAACTCCCAGGGCAACTTGAAATTCTATGCGGGTGATAACAAGGGTGCAAAGGATGCTTACCAGCAAGCACTACGGCTGGCGTCGAAAGGAACCGCGCGAGACAGTATTCTGCAGTCCAAACTGAATATGGACAAAGTGGCGATTGCCGAAGGACGGTCGCAGGCGGTCATCAACGAATTGCGGACATTGTCGCAAGAGGCGGATCGCTTGGGCATAAAATACCTGGCGTTAGAGAGCTCCGTAGACATGGCCGCGGCGATGGTGGAGACCAAGGATTACACTCATGCGCGTCAAGAATTGGAGCGAGAGCTGGACATCAGCGAAAGACTGGGAGCGCGCCTACAGACGGCCAGGATTCACTACTTGCTGGGAACCATCCTGCGCCAAACGAACAGTAGTGGGGCGGCAGATCAGTATGGCCAAGCGGTGAAACTGCTCGACGATATCAAGAAAGAAGCGGGAGCGGAGCACGTAATCGAACGAGTAGACGTGAAGGCGATGTACGAAGATGCGACACACTGGTCGCAAGGCGCTAAGTGCTAGTGTAGGTTTCCGGAATGAGACAGCGAGATTGTTGCTAAGGACAGAAAGAACTGGAGCAAACTTCTTTCGTCGTGGGGGTCTTCCTCTTTTCCACATATTAAACAGGTTCTTGGGTTGATTCAGCGCATAGATCGGCCGACAAGAATCCGACGGCCTCCCGTTCCCGAGAGAAGAACGAGAGGCCATCACACAAGTCTGGCTGTTAATCCACTGTAAGAATTTGAGTATAAGTGAAGTCCGAAGCTCCCTTTGTGGAGCTGGTCGTGGTGAATGTATAGCTGCCCGCGCAGGCACTCTTGGGAACCGAGAATGGACCAAAAGTAGCCTTTACCGACAAGCCAGCCGGCACGGGCACGGTGAGTCCGTTCACCAAGGGTAGCGACTTTGCAGCGCAAGAGGGCCCCATGGGTCCGCTTAGAACCACACTGACGGTCAAACTCTGCAAGCTCGTGGTGCAATTCGTGACAGACGGAGTAATGGTGAAGTTCTGACCTCGGCTGAAGGTTGTTGGGCTGATGGTATTCTCCGCATACAGGCAAGAGACCGAGTAATTCACGGTTTTGGTACTGGAATTCCCGACGTTATCGGAGCTCGTTACTGTGAAGCTCTTGGAAGTTAAGATGCCGGTACCCGGCGTGGTATTGATTTGGCTCGCGCCGTTACAATTCGCAACGCCTGAGCCGGTACCATCGGAGCAGTTAAAGGACGACGCGATACTGGCTTTCGCCGGATAGATGGTTCCGGTGCTAGGCACAGTGATGCTGATCGACGGCGCATCGTCGTCGACGGTATATACAACCGACTTGTAGTTGGTGGTCCAACCTGGGGCGGACGTCGAATAGATATATTGGCGTTCGGCCGTTCTGGTGCAATCTTCGGTCTCGTAATAGAGGGCATACGTGGCCATGTCTGAGAGCGAGCCGAGACCCACTTGGATGGGGAAAGTGTAGGCGCTGGAGGCCGGCAAAATAGCGCCAGAACTCCCCAGGACGTTCGCGCATGTCGAACCCATTGTAGAAATGCCGCTGGAGGTTACGATACCTGCCGACTGACCGTTGTTGCTGAATTCAACGACCGCTCCCGGAAGAAGAGGGTTTTGGAGATTGAGCGGGAGATTGGGATCGGGGGCTGCCGTCGAGGATGGCAGATTAACATAGGCGATGTAGTCGATTGGCGAGGGGTACCAGCCATTGAAGCCCGGTCCAGGCGGCGGCGCCGCCGTGAGAGTTACTTCAGGATTATTCCCATTGATCCAGTTGGTTCCGCCGACGTTCGCAAATCCGGTCGGTGTAGTGGAGGGTGGCAAGACACCTGTCACATAGTAATAGTAGGAGTTGGATGTGCCGTGAACCGGGGCGGGGTCGCCGCTGAAAGACTTAAGGCCGTTGGAAGGGCAGGGAAGGGTTGCAAAGGGCGCTGCGAATGGGCATCCCTGGCTGTCGTTCAGAGCCACAACTCCGGGATTTTGCCCCTGCGGGAAGCTCGTAATGGGCGTGACGGGATCGAAGTTGTCCGAGAGGAGGACATCTTCCGCGCCAGTCGAATCATAGGGACAATTGACGCCGGACGGGGTCAAGTTAGTTGCCGTGGTGCAGACGACCAGTTTGGGGGCACAGTTCCCACCGGCAGCAACTAAAGGAATGCAAGACGCGGTGGCGAGAGGCGAGTTGGCCCAAAGGGAGGAAGGATTCGCCGGGGGGACAGAAAAAGAAGTGATGTAGGGAATGGCGCCCTGATTCGTCAACGTAGGAACGTTCGGAATGATAGTCGTGACGATATCCAGACTGCCCGGGGTGATGTTGAAGTTGAAATTCTGCGTGCCGGGCACAAGCGCGCTGCCAACGATGGTCTGGCTGAAGCTCCAAGACTGGATCTCCTGCGTTTCATAAAATAAGCCAGTTCCTCCGGTAAAGCCCACGTAGGCCGTTCCGCCACTTCCCAGGCTGAGGAGCGTTGAGAGGTTCACAGTAACGGTCAGCGCAGGCACGGGAGGCGTCACGGTTTGCTGGTCTATATAGATGCACAGGTTATCGGTGTCGGAAGGATTTGAAGTGTTGCAGGGGGTGCCGGGAGGATTGTATTGGATGGTGACGGTGTGGGGGTTTCCGTCGGTGATGGTCACGCCACTTGCTGCCAGCGCCCCGGCGGCGGTGATAGCAAGTGTGGAATTGCCAGAACCTCCTGTAACACTACAATCCTGATTGTGGTGAGAGGTGTTGTAGGCGGTCCCGCAAGACTGCACGGCCACGTGGTCGGAGTCTGGATCCCACGGGTTTTTGTAGGAATCAAATTCGATAGCTAAGCTATTCGGTATGCCGGAGTTCGGATAATTGTTGGCGTCATCGTCGCCATACCCGATATCTCCGCCCGGTCCTCCCGCTGTAGCGCCGAGGGCTGTGAGCCCACTCGGAGCGTTTTGAATCACAAAGGCGACGCCGTCGGCCGGAGGAACACCCTGACCCGCCAGAGGAAACTGAAAGATGAAAGTGTTGTTGAAGCCGTTTGCAACAGTCTGCGGGGTAACAGCCCATGCGGAGCCGAATTGACTCCCTCCAGAAGCCGTCAACTGAAGAAAGCCGCCCGTGGAGCTTAAGGTGGCATCGAAGTTACCGGCCACCAGACATCCAGGCGTGACATTAGAACTGGAACACACGTTGGTCGAGTTGAAGCCGCCGGGACCTATGCTTACCTGGGCGAATAGAGCAGGCGCTGCAACAGACAGCAGGATTACCAGCGCAGCAAGAATGGAAATTTGCCGCAAACGGAATTTGTGCATGTTCATTATCATCGAGCCTTTCTTTGGACAAACCGAAACGATGCCACCAGTCATCACATGCGACCGCGGATTAAGTTTGAGGGACGCGGAACAAGGCACCGACGCTCACCGTCACTGAGCGCAAAACACGCGGTATTTTGCTCCTGACGACTGCGAGTGTCAAGCAAATACACAGTAAAAAAGGGCTTATTTGGAGATTTTCGAGTTACATTTTTTGAATGGGAATTGTGCATTAGGAATACCGGTACTTTCCACAGAGGAAAAAATAAATTTGTGGGCGTGCCGACGAGCAAAAAGAGAAAAGTTTTGCAACATTTGAGCAAGGCCACGCAACCTTATTGGTGGTTCTCGCGTATTCTAGGAAGACCGTATGTTGCGACGCTGGTTTTACGTTTGGCTGCTGGGAACGCTGCTGCTGAATGCGCTGCCGTGTTGCGCGCAAGATGCCGCAAAAATCGTCGAGCAATATGTAAAGGCGTCCGGCGGCAATAAGGCGCTAGCCAAAGTACGAACCGTTTTGATCGACGGAACCGTACAATCCACCGGAAATGATGCGCCCGGGACCTACAGCTTTCGCGTGAAGCTGCCGAACCGCTACTACACGGAAATGCGCAGCGCCGGAAAGATGGAGATCGAAGCGTACAACGGAAAATCCGCGTGGCACCAAGTGGATTCCGGGCAAATCGCCACGCTGCTGGGCCCTCAGGCGCTGGAACTGGAGGCTGCGGCGGAATACTACAACGCGCGATTTTTGGGGCTTGCGAAGAAAAAAATCGGTGCGGCTTACAAAGGAACCGAAACGGTCCACGGCCACCAAGCTTACCGGATCGAATTAACGTACCCCACGGGGATTCAGTGGCAAGTGTACTTCGATCCAGCAAGCCATTTGATAGTTGCGGAAAAGGCGAGCATTGCGGGGGTTTCGCAGGAGATTTATTACAACGATTATCGCACCACTGATGGAGTGAAAATGCCGTACACGATCGAAATCCATCGGGGTGGCGGAGTCTACACAATCAATGTGACGCGCGCGGAGGTGAATGGGGTCGTTGGAGAAAGAGTGTTCGATTTTCCGATGCAATCTCAGGTGAAGCTCCCGGACCTGAAGAAGTTGTTTGAGGAGATTGATGCGAATCAGAAGCAAATTGACAAAATCCGTGAAAACTATGCCGGAACGCAGGTGGAAGAAGAGACGGAATACGACAAATCCGGAAAGATCACCAAGAATGAGACCAACGAATACACGTTCTTTTTTTTGAATGGGGACGAAATCACCACCCTGGTAAAAAAAGACGGCAAGCCCTTGAGCGCTGAGGAGCAGAAGAAAGAAAACGAAAAGACGGAAAAGCGAATCGTCGAAGCGCAAAAGCAGGAAAAGAAGAAAGAGGAAAAAGAAGAAAAGGCCAAGGAAGAAGGGAAGGAAGAAAAGGACAAGGACGACCCGAGTATCGAAGTTTTCCTGCGTGTTTGCCAATTCGTGAATCCCCGGCGGGAGCGCTTCCGTGGGCAGGACGTGCTGGTGTTCGATTTTGAGCCTAACCCGGAGTACAAGCCGAAAAACATGGTGGAACACGTCGTAAAGGAACTGGCCGGCGTGGTTTGGATCGATGAGAAGGCCAAGGACGTGGTGCGCCTGGAGGCGTATTTTGTGGGTGACGTGCATATTGCCGGAGGGGTGCTGGCGACCTTACAAAAGGGAACGAGTTTTGTGTTCGAGCAGGCGTACATCAATAACGAGGTTTGGCTGCCTACGTATGTCGAGGCGCATGTGGGGGCACGCTTACTGCTAGTGAAGGGTATAAGGGCAAATGTGTCCACCAAATATTCGGATTACAAGAGATTCAACGTAGAGGCGCTGTCCACGATCAACAAGCCGAAAGAAGCAGAAACGGCGCCAGCAAAGCCATAGACAGAGCGGCAGGACACAGAGCAACTCGGCGGTACCTGCAGGTGGTCTGACGGCTAAATCACGTACTACCAACACCTTAGGACTTTAGTTCTATGGAAGGAAATTCCCCCTTTGCGGAAGAGGTTTCGCGGCCCAGCGGCGGAAGGGCGGGCCTGGGAAATTCGCTGTATTTGCTAAGTTACTTTATATCAATAATTTACAAAGCGGTACTAGGTATCGCATGGAAGGGAAATTGCTCAATAGGATAATGCTAGTAGTCCGGTGAAAGGAGGAGAGTAGGGCAGGGACCAACACAATGATTAAAAGGCTTATCTTTGTATTTGTTCTGGGCGGCATGCTGATGGTCGCGAAGGCCGATACGGTAGTTATCGGCGATCACGGGGCCACAGGAGATGCGGCCTGGAATCTAAATGCCGACGGGAACAACGGTTGGCATTCCTCCACCACATTCGATCGAGGGTTCGTCGAAGTGGCGGATGGGACCACAATTAAATACACCAATGCGTTTCTGGACCTCGGCGCAGATCATGCGCAGGGCGACTGGGTGCGCAAGGCGGGCTCCGGAGACCATGGGGATCCTTTCGATTTTCAAGGGACCCACGGCATCGAATGGGGTGCCGGCGACACACATTTCGACTGGGGCCACCGCAATCACGGCGGTTACAACAACAACGGAGCGGGCTCTAACGGAGCTGGCTCTATTGGAACGGTGGCGACGCCGGAACCGGGGACCATTTTTCTATTGGGTGCAGGCTTGCTTGGCTTGGCATTGCTAAAGCTCCGCAAGTAGCAGTCTGCGAATCCTACAACTCCTTCTACCTGAAGAGGCCATCCGCGAGGATGGCTTTTTCATTTGTCGGGGGCGGATGTGCTGTGGGCGAGGACTTCCCGGATTTTTTGAACTAAAGCCGACGGGGAAAAGGGCTTTTGTAGAAACGCCAAACCTCGTTCGAGCATGCCGCCGCTGGTGATTACGTTTTCGGTATAGCCGGACATGTAGAGAACCCGGATGTTTGGACGAGTGCTCATGATGCGAGCGGCGAGTTCACGCCCGCCGGTGCCCGGCATAACCACGTCGGTCAGCAGAAGATGAATCTCTCCGGGAAAGTTGCTGGCGATGCTTTCGGCGTGCCGGGGATCAAGCGCGACAATCACTTCGTAGCCTTGTCCGGTAAGAATGGTGCGGATCAAGTCTCGAACCGCTTCTTCGTCTTCGACGAGCAGTACGACTTCGGAGCCGCGTTGTTCGGCGAGGGGTTTGGGCTTGGACTCGAGCGGTTCCACGGTCTCTCCGACTCGCGGAAGATAAACCTTGAAGGTGCTCCCCTTTCCCAACTCGCTATACACCCAGATGTAGCCGCCGCTCTGTTTGACGATGCCGTAGACGGTGGAGAGGCCGAGACCGGTTCCGCGACCGCTTTCCTTGGTGGTGTAGAAGGGCTCGAAAATGTGTGGGAGAATCGCGGAATCCATGCCCACGCCACTATCGGAAACGGCGAGCATGACATAGCGTCCAGGCTTCACCGAGACGTGCTCGAGGGCGTAGGCCGCATCCAAATCGACATTGGAGGTTTCCAGCAGCAGACGACCGCCCTCGGGCATGGCGTCGCGAGCATTCACGACCAGGTTCATGATGACCTGCTCGATTTGCGCGGGATCGGCTCGGACCTTACCGAGGTCGTCGTGGACGCAGGTGATCATTTCAATGTGATCGTCGATCAGTCTGCGCAGAAGCTTGTCCATATTGACGACGATGGCGTTGAGGTCGAGCGTTTTCGGCTGCAGAACTTGTTTGCGGCTGAAGGCGAGCAGTTGACGGACTAAAGCGGCAGCGCGCGCAGAGGCATTTTCGATGCGCTCGATGTCATTGCGCAAGTCCAAGGGAACCGCGGGGCGGCTGAGGGCCAGGTCGGTGTAACCGGTAATGATAGTGAGCAGATTGTTGAAGTCGTGGGCAATGCCGCCAGCGAGGCGGCCGACCGCTTCCATTTTGCGGGATTGCTGGAGTTGGGTCTCGAGAAGCTTGCGTTCGGTGATATCGACAATGATACCTTCCATCACTGGCCGAGAATTGCTGCCACGGACGACCACACCGGTGTCGTTGAGCCAGACCTCGCGGCCATCTTTGCGTTTGACGCGATATTCGGCCTGGAACGGCTCACCTTTTTCGCTGGCCTGTTCCGCTGCGGTGACGATGGGCAAATCATCGGGATGGATGAGTTCGGGCCAGCGATGGGCGATGGAAAGCCATTCTTCCGGGGTGTAGCCGAGAATGGCTTCGATTTGCGGGCTGACGTAGTGCCATGGTCCATTGATGCCAATCTCCGCGATATAGGTGATGGCGTTGACCTGCTCTACCAGTGCGCGGTACTTGGCTTCGGCTTCGGCGCGCGCTCTTTCCGCTTCCTCGCGCTGCGAAAGGTCACGGCAGGTGCAGATAGTGCCGGCATCGGGCATGAGCGTGACGCTCATCTCGACGGGAAGCGGAGGTTCGCTGGGCCGTTTGAGCGAAATGTGAGAGGACCATTTGCCAGACTGCGCGAGGGACATGCGCACTTCGTTTTCGAGCTGACTGATTTCCTGAAAGGCGTACACGACGCGCCAAGGCTGGCCGACGATGCGCTCGGGAGTATCGAAGCCGAGCATTTTGGCGAAGGCCGTGTTGGCGTAGACGTGAATGCCTCTGCCATCGAGGATAGACATGCCATCGCTGGAAGTGTCCATGGCTAAGGTTTGCCGGCGGACGGTTTCGGCGCCTTGCTGATGACCGAATTGAACTAAGGCGATCCTAAGGGCGTAGCAAACAAAAGAGACGGCCAGCAGGCTGTAACGCAACCATTTCCATTCGGGCCCTAACTCCGAGAGGAGCAAGAGAATGGCCAGGGGAAGGAAGGCGAACATGCCGTTGGTGACGACGATATCTGTGAGCGAGGCTTTGCGGACGTTGGACCGGGGAACATTCGCGGAATCGGGTTGCCAGGTGGCGGCCCAGAATGCGCCAAAAAGGAGCGCGAGAGACCAGCTCAGGTCGTACCATGTTCCGGTGGGCGTTTCCTGCTGAGCCTGAAACACATTGAGGCAATGAGAGCCGATGGCATAGACGAGCTGGTAGAGCGCCAAACCGCCGTAAAGTCTACGGACTTCCGGAAAGCGGGCGCGGCGCCACTGAAGGACCGCCAGGAGAATGATCGCGAGATCGCCACCAATGGCGATGGTCATCTCGCGGCGAACGGCGGCTTGGGGCGAAGCCCCGATGGAGGGCAAGTAATAGGTGCTGAAATAAAGAACAAAGAAAAGAATGCCAACCTGGATGAAATCCAGCGTTTCCTTGATCTCCACCTTGGAATCCGTCTTCTCTTGATTGAGGAAGATGGCCATGACGAAGAACATGCCGAGAGTGTCAAAAGGAAATCGGATTAGGGAGCCAGGAGGGGGTTCGGTGCGCAGAATCACTTCGTAATATGTCCAGCCGATGTTGGCGACACCCCAGGTACCAAATCCGCAACCAATCAGAGTCCAGAAGGACTGACTAAAGCCGGGAGAGCGTTGTGCGGCCCGGAAGCACAAGGCTGCGGCGAGGAAACTACAGAAGATTTGGAGAAGATTGCCGACGAGCGCGCCGGGAAGAGAAGGGCCAAGGAGCGTGACGGAGCCAACGTGGCCAAAAACCACGAAGAGGGCCACAAAGGCCAAGGCGCGAGGAATTGGCTTGAGGCTCAACGGTTATAGTACCCGCTCGGGATAGTGTAGAGGGCTGCGAGAGGTGGAGAAAAGGTTTTCTCGGAGGTGTGTCGCGGTTGTCATTGCTCTAGCGACACTTAACCCAAGCATAAGTAGGAGTTATGGAGAGAGCGGCAGCCGGTGGTGGAGGCAAAACTCCTGAAATTAAAGAAGTTTAGGGTGCACCCCGGTCTGAGCTAGCGGCCTTCGAAGGGGTAGCGATCCTGCGCCTGGACGGCCGCCGCGACGTGACGGCGGAGCGCAATCGTGTCCACGACGGGACGCTTGCCGAAGCGCTTCAAGACGGCCATTTGCGTGGTGAGCATATCGCCCTCATGTACGGCAGCGATGGCGCGCTTGGCATGGTGATCAACACGCTCGGCGGCATCGGAAATGAACACGCGAGCGGCGTCAATCATGACCGAGGCGGAAGCTTGCCCCTTGGTAGCCGCAGCCTTCTGAGCGCGAAGCAGGCTGGACTCCATGGCGTAAATTTCCATGACGATGTTGGAGAGCGCGGCAACCAGTTCCTGTTCGTCGGCGAGCTTTTCGCGGTACTTTTGGAGCGCACCGCCAGCGGCTTGCAGGAACATCTTTTTGGCATTGGCGATCGTGCGAGCTTCTTCGGCGAGAACGCCTTCGGGAGTTTCTTCGAACGAGGGACCGGCGAGGATTTCGTCGGCCAATTTCATGGCCGCCGGGATGAGCGCGAGCTGTCCGCCCATCGCGCGCTTCATGAGCATCTGGATGATGAGCATGCGGTTGATTTCGTTGGTGCCTTCGAAAATACGATTGATACGGGAATCGCGATAGGCGCGGCAGACGGGATAGTCTTCGTGGAAACCGTAGCCGCCGAAGATCTGCACGGCTTCGTCGACGACATAATCGAGCATTTCGCTGCCGTAAACCTTGGCGATCGAACTTTCGATGGCGTATTCCTCCAGGGCCTTCATCATGCTCTGCGCCTTGTTGCCGGAACCGCCGGCAGCTTGCATCGCGGCTTCCATATAACCGGCACTGCGGTAAATCATGGATTCCACCGCGTAGATGCGGATGGCCATTTCCGCGAGTTTTTCCTTGATCAGGCCGAAGTCACCGATTTGCTTGCCGAAGGCTTTGCGTTCCTTGGAGTACTTGGAGGCGATCATCAGCACGTGTTTGGAGCCACCGACACAGGAGGCACCGAGAGTGAAGCGGCCGGCGTTGAGCACGTTGAAGGCGACGATGTGGCCGCGGCCGATTTCATGAAGTACATTTTCTTTCGGCACCTTGCAGTTTTCGAGGAACACCGGGGTGGTGGAGCTGCCGTGGATGCCCATCTTGTGTTCTTCGTTGCCGGGCTTGCAGCCGGGGAAAGTGCGCTCGACGATGAAGGCCGTGAGTTTTTCGCCGTCGACCTTGGCGAAGACGATGTATAGATCAGCGAAACCGCCGTTGGTGATCCACATTTTCTGGCCGTTGAGAATGTAGTGGGTGCCTTCTTTGTTGAGTTCGGCGCGGGTAAGCAGGTTTTGTGCATCGCTGCCGGCTTGCGGTTCGGAAAGGCAATAGGCGCCGATAAATTCGCCGCTGGCCAGTTTGGGCAAATACTTTTTCTTTTGTTCTTCGGTGCCGAAATAAACGAGAGGGAGGGTGCCGATGCCGGCGTGCGCGCCGTGGGTGGTAGCGAAGCCGCCGTAGATGGAGATTTTTTCCGTCAGCACGGTGGTGGCGATTTTGTCGAGGCCTGCTCCGCCGTATTCTTCTGGAGTGGCGCCGCTCATCAGGCCGAGTTCGGCGGCTTTGCGTGTCAATTCCGCCATGAGGCCGGGCTTTTTGGCCTCGAGATCCTTCGCCAGCGGCAGGACTTCCTTGATGACAAATTCCTCGGCGGTCTGGCCGATGAGCTTCTGATCGTCGGTTATGTCCGCGGGAGTGAAGATATCTTGAGGGGCCGGGGATTCCAGGAGAAAACTGCCGCCCTTGGCAGCGGGTTTGCTGAGAACGGAGGTGGCCATGATGAGCTCCTTGCCAGCCGGCAATTGCGGCGGCGAAATTCAAACGATCGTTTGAATTGATTTGGGATTCTACATTGAGGGTGGCCGTGGCGCAATAGGACTGTTTCACTCCAATTCAAAGGAAATTGCCGAGTGGCTGAGATGGCAGGTGCGAAGGAGAACGGTCCTGTGGCAGACTCCTGCGCGTAACTGAGGCGACAAGAGCGAGGAGGCGAGGTTATGGGACGACCGGTGGTGCATTTCGAGATAGGGTGCCGCGATTCGGCGAAAACGCAGGAGTTCTATCGAAAGCTGTTCGATTGGAAGATTGAACCAATGGGGCCAGCGGCAATGATTGCGGCCGAGACGGGTGGCGTGGCCGGACACATCACCGCGTTGGGGCATGAACCGCACCATTACACGATTTTTTATGTGGGTGTGGAGGATGTGGCGGAGGCGTTGAAAAAGGCGGAATCACTGGGCGGCAAAACTTTGGTGCCGCCGGTGGAAATTCCGACGGGCACGTTTGCTTGGATGCAGGATCCGGAGGGGAATACGGTGGGATTGTGGAAGGCGAAGAAGTGAAGAAAGTTGTGAGGGTTGGATGGATCGATCGTGCGGACTTGGGGTACCGCAATGCTGGACCGCTACGAAGAATGGCTTTATGCCGCTCGTTCGCGGGGTAAACGTGCCGCTAGAGGCACTCGAAGATGCCGGCGGCGCCCATGCCACCCCCGATGCACATGGTGACCATGCCGTAGCGGGCGTTGCGGCGCTGGAGTTCGCGGATGAGCGAGGCGGTGAGTTTGGCGCCGGTGCAGCCGAGGGGATGGCCAAGAGCGATGGCACCACCGTTGGGATTGACGCGCGCAGCATCGAGATTGGCTTGTTGAATGACGGCCAGAGATTGCGCGGCGAAGGCTTCGTTCAGTTCGATGGCGGCGATGTCGTTCAGGGAAAGCCTGGCCATATCCAGCGCTTTCGGAATTGCGTAGACCGGGCCGATGCCGAATTCTTCCGGCGGGCATCCGGCGGTGGCATAGGAGACGAAGCGGGCCTGCGGTTTCAGACCGAGTTGCGCTGCTTTCGTGTCACTCATCACTACGACCGCTGCGGCCCCATCGCTGATCGGGGAACTGTTGCCGGCGGTGACCGTGCCCTTCACGTGAAAAGCGGGCTTGAGGCCGCTTAGCACTTCCATAGAAGTTTCCGGACGGGGCATTTCGTCCTTATCGAAAATAAAGGATTGCGTGGCGGGTTTTGGCGCGGGTTTGCCCTTGGCGCCATTGCCATTCGGTACAGCAGTGATCTTCACTTCGACCGGCACAGTTTCGTCTTTGAATTTATCAGCAGCCAGCGCGGCGACGGCTTTTTTGTGCGAATCGACGGCGAACTGATCGGCTTGCTCGCGGCTGATGCCGAATTTGCGTGCGATGTTTTCGGTGCCGAGGCCCATGTTGATGTAAGCGTCGGGATAGTGATCGACGAGCCAGGGATTCGGAGAAATTTTGTTGCCGCCCATGGGCACGAGGGACATTGATTCCGTGCCGCCCGCAACAATGACGTGCGCCGAGCCGCTGCGGATTCTTTCCGCTGCGAGCGCAATGGCCTGCAGACCACTGGCGCAGAAACGATTCACGGTCATGGCGGAGGTTTCCACCGGAAGGCCCGCGCGGAGAGCGGCGATCCGGGCCACGTTCATGCCCTGCTCGCCTTCCGGCATGGCACAGCCGAGAATGACGTCGTCAATTTCCTTGGAATCGAGGGCGGGAACGCGCGCAAGCGCTTCTCGGATGACCAGCGCGGCGAGATCATCGGGCCTGCTGGTGCGCAGGGAACCTTTGTATCCCCTGCCGACGGGCGTTCTGACGGAGGAAACGATAACGGCTTCGGCCATGGCGGACCTCTTTCTGAGCGATGCAACCGATTTTCGGCCCGCGATGGGAAAAAAGCAAATTGGGTGAGACGGGCCTGGAATTGAGGGGTTGTGGCAAGACGCGTTGCCAAGCACAGGACGAAAGGCCTCACCCCTGAAAGGGGTGAGCTACAGGGTGCGATCGAGCGATGGATGGAGGTTATGGGACGACCTTGGTTGCGATCACCGAGGAGCCACGTGCAAAAGCGGCCCGTGGTCCAGCCGCAAAGGGGCTCAAGACGCGGGATGGTGCGGACCTGGGGCGCAGCACCCCTACGCGCAAAAAGCGAGACAGTGGCGCAAAGCCGCTGCTACAGGTTAGGAACACAGGCTGAAGCCTGTGCTACTAGAACTGGAGGCGCACTGCGAATTGCATTACGCGGGGGCCGCCACCGCCTAGTCCGGGGTTGCCTTGGGCTACGTCTGGGGTTTGCGTGATCAGGCCGGCGGTGCTGGCGTTGGGATTTGGGGTGACGTGATCGGACAAAAAGCCGGGAGTAATCACGTTGGAAGGCAAGGCCCATTGCGGGTGATTGAAGATGTTGAAGAACTCTGCGCGGAATTGAAGTTGATAATGCTCGTGGAATTGGAATGTTTTCGTGGTGGAGAGGTCGTAGTTCCAGAAGCCGGGACCGTAAATCTGGTCGCGGCCCAGGTCGCCGAAATAGCCGTTCGGATCCGCGGCGGTAATGGCCGGATAGCCGAAAGCAGCGGGATTCAGGTAGCCAGTGGTGGGCGTCCAATGCGGCAGGATCGGATTCACGCCCGGAAGAATATCGGGACGCTGAACGTAGTTCGAGTTGACACCGCCGGCATCGGTGATGATGTTGATGGGCCGGCCGGATTGCACGGTGACGACAGAGTTGAGTTGCCATCCCGCAGCGAGCAAATGCGGAAGGCGATGAAATTCTGGCACCTCATAGTTGGCGGCAGTGGTCCAGCGGTGGCGCGTGTCAAAAGTGGAGGGACCCTTTTCCGCGGGGAGATTGGTGGAATCCTGCGGGAAGGCGGCGTTGGCGAAATTGAAATTGATGCCATCGGAAGCCCCGTCGAGCGACTTGGAAAAGGTGTACGTGGAAAAACCGGAGAAGCCGTGGAACTGCTGGAGGCGCACGGTGGTCTGCAGGCCGTTGTAGGTGGAATTGGCGCTGTCGGAGAAGACATCGACGGCGGAGTATTGCGGGTAGGCAGGATCGTTGATGCCGGGGTCGCGGCCCTGGTTGGCGTCGTAAAGGCGAGTAAGTCGGGTGCCTTTGCTGCCGACGTAGCCGACTTCAAAGGCAATGCCCTTGCTGACCTGCTGTTGGATGTTCAGATTCCAGCTTTGCACATAGGGTGTGCGGAGGTCGGGGTCGGTGACGAAGATGGATTGCGGGTAGATCGTCGGAGTGAAGACCGGGCCGGTGGCGGTGCCGGCAAATTGGCTGGAGTTGAAATCCATAGCGCCGACGAAGTAAGGGCTATTCGCTAAGGACGCGACCGGGTTGGTGGCGACGCCGGCGGAATTGGTGTAGTTGGCGATCAAGTTGTTTTGCGGGGTGTAGTCGTAGTACATGCCGTAAGCGGCGCGAACCACAGTATTGCGAAGAGGGTTCCAGGAGATGCCGAGGCGCGGGCCGAAGTTGTTCATGTCGCGGCGATAAAGCAGCGGCAGCGAGGGCGAACCAACCTGCACGAGCGCGCCGTTGGCGTTGAAGTTGGAAAGCAGATTATTTTTCTCGGAGAGCGGCGAGAAATATTCCCAGCGCAGGCCGGCAGTGAGAGTCAGATTGGGGCGAAGGCGGATTTCGTCTTGGCCGAAGAAACCGAGATTATTGTTGAAGGTGAAGCGCTGGGTGTTGCCCATATCGGCGATGCCGTAAATGTTGCCGATGTAGAAGTTGGAGAGTTCGTTGACGACGGGATCACCGGAGAGTTCCTGACAGGAGCCGTCGGAAAGATAGACGCAGGTATTGACGTCGAGGAGGCCGCGCTCAAGGTTGTCGTTGTAGCTGCGCACATCGTAGCGATGATATTCACCGCCGAATTTGTAAGTGCTGCGACCGAGAATGTAGGTGAAATTGTCGAGAATCTGGAAGGTTTGGCTGGTGCGGCCACGAGGGACGCTGTAAGCAGTGGCGCCAAGATTTTCGAGGTCGCCATTGAAATCGATTTCGGGCAGGCCGGCGTGATTGGTGCCCATATCGAGGTTATACGGCGCCGCGGTTGGGTCGATGTAATTGGGATTGCCGGGAGTGGCGTCCGCGGAATTGAAACTGGTGCGGAAGCGGGAGTAGCCAAAGCGGACTTCGTTGAGTTCTGAGCTGGAGATAGTGGTCAGCCAGTTGACGGAGACAACCTGGACGCGCGTGGGAGAAAGCTGCTCGAAGTTGGCGAGGCGTGAACCGCTGCCGTAACCACCGAGTGAGCCCAAAGGAAAGGCCTGATCGCTTTGTCCAAAGGCATAGCGGGCGCTAATGGTGTTGTTCTGGTTTAGCCGGAAGTCGACCTTGCCGATGAGGTTGTTATTGTTGTTGGTGTCCTGCACGGTGTAGGCGAGCGAACCGGTATTGCTGTTGGGAAAAAGATTAATGATGCTGATCAGGCCGGGATTGATGGAAGGGACGGAGGAGTAGGGATTGTTGACGGCGATGTTTTGGGCTTCGGCAATTTGCGCGTGCGAGGGAACTAAGATGTCGAAATCGGAGCCGACGGTTTCGCGCTGGCCCTCGTAAGCAAAAAAGAAGAAGAGCTTGTTGTGCAGAATGGGTCCGCCGAGAGAGCCGCCGAAATTGTTGTTATTGAAGGGGGACTGAGGATTGAAGGAACCGTCGGATTGGTAGGTGGTGTTGAAGTAATTGCGGGCGTCGAATTCGGAATTGCGATTGTACTCGGAGAGGGAGCCGTGGAATTCGTTGGATCCGGAGCGAGTGATGATGTTGACCACGGAACCGGTGTTGCGGCCATATTCGGCGCCGAACTGTGATTGAATGTTGAATTCCTGGATGGCGTCGAGCGGGAGCAGGGTGGCGGGAGCACCGGTGATGCCGACCTGGTTGAGCGCGGAATTGTTGAAGAAGGGATCGTTGTTGTCGGTGCCGTCGAGATTGTAGTTGTTGGAGCGGTCGCGGTTGCCGTCAATGTTGAATTGCCCGAAGCCCTTTTCGGAGCCGGCAACGCCAGAGCCTTCGACGGTGACGCCGGGAGTAAGCGCAACGAGTTTGCCGAAGTCGCGGCCATTGAGCGGGAGTTCCTGGACGAGTTGACGGTCGACGACTTGAGACAAAGTGGTGTTGGATGTCTCCACCAACGGCACGCTTTCTGTGACCTGCACCTGCTCCTGCGTGGCTTTCACATGGGAAAGCGTGAGAGCGACGGTGGTTTCCTCGCCGACATTCACACGGACCTGGGGAACGCGAACCTCTTCGAAGCCGGCGGCAATCGCGGAAACTTCATATTCGCCGGCCGGTAGTTCAAGAAAACGATAATTGCCGCTGTCGTCTCCAGTGATCTCGCGGGTCTCGCTGGTGCCGAGATTGCGAGCGATCACTTTGGCATTAGCGACGGGCAAGCCTTGCGAATCGACGACTTCACCGCGAATGGCGCCGCGGAAAGATTGCGCGGAGAGATGGCGGGCAGTTGGCAGGAGAACGACTGCAAGAAGAACCACAAAGAATGAGCGAAAGCGCAAAGAGGATAAGTTCCGTAGGTTCATGAGCTGGTCCTTTTATGAAGGGTTCCATCGATCTGGGATGGAGCCCGTGCACTGGTGGAGCGGCAGTGCAGAAGATTGACACCGAGAATTCCGTACGAGGCCGAGCGATTAGCGCAGGCTGAGACAGGCCGCGGGACATCGCGGTGCGCAGCTACATCGCCGCGGCTGGCAGCGCGAAGCTCGCCGTCGAGCTATCGGCAGGGCGCTCATTTTCCCTTCAGTGGTCCGCCTTTTTTCGGAATGAACAGCGAGACCGGCGGGGTAACCTTGTGCATCTGCGAAAAATTGCCCTGGTTAATCGCTAAACCAATGCGGCCTCGGGAATCGACATAGAGCAATGGGTCGCCGACCGGGACATCCATAAAAGTTTTCGCATAGGGCAGCGTGAACGGCTTCTTGTCGAGTTGCACGGTGACTTTGTCGCCGAGCGCATAGCCAAGCTTTTTGAAATCGTCGCCTGGAATATCGGTGATGAGAGAGCCGAAGGGATCGTCGAGGCCGATCACTTGGCCGTCGATGCCCTTGTCGGTCACGTTGGCGACTTTGGGAGTAAGACGCACGAGTTCGGGGACTTCGGGACCGGCGAGAGTGTAATCCCAACCGGCGGCGAGATGGGCACCGGCGGGGGAAAAGATGTCGCGGCCATGGAAGGTGGAAGAGACCTTGTCGCCGATCATCCAACCGGGATTGGTGACTTCGCGAGCGGACTCCAGGCCATCGCGATCGACTACGGGGCTAATCAGGCCGTTGTCGGGCAGGACGAAATATTGGCCTTTCTTGGTCTTGACGATAACGGCCTTGCGCGACGTGCCCACGCCGGGATCAATGACCACCACGAAAACAGTTCCCGCCGGGTAATAGGGAGTGACGCCGTTCAGGAAACGAGCGCCCTCTTCGATGGAAAAGGGAGTGACCTGGTGGGTGATATCCATGATGCGCGCATCGGGGTCTATGGAGAGCATAACGGCCTTGCAGATAGCGACGGCATCATTGGCGGTTCCGAAATCGGTCATGAAGACGATGGTGGGGTGTGTGGTGCTGGCCGGAGCACTGTTATGCAGTTCTTGGGGAGGTTTGGAACAAGCGGCCAAAAGAACGCCCAGGATGAGCACGCCGCGGAAAACACCAAGACCAAAAGTGCGTTGCAAGAGGAGCCCCCAACAAAGAAATTAGCCAGGGGTTCCTAAGACTACATGAAAGGAACTAGCGACTCTCGAATACCCGAACGGATTGCACGAGATCGAATGCCGTTATTGGCGCGCGTTGTTGCGACGCGACCTCACCCCGGTCTTGTAGTCCATTATAGACCAGGACGACCGGAGGCTGACGCAAATCTCTTTCGTTGCAGGTGGTGAAGGGATTCACTAGAATACCTACGCTTGATGGCTGCGGAAGGTTGAATTGCTTCTCGGGCCGCCCACGTGAAGTCCAGCTCATAACTCAACTGTACTCGGTAACGAAGAAAGGCAAGGAGGACGCTAATGCGTCGTAGTTTGCTAGGTGTGTTGTTCTGTGTGATGTGCGCGTCGGTAGCGCTCGCCGACCAAGTGACATTGAAGAATGGGGACCGCTTGACCGGCACGATTGTCTCCGGGGATGGGAAAACGCTGCACTTAAAGACGGACTTTGGCGGAGACATCAACATCGACTGGACCACGGTGGCGGGAATTGTTTCCAGCGAGGATTTGACGCTCACCACGAAGGACGGAAAGAAGGCCACGGGTAAAGTCAGCATGAGCAGCGACGGAAAGTTCGTGGTGAACGGGGGCCCGCCGATTGCGATGGAAGACGTGACCGCGGTGCGCAATCAGACGGAGCAGCAAGCCTTCGACGTTGCCACGGAGAAGATGGAGCATCCCAAGTTCAATTATTTCTGGGGCGGAGTGGCCGATGGGGGATTGGCGTACACGCACGGCAACTCCAACACCATTAGCTTCACGTTTGATGCGAAAGCGGTGAGGACTACTCCACGAGATAAGTTGACAGTGTATGCGAACTACATTTTAGCGAATAATGAAACGACCATCCCGAATACAACGACGGCGAACTTGTTCCAGGCGGGGATTCGCGGGGATTTAAATCTCAGCCCACGCACGTTTGTGTACGCCACCGCAGACTTCACGACCAACCAATTGCAGCACCTACAGTTGCGCCAAGTTTACGGCGGCGGCTTCGGTTATCACGTGATCAAGAATGACACCACGCTTTTCGATGTGTTTGGCGGACTCG
>DATKPS010000009.1:0-28811 GCA_035524015.1 Candidatus Sulfotelmatobacter sp.
TAATGCTCGTCGAGGCCACCGCGTTATTCACTTGCACACTGCTTTGCCCAAAGCTGCACGCGTATCCCGCGGGAGCGGTCGTTCCTCCCGTGGCGCACGCCAGCGCCACCGTTCCCGTGAACCCGCCACTCGGCGTGATGCTCACGGTTCCGTTGCCGCTGCTTCCCGCGACCATCGCGATGGGATTCGGCGAAACGCTCACCGTAAACGAGGGCGTGCCCGTTTGCAGCGGCGTGGACGTAGCCGCTTGCCAGTTCGTGTCTCCCAGATATTGCACCGATACGCTGTGCGAACCGGCGCCCAAACTTACCCGCGCACCCGATACGCTGATCCCGCCGGGGCCCGCCGTCAGCAGTTGCGCCGCTATCATTTTCGCTGCGGCTCCGTTCAACGAATCCCAGAACTGCACGGCGCCGGTGGGATAGGCAATTTGCGCATTCGAAGAGTTCCCACTTACGCTCGCGGTCAGACTAATTTCGCCCGTGTTCGGCAAACTGCTCGGTCCACTAATCGCCACTTGCGGCAAACCTTTCTGTACCGAGAACGAAACCGGCGCGCTCGCCGAACTTGCGTCGTTCACATCCCCCGAATACACCGCATACAACGACGTGCTCCCCGCTTGTGGCCAGGCAAACTGCACCGTGGCGGTGCCGCCGCCGATCGTGGTCGCGGCCGTGCGTGGTCCCACCGCGTCCCACAGCGTCACCGTGCCCGTAGCCGTCGACGGGCTCACCGTAACCGTGAATACTCCCGTGTCGCCCAGATTTACCGGAGCATTTTTCATCAGCAAGGTCGTCGTTGTTTTCGTGCCAGCGGCCGTCCCCACGTTCACCGTTTGTGTCAGCTCGTTCACCGGATCGCCGCTGGCCACGCTGTTGTAATTTGGGTCGGCGGCGCCGTTGTACGCTGCGCCAATCACGTGCGTTCCCTGCGTCAGGCTCGGCAGCAGCATAGAAGCTTGTGCCTGCGGCCCAAAGAATCCGCCCGCCTGCAGCGCCACCGGCGCTCCGCACGGGTTGCCATCCACCGTGAATTGCACCGTCCCCGTGGCCGTTGCGGTTCCTTGCCCGGCGACCACCGCGTGCACGCCCAGCGTTTGCCCAACCGTCAGGGTGGTCGTGTTGATTCCGACGACCACGAACGGTGTTCCTTTCGCCACCGTGAAACTCGCCGCGCTCGCGGTGCTGGCGTTAAAACTGTTGTCGCCCGAATACGCCGCGGTCACCGCATGCGCCCCGGGCGCAAACGCATACGCCGCACCACCCCCGGTCAACAGGTACGCCGTGCCATCCGCAGCCAGGCTCGATGTCCCCACCACATTTGCTCCGTCTTGAATGGTGACTGTGCCGGTCGGGATGCCTTGTCCGGATACGCCCGCGGCCGTCACCTTGATTTGCAACGGCGTGCCATAGCCCGCGCTGCCATTCTGCAAGCCGTTGATCGCCACCGTGGTGCTGCTATTTTCTGGCGTCACGTTCAGCGCCACCGCGGTGGACTCACTGGACGCATACGTCGCATTCCCCGCGTAATAGGCGTACAAGTTGTATTGCCCGCCGGGCAGGTCCGTCACCGCCGCTGAAAACGCGCCGCCATTCAAAGTGACCGGTTGCGCGTCTCCGTAAAGATTTGTCTTCAGCGCTACCGCCCCGCTCAGCGATCCCGTCCCCGATGCCGGAGCAACGTTGCCACTCAAGGTCACGGCGGTGCCGTGCACAAAACTGCTGCTCGACGCTTGCAGCGTCGTTTGCGACGCCAGCAGCGCCGAATCCTTCCACGCCAGCGCCAGATTCGTGGCGTTCAGCGAGCCCAGGCCGGTCACCATGTCGTAGCCAACGCCCGCCGCCTGCCCGGTGGTGAATCCGTCGATGCCACTCTGTGTCGAGGAACAGCCCGGCGATCCGCCCGCGCAGGGCACTTCGTTGTTGCCCGCGGTCACGTCGTAAAACACGCAGGCGTTCGACACTGTCGGATTCGTTTGGGCGGTAGAATTGCAACTATTACCCGCAACTTGCGCCAGCGGGTAAAGCACGTAGTTCACCTGGCCTTGCAACGCGCCATTTTTCTCTTCGATCAGCGCTAGAATCCCGGCCATCGCGGGCGTAGACACGCTGGTTCCGCCAACCAGCGTCAGTCCGACCACGTCCTGCTCCGCATCCATCTGGCAAGGGGCGCCGCCCAGGCTGGTGCAGTACACCGCTTCATCGTGGCCGGTTGCCGCTGCCAGCGCCACGTCCGGCAAGTCGCGCGCGCTGTCCGGCGGAACGCCCGCGCCCGTCTGCCAATCCGGCTTCTCATACACCGTGCTTGCCCCACCTCCACTCGCCAGCAACGTCAAATTCCCGTTGCCCAAAATACAATTGGTTGCGCTCCCCGGCTGTGCTGGATCGCAACTCTCGTTCCACGCTGCTTCCGGAATGTACCCAATCGCCGAAGAGAACACCGCGGAGTTGTCGTTGCTCCAGTAAGTCGATTGTTGGCCGCCGTCGGCAAATTCAGTTCCACCGATCGCCACGTTGTAAGGCGTGGACGCAACGCCGTTCACCGCCAGTCCTTGTGTTGCCGGTGCGCCGGCAATCGCGCTATCGCATCCCGCAGCGCCGTTATCCCCGGAAGCCACCAATACCGTTATGCCTTCCGCAGCCGCTTGTTCCCACAGACCGTTGTAAAACGCATTGCCCGTAGGTCCCAGGGCCTGCTCGCAGCTCCCGTAGGTGTAGGTCAAAATGGGCGCCACTTCGTTATCGATCGCGTACGCCGCGGCCAGATCTACGCCGCTGGTGGTGTCCGTGCTGCCCGCGACCACCAGATTGATCGTTGCTCCCGGCGCTACCGCTCCTGCCCATTCCACATCCAGCAACGCTTCCTGGGCATCTGTCGGATTGGTCACTCCCGGGTCCGGCCCGCTCCAAAGAAAATTCGGATCATTGGCCTTGAGCCCGAAAATCTGCCGGAAGTCTTGGACATCCGTCAGCTCAATGTCGGACTGCGCCGTCACCGCAATGGAAACTCCCGTTCCGTCGATCCCGCTGTTCAGCAATCCGCTGGTGTTGTAAATCGTCGCGAAATCTCCGGGCGCCAGATAATACGTATCTGTTGGTCCGCCGGAAGCGGTCAGATTCGTCGCCAGCACATACTTCCGTCCCTGCGCGGTTCGTCCGGCTGTGCCGTGGGGCGGGTGAGCCGGCGCTGTCCTGCCAAAACTATTCAGGGAAACAACGCCTCGGGTGATCCCACTCAAGGCCGCCGGAATCGACAGATCCGTGGAATTGGCCACCCAGGTTTTTCCGCCCACGCGGTAATACTGCATCACCGTGTGAAATGCGTTTTCCACTTGTGCGGAAGTCCCGGAAAATTCTAGCCACCGCTTACCGGCGGCAACTCGCTCCACCGTAAAACCCGCGCTCTGCAGCCAGCCCACCGCGCTCTGCACATCCGCATCGGCCGGCCCGAATTGCGCAGCGAACTGCGCCGGAGTCAGCCAGTGGTGATAGTTCGGCGACTTTCGATTCTGCTGATCGTCCAGCAGTTGCTGCAGTTGTGCTTCCTGCGTTGCCGAGTCCGCCAGCACCAGCAGCATGCGCTCCATGGCGTGGCTGCCTTCTACGCGACCCACGGCGTTTGCTTCGATCGCCAGGGGATGCCGCGTGTGCCCCAGGCGCACGAAGCCCGGCTGTGCTGCGGTGGTTTGTTGCGGGTCTTGCGCTGCTGCTGGGGTACCGAGTAGGAAAGAGTAGAGGAGTCCGCACAAAATGGTCGTTCGACAAAAAGGCAATGCTCACACCCCTATTGCGTAGCACCCAGTGATCAGGGCACAGGTCAGAACCAGAGCGTTGCTGGGTGCGCTTTTGGCCCGGCCACAATTCCTTTGCTTCCGGAATTCCCCCGCTCTCAGTCTACACACCGCCCACTTTCGTTACAATTCCGCCACTCGCGCGTAACGTTACTGTCTCGTTCAATACCATTTGGCGCCAAGTTACCGCGCACGCACTCTGCGGGCCGCCGCTCACACCTTCAATTCCACGTTTCCCCCGGACAGAATGATGCCAATTTTGGGCTGACTGACTCCGCCCATCCCAATTTCCGTTCGTCCGCTGCTACGCAGCAGCGGCGCAACGGCCACCGCGCTCGAGGGCTCGATCACGATCTTCATCCGTTCCCACACTAGCCTCATGGTCGCCACAATCTCTTCTTCGCTCACCAACAGGATTCCATCCACGTGCTTTTTCAGAATGGCAAACGTCCGCGGCGCCAGCGATGCTCGCAATCCATCCGCAATCGTGTCGCTGGTCTCCAGTGCTTGCAGTTTACCGCTGGTCAACGAACGGTAAGCGTCATCGGCTCGTTCCGGTTCGCACCCGTAAACGCGCACGTTGCCCCGTGTGCCCTTCGCGCCGAGACACGTGCCGCTCAACAGCCCTCCCCCGCTTACCGGAGCGAGAACCGCATGCAAGTCCGGCACTTCTTCCAGTAATTCTTTGGCCGCAGTCGCCTGGCCCGCGATGATTCGGTCGTCATCGTAAGGATGAACCATCACCGCACCGGTTTCCGCCTGAATTTTGGCGGCTGTTCCTGCGCGCGCCTTCACGTTTGGCTCGCAAAACGTAATCTTTCCGCCGTAATGCTCTACCGCGCGGCATTTCACCGCCGGCGCATTCTTTGGCATCACGATAAATGCTTCGATCCCGCGCCACCGTGCCGCGCAAGCCACCGCCGCCGCGTGGTTTCCGCTCGAATGCGTCACCACGCCACGTCGTGCCTCTTCCTCGCTCAACGACAAGATCGCGTTTGTCGCCCCACGAATCTTGAACGACCCGGTTTTCTGCAGGTTTTCACACTTGAAAAACAGCAGCGCGCCCGCCAGTCCGTTCAACGATTCGCTGGTCAGTACTGGCGTGCGGTGGATGCGTGGGCGCACGCGTTGGTGCGCTTCCACAATGGTGTTCCAGGAAATAGGGGAGTTATTGAAATCGGATGCGGTTTCCGCGAGGGCCATGCTCTGAGTTTAATCCAGCTCGAGTTCGCTGTCAGTTTGCCGTCGTTTCAAAATCTGCGGCGTTCCGCGTTGGCCTACGGAGTCGGCTCGCTACTCGGAACATTCGACGTGAATTTCTTCATCACGAATTCCTGCAGCAGATTCACCGCCGCGGTTTCGCCCAGCCCGATGGCCAGGTTTTCAAACGTCATCGCCGCGTCGCTCTTGTTGCCTTCCGGATAATACAAATTGGAAATGCCGCCCGCCGCCAGGCTGCCCGCAATCCCCGAGTAGTTCGGCTGCCATTGGCCATTGTCGCCTTTGCAAATCACGGCGTTGGCAATCGCGTACAAAACCCGCGAACGCGTGCTTCCCGTTCCCTTGTAGAAGTAGCGCGGGTCCTGTTTCAGCAGCGACGGCAAAATCGCTCCTCCGATAAACGTTCCGGTCACCAAATCCCCATACGCTGCGCCGTAGCGCCGCCCGTAGCCCGCCGCCCCTTGCCCGTACCCGCTGAACCCGCCGGTGGCCTGCTGCACTCCGGCTACCACTCCGGTCACTCCGAAAGAGACCGGATCAATCGTGGATTTCCACGCCAATTGGAACTTTTGCTTCGGGCTTAATGGCGCGGCGTTCGCCACGTAACTCACGTAAAAGTTCGGGATCACTCCCAAAACGCGCTGCCGCTCTTGTTCCTTCAGTTGCTCTTGCGCGATTTCGATCGTCGTCAGTTCCACGCGCACTTCCGTCACATTTGTGGCCACCGCCAGGGTCATCTGTGGCATCACGCAGCTTTCGCCTGCCGCCAGATTTCCCGCCGCGGTTTGTGGCGCGAAGCCATCCGACCTCGCCGTCAAATGGAATGGTCCCGGTGGCACGTTTGTGAAAGAGAACTGCCCGTATTCGTCGGCCAGCGCTTCCTGGCTCGAGGTCTGGTTATCCTGGGCCAGGGTCACATGCGCTCCCACCACCGCATTGCCGGTCTTATCGATCAGCGTTCCGGTAACGCTGCCCGGCAATCGTTCGCCGTCCTGTTGGTCGCTTCCATTGCAGGCTACCTTCGCCGCGCCAGTCGCAAACGTCTTTTCTAAAGTTGGTGCCGGAGAGTTGGGAAGTTCTTGAGCGGAGGCGGGCCAGGGAGCAACGCAGCAAAGGATTGTTGCGCTAATCAAGCAGAGCAAGGTGCGGACGCAGGGCAAACTGCCGCCGGTCCGCGGAGCGTTCGTTACTGGGGCGGTGTTCCTAGGGTGCACGTTCGTTAGTTTACCGCTTTCGACCCTTTCTCCCCGTAAGGTTTGACTCTTCCCCGTAACCTAAGGTTGGCCTGTACTTCCGCACAGGCCCCCTACAGAAAGAACCGTCTATTGCCGAGTCTTCCTACCCCGCGCGCCCCACTCGCCGGGAGCCCCTTCGGCCCTCCAAGTCTAGCGAAGTTTTTCGCTCTGTTGAAGCGGATTTCGTACATTCGGCACCATCGATGGCTGCGCATTGCCCGGGCCGCTGCGGTTTTCGGCTACCACTCCTTGCCGCAGTTGCGGCACGCTGTGCAATTCGTCCAGGTACCCTGCGATCCCCCGGTACAATCCCTCGGCAATGCGCTGCCGCTGCTCGCCCTGCAACAGCAGATTCTCGTCACTGGCATTGCTCACAAACGAAATCTCCGAAAGCACCGCCGGCATATTCGCCCCGGTCAACACGATAAACGGCGCCTGTTTCACCCCACGATTTTTCTCGCGCCGGCTTACTAGTTGCAGCCTCTGCGACAGCATGTTTTGAATCTGCTCCGCCAGTTGCTTCGACTCTTCCTTCTTCTCGTTCCGGGTAATCTTCTGCACCAGGTCCGGAAGGTCATGCAGCGAAGACTGTGTCAGCGCGTTCTCGCGAATCGCCAGTTCCTTAGCTTCCTTGGAGCTCGCCAGACTCAAGTAGTACGTTTCCACCCCGCGCACCTCGCTGCTGTCGCTCGAATTCGCATGAATGGAAATAAACAGGTCGGCATCCGCCCGGTTCGCGATGTTCGTCCGCTCTTCCAACGGCACGTAGCTGTCGTCCTTGCGCGTGTACACCACCTCCGCACCCGGCTGATTCTCTTCAATCAGTTGACCCAATCGCAGCGCTACGTCCAGGCAGAGATCCTTCTCCAGCAGTCCTTGCGGGCCCTTGGCTCCGGTGTCGAACCCCCCGTGGCCGGGATCAATCACGATTCGGTTGATTTTCAATCCCAATTCCCGGGTCAACGATGGCTGACCCGTAAGACTGTTGCGCGCCTCAAACGGTGCCGCCGCCCCGCTGGCTCCTGCGTCCACGATCGGCATGTGCTTTGCCGGAACGGTTGCAGCCACTCGCGATGTCGTAGCGGGCGCCGCGTTCGCAACCGGCTCAACCCCGGGCTTTCCCGTGGTTGCCACGTTCCCGCCACCCATCATGTGGCTCATCCCTCGCAACATGCCGTGCGGCAACGACAAACCCGCCGTGAGCAGTAGCGCCACCGCCGCTCCCACACGCAGCGCAGACCCCGTCAATTTGGATTGCCTGCCGGTTTTGTAGCTCAGTGGCGACGTTGCCGCCGGCGCTGCTCGCTCCTCCACGTTTTCCAGCACATCCTCCGTTACCGCCTCCGGGGCGCCGCCGGCGATGGCCGTCAAGTGACGCTGTGCCTTTTCCACGATTTCCCCAGACGCGCAGGTCAACCCGCGGGCATACGCTTCCAACAAGGCCCGCGAGCAAATCTTGTTAATGTTCCTGGGAATGCCCTGGCTGCTGTCCATGATCAGCGCCAACGCCTCGTGATCAAACAGCGCCTCGCCTTCATGGCCGGCCGCTTTCAGCCGATGCCGGATATACCCGGCTGTCTCCATCGGAGTGAAAGGATCCAGCGTCCGGAATTCCGCGATGCGGTTCCGCAGGGGCGCCAGGTTCTCGCTGGCCAATTTTTCTACCAGCTGTGGCTGGCCGCACAGCAGAAATTGCAGCAGCCGCGTGCTCGAAGTCTCAAACCGCGACAAATATTGCAGCGTTTCCAGCACCGACTCATCCAAATCTTCGGCATTGTCGAAGATCAATATCAGCCGCCGGCCTTCCAGCATTTCCGCAAACCAAATTTGGTTCAGCTTTGCGCGCAGCCACTCCACTTCCATGCCTGCGCCTTCCACTCCCAGTTCAATCAGCAGCGCTTCCAAAACGTCTCGAGCCGTGCAGCCCTTCTGAAACAAAAAAGTCGCTCGCGAGCTATCGCGCAATCCTTGCAGCACCTGCTGCAGCAGCGTGGTCTTGCCCATTCCCGATTCCGCGATCAGCGCCAGATGTCCCCGGTCGCCCAGAATAATCTCGCTCAGCCGCTCCAGCGCTTCACAGTGGGATTTGCTCGCATACAGCTGCGCGGGATTCCCAGCCGGCCCAAACGGCTGCTCCCGTAATCGGTAGTAATCCAGAAACATGGACGGGACCTCCATCCCCAGCGCGCCGGCCTTTCGCCGGTTTTTCCCCCGCTCCGGGGTTGCCACCCACCTAGAATCGCAGAATTTCGTTTCCAGCGTTAGCGCTGGAACCCCCGCGGACCGCCTTGAACCGTTGGACGGCGAGCCAAGCCGCCTGTCCAGTTGCCGTTACTTTACTTCCCGCCCTCCCTGCTTGCAACCATTTCGCTCGTCTCCCTCCCTGTTTCCGCTACTTCCCTCGATCCCGGCCCGATACCGGGAGTACCCCCTCTTTCGCACTACGAATCCTGTCTTGACCCCTGCTGTGTCTCTGTTAACCTTATCAATCAAGCTTCCTTTTCCGGGCGTTTGTCCCTTCCGTCCGGCTTGGAGAATACTCTTGGCGTATTCGGAGCGTCGACAACGCGAACGTTTTCGCATTCGTGTCCCGTTACGCTTCCGTCCTTTGGGACTGGCTTCTTCTCCCATCGATCATTTCGCCGAAACCACCAACGTTTCTCGCGGCGGCTTCTTCTTTGTCACTTCCGCTCCGCTCCAAGTCGGCATGCCCATTGAAGCCACCCTCACTCTTCCCACCGAGGTCACCGGCGGCCCCGCCGATGAAACGCACTGCCGCGCCCGCTTGGTGCATGCCAAGCCCGACGCTTATAGCGATGGACGTATGGGTTTTGGCGCCGAAATCGAAATGTACATCGAACCGAAGAAGCCCGCCCATGGCCCCGGAGCGCACGTTCCTCTGGCAACTCCGCCGAAGCCCTGAAAGCTTGGAGTGCGGGAGCCCAGCTCCCGCCGGTCCACAACGTCAACCTTATCGATCACGATCGGCGGCAGCCCTGCTGCCGCTTGCACAATGCTGCCCAGGCCACCCCATAGCCCAACTTAAGCCAAAAAGAATTTGTCATCCTGAGACCTGTGGACTGTTGCGCCCCAGGTCCGCAACATCCCTGTCTCGAGTGCGTTGATGCGGGAAACGAACGGCCTGGAGTGCGGGAGCCCAGCTCCCGCCGGTCCCCAACGTCAACCCTATCGATCACGATCGGCGGCAGCCCTGCTACCGCTTGCACAATGCTGCCCACGCCACCCAATAACCCAACTTAAGCCAAAAAAGGACTGTCACCCGGAGCCGCGCTCTCTGCGCCGAAGAATCTAACCCTCTGCGTCTTGCCTCGCCTTACTGTCGGCTACTGCACCTGTATCGTCGTCTTCGCCGCTCCCACATTCTCAAACCGGTCGTACGCCCGCACCGCTATGGTGTGTTCCCCCGGCATGAGCCCGCGCACCGTGAACGAATACGTCTCCGTCTTGTAGTCGCTGATCCCGTTCACTGGCCGCGCCAACACCCACTCTCCCCCGTCCACGCTGTATTGCGCCTTCTCAATGCTATTGGTTGGATGGCTCGCGGTGAACTGAAAATCATACGAAACGCCTTTCGAGCGATCCGCATTCATGCCCGTCGCGCTGGCCTCGATCTTTCCAATGGTTGGCGTGCTGTTGTCCACCTCGAAGCGATCACTCTCGCGTTCCGCTTGCAACGCCAGTTCCGGCGGATTCGATGGCGAATCGCTGGCCACAATCTTCAGGTAATACGCTCCATCCGGCATCGACGAGGTATCCCACGAATAGAACTTCTGATCCAGATTGTCCTTCAACAGCAGCCACTCTTTCTGATTTTCTCCGCGAAAGTAAACCGCGTACTTCAATTCATCGTCGTTATCGTCATGGGCCGACCACAACACCGACTGGTAGCCCTTCTGTAACGATCCTTGCGGCGGCGCTTCGAACTTCGGTGTTTGCACCGGATTCGCACTCACCACAATTCCCGTCGGATTCGGACTTGGCGCCGGTGGCTGCTTCAGCGTCACATTTCCGGGCTGCCCGACGATTCCCATCGGAGCTTGCGCGCGCACTCCCGGATCCTGTAGCGCAATGCCATCGATCACCGGCGCCACATTCCGCGGCTCATACGCCACGCTCACCCAATCGATGCCATCTCCCGGTCGCCCGTCGTGGATCACAGCCTTCCACTGCAGAAATCGCGCTGCCGGCGCTTCGATGGGCGTGTCCGTCGACGTATACGGGCCGAACCAGGGCGACCATTCCTTCGCGGGATCTTCCGTGTTCCCCGTTCTTACATAGAACTCCAGTCGCGGGTCCTTACTCTCTTTTCCCGTTTTCCCCCCACCCGTGGTTGCCGGTGGGCCCCACCATTCAATTCGTCCCCACTGCGAGAACAGCTTCGCATCAAAGGACTGCGATTCGAAGGTGCCCTCGGCTTCATATTCCGGGCCCAGCGAAAACAGTTTCCCGGGATTCGCCGTGCACAAATACACTTTGCCGTTGGCCCCCTTGGAAATTCCGGTAATCTGCGCCGAACCCGCCTTCGCCAGTTGCGCATACACGCCATTTCCATCGATCACCAGTAGCGATCCGTTGTTTCCCGTTCCCGCCAACAACCGTCCATCCGGATTCATGGCCAGCGCGTACACCACCTCCTCGCGCGAACTCCAAAGTTCCTCCGGAACACCCTCCGGCGTAATCCGGTAAATGCTGCTCGAGATCGCCTGCGGAAACGCAATAAACGGCTGCGCGATCGCTCCGGCTTGAATGCCGCCACCCGTGATGATCGCCCCGCCCTGCCCGGCATTGATCACCGCGGTTTGCCCCGGTACTCCGGGCTTTGGCTTTTCCCCAATCGCAGCAACGTAAATCGTCCCGTTGGCTCCCACCGCCAGCGAAGTCACTTCGCGTTTCGCGGTTTCATAAACCACGAAGCCGTGTGCGCTTGCGGTCGCCGATTTGCTTGCACCTTTTTCCGTCGCGCGGTTGACCCGCAACACCCGGCCATTCGGCTCCGTGCCCGCTAACAGATTGCCCTTGCTATCAAACGCCAGCACCTTGATGTGCGCTTCGTCGCTCGCGTAGTACAACTCGCCTTTGCCGTCCGGCGACACTGCATAAATCTGTCCTTTGTCCCCCGTGGCCACATACAGCGTGCCATCCGGCCCGAAGGCCAAATCCCAGATGTATTTCGTTTTCGGCTCAAAGAAAACCGTCTTCTCCCCGTCCGCGGAAACTTTATAAACCTTGCCATCCGGCGATGTCCCCACATACAACACGCCCTTGGCGTCGAATGCCAGGCACTGCGCCAGAAGATCGCTGGACTCAAACACCGACTTGAGTTTCCCATCGGCTCCCACTCGAAAAACCTTTGCCGGCGAACCGCCCCCCGCATACAACGCTCCCGATGGATCTGTCCGCAGCGACCACAAGTACGACGCGTCGGCATCCGCCAGCAGCGTGAATTTCGGCGCCAGTTCCAGATGCCCGTCGCTGCGCACCGCCACTCCTTTCGCCGTGCCTTTCAGGAACTCGTCGTAGGTCGACTGCCTCCAGCGCCGCGTATGATCCGCCATACACGAACTCGCTGCCACGCACACCAACAACCCCAGCAGCAAAAACTGTTTCCATAGTTTCGACATAGATTCGATCACCGGATTTGTAAATTCAGCGAAATCAGCCCGGATACGGGTCCACCGAGTTCTACTGACGATTCATTGGCCAACGATTCCCGCAGCACCTGCACGCTTCCTGGCGCCGGCCGCCCATCGATCACGCTGATCGCCGACAGCGGTACGTTGGGCAGTTCCTTGTCGTCCCACACCATCATCGGAGCAGGCATGAAGATGCCCACATACAGCCGGTCGTTGTGGCGCTCGCGGTTGATCAGCGCAATCAGCTGATCCAGTCCCGCGGGACCAGAAGCGCTCCCTGGTATGCCGCCAAAATTGAACCCCCGCGACGCCCGGTTCATCCACTCCGCGTCGCTCACCAGTACGCGCAACGTGCTGCCTCGCGCGATTTGATCCGGCACGTGTACCGTCGTTTCTTCCACCTGGGGTGCCCCGCGGTACGGCTGCACCAGCACGCGTACCTTCAGATCCTCGCCCGGCGACGCTTCGCCCGTTTCCAGCCACGCGCTTTCGATCGTGTACGAGTTCCTTCCCGGCAGCGTTTCCACTCGCAACGAAACATGCTCCACATCCGGTATCTCGAAGTTATTCGTAAACAGCCGTCCGAACACGCTTTGCACCGACAACGCCACCGGCAACCCATCCGGCAACAGCGAATCGGTGGGCGCAAACGTGTTTTCCAGCTTCACCGGAACGTGCCCCTTCAACTGAATCTCCCCCGTCAGGTGCAGCGTGCGCCCTTCGCCGTACAACGAGTTTTGCGTCACCCCGCTGAACGTGGTCATCGCCACCAGCAGTGGCGTCAGTTTCGGGTGATTCACCATTTCGAAATGCAATTTCTTTTCGTTCTTGCCGGTCACAAACGTCAGGTCCACCGGAATCATTTGTGGCGGCGCGCCCAATTTACCCGTGACTGCCGTCAGGTGATCGCTGGTGATGGTCCCGATGCTCCCGCCCACGTTTACGATTTTCGTCGACGCCAGCGATGACGAAAGCGTGGTCACCACTTCGCTGCGCGCCATCGGCATCTGGATATCCCCCAGGTTCAAGAACGGGTGCCCGCACAGGAACACCCGATCGTCCCGTACTGCCGTCACCGTGCATGCCGAATTTACCGACATATCTCCACGCACCAGCACCATCCCCGCCATATCTCCCGGCGCCAGGTGCGCGTGCGCGTCATCCTTTTGATCCGGCGAGCTCCCGCCCGGCGTGGCTACCAATCCATAGCTTTGTAACTGCCCCGCGAATTGCTGCAGTGTTGCCGGTTGGAAGCCGGAAAACACCAGTGGCGTTTCAATCGGTTCCAAGGTCGACCCGCTCGGCAGGGTATTTTGCGCCGCTGTTTCCTTCGGCAGTTGGAATTCTTGGGCCACCGTTTGCGGCGCACTGCTTTGCACCGGCGAGCGCAGAACATCTTCAATCGGGGTCACTCCCGCAATCGCTTCTTTCGTGAAAATCCCCAGCTTCAACGACAGCGCTCCTGCCAGCTTGCCTTCGATATACACCGGGCTGCCGCTCATGCCCGCGACCACCCCGGTGTGTTCCACTTTCGGCCCTTTCAGTTCCACCAGGATGATCGACTGTTTCGGCCCCAGGAAGTTCGGCATCACACCCAGCACTTCCAAATCGAACTTTTCCACCTGGTCGCCGCTGAAAACCGTGCACGCATAACCCTGCATCCCCGCGCGAACCTGGTCGACCGGCAGAATATCGTTGGATTGTTGTGCTTTGCCGAGGCCGGCAAACATTCCCAGCAAAAGAAACGCGCTGCAGATTGTCGTGATACGTCGCAAGTATTCGCTCATGGCCGGATAGACGGTGCCCCCAGCGGAAGGGAGCATGATACCCGGGCAGGGAAGCTCAGAGCAATTGAACCTCCAGTCAGACCGGGCTAGTCCCTTCGTCTTAGAGGTCCTAGCCCACGTTTTGGTTGTCGCTCGCCCTGTAGCTGCCGTCCGGAGTGCGGGAGCCCAGCTCCCGCCGGTCCACCACGTCCACCCTATCGCTCACGATCGGCGGCAGCCCTGCTGCCGCATTCACGATGCCGCCCACACCTGCAGCTCTGCAGCAGAAGCCTCAGTCTATGTGTTCGGCTCTCTTTCATAGCGACCGCCTTCCGAACCGGCCCGTAACTTTTCTCTGGCCCCTGTAGCAGCGGCTTTACGCCGCTGCCGTTCGGAGTGCGGGAGCCCAGCTCCCGCCGGTCCACCACGTCCAACCTATCGCTCACGATCGGCGGCAGCCCTGCTGCCGCATTCACGATGCCGCCCACGCCCTCAAACCTTGCTTTGCAGTTCAGCCTTCCGTCGATGGTTCGCTTCGCTCTTGCCGCATCCGCCTTCCGAACCGGCCCGTAACTTTTCTCTGGCCCTTGCAGCAGCGGCTTTACGCCGCTGGCCTTTTCCCACAGCCGCTCCCAGTGGCGCGCAATCTCCGTCTGTGCGACCATAGGCGAATCGTTTTTCAGGAGAGCGGTCATGACGGAACCCACCAAAGAAGAACTGCTAGCCCGAATCGCCGAATTGGAAAAAAAGGCAGAACGCCCCAAAAAAGGTTCCCTGGAGTTTCGGGTGGGTGAAAAAGGCGGCGTCAGTGTCTACGGCCTCGGCCGCTTCCCGGTCACGCTCTATTACGAACAATGGATCCGCCTACTCGACGTCTCCAAAGATCTTCGCGAATTCCTGGAAGAAAACAAGTCCCGCCTGAAGCTAAAAGACGCCAGCGCCTAATTCCCGCTTCCCGATCACTGATCGCTGATCTCTGGTCACTGATTCCTGTCAGCTGTCGACTGTGAACTGTCGACGTTCTCAGTCCATGTGATGCATCGCAAATATTTTCGCGGTGCTGTCCTCATACGGATACACATGCACCATCCATCCAAAAATCACCGGATAGAACTTGCCGCCCGCCGCATCGCATCCGGCCTGCGTGCTGATCGAGCCGTGCAATCCGAATTTCGTCCAGTTCGCGTGGCGCCGGTCGCCCTTCGGCGGCATGCACAAATTGGTGTGCTGGTGCCAGGTCGCTATGCTCAGCGGCACCCGCTCATTCAGCTGCTCTTCGCTCGCCCACTTGGGCATCGTGTACATCGCTCCCACCAGTTCATAGCCGCCCTCGGTCTTTTTGTAGAGCAGGGACGTGGGCCGGGCCGGATCGAAAGTGAACGACTCCAGAAATCCATTCTCGTAATTCGTAAAGTGGTATTCCGGCTGGGGGATGTTCGGCAGAAAAATCCTGTAGCCGTCCTCCAGCGCGACGTGATAATCCCGGTACTTTTCAATGCCCGCTCGCAGTTGCTCCACGATTTCGCTGGCCCGCCTTTGATCGTCCGCGCTCGCCGGACGCGGCTTGGTCATGTGCATGTGCGGCGTATCACCCATGTGCATATGCTGCATCTCGACCATAGCGTTGTGTTCGCCCATCGACGCATCGTCGGCATCCATCTTCATGTCCCCCATGGAACCGCCCGTTGACTGTCCCTGTTGCGTCATCACGGGGCTCGTCATCGCCACATTGGGCGCATGGTGGCCGGGGATCGCCGCCAGCAATACTCCCACGACAAACAGCGCGCCAACTCCAATCGTCGCGTTGGTCAAAAGTTGTCTCAACGTCTTACGCGCAAACATACGTCCTCTTTCCCTATAGCACCGGCTTTATGCTGCCGTGCCTTCTTTCCATCCTGCGGCCGTTCGCACCAGCTCTCCTTTTCATAATACGAAGCAGCCTGTACATAACTTACGCAGGAATTGCCGCGAAGTTCCCAAGGCAAACTGTCCAGCCGTACAGGGAATTCTTTCGTACTTTTGTGCTAGCAAATTTTTGGAACGCAACCGCAATCAAATGCGTCTCGCCTCAACTCGCCCAACTCCCCTGTAGCTGCATGCTAAACTGGCATGCATCGTGAAATCGGAAACCATTCAGCCTGTTAAAGCTTTGTCCGGCGGCCTCGAACTGCCCGGAGACAAATCCATCTCGCATCGTTACGCGATGCTCGCCGCGCTCGCCGGCGGCACCAGCGAATTACGCAACTTCGCCGCGGCCCGCGATTGCCACAGCACGCTGGGCTGCATGAAAGCGCTCGGCGCTGCCGTCAAAGTGCAAGCTTCCACCGTGCAGGTCACCGGGCACGGCCTGCATGGCTTGAAAAGTTCCTGGCGTACCCTCGACGCCGAAAATTCCGGCACCACCATCCGCCTGCTTTCCGGCATCCTCAGCGGCCAATCCTTCACCACCAAACTTACCGGCGACTCCTCGCTGCAGAAACGCCCCATGAAGCGCGTGATCACTCCTCTGCGCGATATGGGCGCCGACATTCGTGGTCGCGAAGGAAATTTCCCCCCGCTCGAAATTCGCGGTGCCCCGCTTCACGCCATCCACTATCAAATGCCCATGGCCAGCGCTCAGGTGAAGTCCGCGGTGCTCCTCGCCGGCCTCTACGCCGAAGGCGAAACATCCCTCACCGAACCCGCCGCCACCCGCGATCACACCGAGCTGGCCCTGCACGAATTTGGCGCCCCCGTGCGCAAATCTGGCCGTACTCTCTCCATTCACGGCATCGCGGGCGAAAACGGCAATGCCGCGCTGCACCCCGTCTCCGTCGATATTCCGGGCGACCTCTCTTCCGCCGTATTTTTCATTGCTGCTGCTTCGTTATTGCCAGAGTCCAATCTGTACATCGCCAATGTCGGCTTGAATCCCACGCGCGCCGCCATTCTCGATTTCTTCAAGCAAATGGGCGCGGAAGTCACCGTGCTCAATCTCCAGACCAAACAAGGCGAACTAGTTGGTGATCTCGCAGTGAAGGGCGCTTCGCTGAAGGGCGGCCTCATTTCCGGCGATCTCGTGGCTCTTCTGATCGACGAATTGCCAATGCTCGCCGCCCTCGGCCCTTATACCGAGCAGGGAATTGAAATTCGCGATGCCGCCGAGTTGCGCGTGAAGGAAAGCGATCGCGTCGCCGCACTCGCGCAAAATTTGCAGCGCATGGGCGCCAAGGTCGAGGAGCGTCCCGACGGCTTACTCGTCCAGGGCCGTTCCGCCGGTCCAATCCACGGCGCCGAAATCGATCCTCGCGGCGATCATCGCATCGCCATGGCCTTCGCTGTAGCCGGCTTGGCCGCTTCCGGCCAAACCCGTATCCTCGATTCCGACTGCGCCGGCGTCTCGTATCCAACCTTCTTCGCCGAACTCGGCCGCCTGGCGGAATAAGAAGTAATCAGTAATCAGTGACCAGTGACCAGAGATCAGGAATCGCCTCGTCCTCAACAGGCCGTTTTTAGCGGTCCTGGCGGCTCCTTGACCACTGATCCCTGGTCTCGTTTTCGCATGAAGAGCATCGTGGCCTGCCGGGCTTTTTATAAAATACCTCTTAATAAATTACTGTATAATTAACTATCATGAGGTCTGAGCCCATTCCCGTGCAGCGGTTACAGGTCTGGCAGCGTTCCGTAAACCTGGCGTTGGAGTGCTATAAGCTTTCCGGCGAGCTTCCTCGAGAAGAAAAGTTTGCGCTCACTTCGCAGATCCGCCGAGCCGCCACGTCGGTCCCGTCCAACATAGCCGAAGGTTATGGCCGGTGGAACGCCCGTGACTTCGCTCGGTTTCTCGCGATCGCTAGTGGCTCACTGCGCGAGCTGGAAACCCATCTAATTATTGCTAACCGTCTCGGCTATCTGTCCAACGTCAGCACGGAGCCAACGTTTCGCACCATCGACGAACTCGCGAGGATGTTGTATCGAATGCGCTTGAGAGTTTCTGAGAATGCAACTCGCGCTGAAGAGCTAGGCCGTCCCCACAACAGAAAAGCGTCGCAGGCACTACCCGGTTCCTGATCCCTGATCCCTGGTCACTGGTCCCTAGCTACTGCTCCGTCGCCGGCGGCACTTCTGGCTGCGGTGGATTCGGCACATGCGGGACCGGCACATGCGGCGGCACGGGCACGGCCATGGGCGACGGCGCAGGTACAGGCCGCGGCGTTATCGACGTGCGCTGCAGCTCGATATTCCCGTAACTCGTCTTCAGCGTGATTTTTGGTCCTTTGCCTGACCCGTACTTTCCCGCCAGGTGAGAATCGCCCGACTCCGATTTCGTTTGATCCAACCCCGAAAACTCCGAATCAATATCGCAGTTCCGGCAATCCGCCTGAATCTCAAAGCTCGAGCTCCCCGGCAACGTCAACGAAATTCCCGATGACGAGTTATCCACCGTCACATCGTCTCTCGGTGTGCTCAGGAACCGTACCGAAGTTTGCGCATTGCGATTCTCGATCTCCACCTTGCCGCCCGCATTCTCCACATTCACTTCGGTATCCCGCGTTCGCAAGCTCACGTTTCCGGGAGCATCCACCAAATCCAGATTCCCGCTGCCCACTTCCAGGTGCCCCGCCAACGCTGACACCGTCAAATCCGTCTTCGGCGATACCAGCCGCACTCCCTTCGTCACCTTTTCCGCGCGCACCGGGCCGTAAAAATCGCCCTGCACCGTAAGGCTGCCGCTGATATTGGTCGCCTCAATTTCTCCGCCTTTGCCCGAAACCTTCACGTCGCCCTTTGTGTCCGAAACCTTCACGTCTCCTTTGCGCGCCTCGATCAGCACTCCTCCATTCGTTCCGCGCACTTCCACATCTCCGTTCTGATCCGTCACGCTTACGTCCGCCTGAAAGTCCGAAACCTGCACATCGCCCTTATCCGTTCGTACCGTCAGCGCCGATTTTTCCGGTACGCTCACATCCAAGTCCACACTGATGTGCGCATCGGACGTATCGTAGCCCGTTGGGTGCACTTCGTAACTGTCGCCGTTCTGCACAATCTCGACATTCACCGGCTTGGCCAGCCGATCCGCTTCACTCTCGGTCCAGCTCTGCACTTTCTTGTGCGCCGAAACTTCAATCTGTGAAGTATCCGAGCCACGCACGGTAATATCGCCTCGGATGTTTCTCACTACGACCGGGGCATTTGCAGGAATCGCCTTCGGGGAAATGTCCAGATCATAGGAGTAGTTGTCCCCCACGTCACCCCAATCCATACCCATGCGCGCCTTACCCCAATCCACGGCAACCACGATGCCCATCAGCGCCAGCATTCCCAGCACCAGCAAGATTTCCCCCGCAGTAATCCCGCCTCCGCTGCCCCCGAATCGGCGTCCCACGGTGCGCTCATACAACTTGATCACGCCCCAGAAAATGATCAGCAGCGGCCACCAGCGCGTGAAAAACTCGCTCAGGTCCAAATGACCATAATTGTGCAGGAGCAGAAGCGTCCCTACGGAGATCAGCACCAAACCCGAGAAAAGACCGCTACTGCGCGACCGGGTGCCCGCCATAATTTTTGTTATTGCCCCTGACCGCGATACGGCGCCTGGGGAGGAAGGTTTGCCGGAGGAACCGCGGGTGGCGGTGCCTGGGGCGCCACCGGTGGTGGAGGGTCGATATGTCCGTCGCGCGGCGCTAGCGACGAAGCCAGCAACAACAGTCCAATCACCATCAACAGCACCGGCCAGGTATTCCCAAAATCAAATCGCCCGCCCTGCACCTGATGCAGCAGGAACAACAGGCCCAGGGTGATCAGGATCGCGGGCCACATCATCCCGCGAATCGTGCAGCTCTGACAGCGGCATCGAATTTGCCCGCTCATACTTTTCCTCTCTTCAACTCCCTCCGCCGACGCGGTTCTTCAACAGCAAAACTCCGATGCCAATCAGGATCAGCGGAAAAATCAGCTCGCGTATCCGGAAGAAATCGAATACGCCGAAATTCTTCAACAGGAACAACGCGCCCAGCCCGATCAGCAGAATCGGACCGATCGCTTTCTGCTTCGTCCAATTCTCCACCGGATCCTGGTACTGCTCGCCCGTTTGCCGCGACTTCAGCGTGCGCACGGCGTCAATGGCCATGTAAAACGGGAACACCACCAGCGCGCAAATAAACACCGCTTGCGCTCCATCTCCTAAATCCAGATTCAGCCCCAGAATAATCCCCGCGAAAATCACGATATGCAGCAGGGCCTTGTTGTATTCTCCGTTGTAAATGGCTCCCAGCCCCGGAATCAATCCGAGAATGAACGCCAGCACCGTGTTGCCAGAGGAAGGCGCCGTCCCCGTGGGCGCTGGCACTCCTATCGGCGGTGCTCCCGCCGCAATCGCCGCGTCACCGCTTCCCGCCGCCGGCGTCGCCGGCAATCCCGCCATCTTCGCCAGGCAATCTTCGCAATAAAACACGTCTTTCACCGGCCTGACGCATGCCGGACACAGCGCCTTGCCGCAGTTCCGGCAAAATCCCGATGCCTCCGCATCTGGATGCACCGCACATTTCATCGAATACTCCTCTCCAACATCAGGGGACCCTCGGCCGCCAGCATTTCGACTTCGCGGCTCAAATCGTTCGCGCGGTTCTGCTGCTTCGGTTGCACACCCGTGTGGTCGTCATTTCGGCGCTGGTCCTTGTCTGGCTCCGATTTTGGCGCATTGTCTTCCGGCGTTACCTGCAACTCATTTTGGTCCTGCCGCAGCCGCGACTGAATTTCATACACCACGCGAAGGTCGCTCACATACCTCACGCTGTCCGCATACATCAAGTGCACCCGGCGCTGCGTATTCCGATATACATTCGCGGGCTGCAGATCCGCCAGCTTCGGCTTACGCAACGAAATTCCTGATGCCGTCAGCACGATCACGCATGTGGCAATCACGCTCGCAACGCCATACGCAAACTTCGGTGTCGCAAATCCGCCCAGGAATCTCCGCAACGCCTCCCAACCGCTCACCTTTACCCGTGGCCCCAGGGTCTGATCCAGAATCGTGCCAACCATCTGCGGCGGCACTTCCAGTTCGCCCATCGCATGTAATTCCGTCATCAGCCCGCGCACGCTCTCCACCAGCGGCGCGCATTCCGCGCAGCTTTGCACGTGCGCTTCGAACTCGGCGCGTTCCGGTGCCGCCAGCAACCCTTCCAGGTAGTCGCTCAGCTGCGTTTCGATTTGGTCGCACGTCCAGGTCATGATTCGACCCCCACAGGCAACGTTACCGCCGCCCTTACTAATCCGAAACTCTTTCTTCTTCTTTGTGTGCCCGTCCTCATGACGGCCTCACTCCCATTTGCTGCAAAATCTTTGCCAATTCGATGCGGCCCCGGTTGATTCTGGACTTTACTGTTCCTTCCGGTACCGCCAGCACTTGCTGAATCTCCGCATATTCCAATTGCTGCAAATCCCTCAAAATCACCGCCTCGCGCAGCTCCGGCGACAGCCTAGTCAGTGCGCTCTGCACCTGCCCGCTCAGCTCGTTCAACAACGCCTGCTGGTCCGGCCGCCGCGCCGACGATTCCTTGCTCTCTACCACCGGCATTGCATCATCCAGCGAATCCGTTTGTCGGTCCCTCTTCGTTCGACGGTAATGGTCGATCAGCAGATTTCGTGTAACGCTCGTCATCCATGTCGCAAATCCACCGTGTGCCGACCGGTAACTTCCCAACGTTTTGTACACTCGCAAGAACACTTCTTGCGAGATGTCCTCCGCCTCGGTTCGATTACCTACGAACCGGTAACACACGTTGTAAATGCGGCGCGAGTGGCGGCGCACAAGTTCCTCCCAGGCCGAGCCATCGCCCTGGAGGCATCGTTGGACCAGTTGAGCATCCTGCTCCAAGCCTTCTTAGCCCCATTCTCCAGTAACCTGCTCAGGCATAACCCTTTAACAGGGCTACTCGGCCTGTCATGTAATGGAACGTAAATTGCCCGCAAAATGTTCCCCATCACAGGCGACCCCACCAACCAACCTTGGCGGAATCTTACTCGCCTCGCCCTAGCCTGGCAAGCCTTTGGATTTGAATTGCTTACCTTTCCTCGTATCTTCGTCAGGGCACGGTTTTAACCGGGCTGTTATTCTCGTCAATCCGCGCGGCTTCAGCCGCTGAGGGTGTTTCGCTTCTCACAACCGGTTCCTCAGCTCCCTGCGCCCTCGCCAAATGGTTCCACCTGTAAGGACGTCGCTCCTCCACTCCCGGTTTGCATCTCCTCGTAGACCACGTTACGCTTCTTCTATATGTCCTTTAGGTCGAGGAAGTGGTTGCTCGTTGCTATCGCCGTGTGTGTGCTCGGCTTCCTGCTCTATCGCTCCCGCGACTTGCTGCACCTCGGCCAGTTCAGCGGCACGCAGCTTTGGGACTCTCTTCGCTACGCCAACTATCTCTATCTCTTCCTCGCCCTCGTCACCATCTATGCCTGCTACGCGGTCCGCGCCCTGCGTTGGCAGCGTTTTCAGGTCCATGTCGGCGGCGCCAAATTCTGGAATATCTTCGCCATGAACCTCGCGGGCTTCAGCGCCATTGTCCTGTTTGGCCGGGCTGGCGAGCCAGTTCGTCCCGTGCTCATTTCTCGAAAGGACCGCATTCCCCTGGCCGACACCTTTGGCATCTACGCCCTCGAACGCATTCTTGATGCCGCCTCTACCGCCGGTTTAGCTGCCGTTGGTCTGTTGGTCTATGAATCTTCCGGTCGCCTCACGAGCGACAGCGCCGGCTCCGCCTTCGAGAAGGCCGCCCGCACTGCCGGCACCGCCTTTTCCGTCTTTGCGATTGTAGCCATTGCCGGTCTCGTCTACCTGCGCCTCCACGGTTCCGCGGTCTTGGAACGCCGCATGGACGCTTGGCTCGTAGCTCACGGCTGGCGCGCCAAAGTCGCGCGAGTCCTCCTCGGTCTTTCTCGCGGCGTTCAGACAGTGCGCTCCTGGGGTGACGTCTTCTACGCCGTCATCCTTTCCGTCATCCACTGGTTACTCGTGGTTTTTTGTTACTACCTGGTCATCAAAAGTTTTGGCGGTACTCTAGCGACGCTCACCTTTTCCGATGCGATTTTGGTTCTGGTGTTCACCTTGGTCGGTTCGGCTGTGCAGTTGCCCGGCGTCGGTGGCGGTTCACAGGCGCTCTCCTTCGCCGCCTTCACCCGCTTGTATGGCATCGCGAAAGAACCCGCTCTGGCTGCCGCCATGGTGCTCTGGCTGGTCAGCTTCGCGGGCTGTGCCCTGGCGGGTGTCCCGCTCCTTTTCAAAGAAGGCTTCTCGCTAGGCGACCTCAAGCGCATGCGCCAAGAAGAAGACCAAGAAATCGACCGCGAAATGCTCGAGCATCCCCAGAACCAGTGACCAGAGATCGGTGACCAGAGACCAGCATTCGGCCGCCGCAGGAGTCAGTTTACAGCCTCCTGTTCAACAGTCGACAGCCAGTGACCGGTTATCGCCTGGAGTAGCCGGTGGCGTGCGTAGAATGCCGACGACTCGGGTCGTCCTTTCGAACGAAGTGAGAAATCCCTCTCCACTCTCCGTGGCGGCCCTCGCAACAAAGACCGCTTCCTGATCCCTGGTCACCGATCTCTGGTCACTCCCGACTCCTGACTCCTGACCACCGACTACCAACCACCGGCTGTCAGCGGTTGACTGTGGACTGGCTCCTGCTCACTGGTCACTTTCTTCCCTCATCTGCTATCCTCTGTCTTACACAGGAGCATCCCTCGAGTGAAGTGTCCTTTCTGTGCGCACGTCGATGACAAGGTGATCGATTCTCGCGAAGGCCGTACTGGCGACACCATCCGCCGCCGCCGCGAGTGTTTGAAATGCTCCCGCCGCTTTACCACCTACGAGCGCATCGACGAAATCCCCTACATGGTCATCAAGAAAGACGGCCGCCGCGAGCGCTTCGAACGCCAAAAAATTCTTCAAGGTTTACTGAAAGCTTGCGAAAAGCGCCCCGTCCCCACGCCAAAACTCGAATCCATCGTGGATGAAATCGAAGGCGTGGTGCACGAAGCCACCGAAAGGGAACTGACCACCACCGAAATCGGCGAAATGATCATGCATCGCCTCAAAAAGCTCGACAAAGTCGCCTACGTCCGCTTCGCCAGCGTCTACATGGACTTCAAAGACGTCCAGGAATTCATGTCCGAACTGAAGAACCTGCTCAAGGATCGTGTGAAGAAGTGAGAACGGGAATCCGTCCACAGCCAACAGTCGACAGTCAGTGGTCGGTAGTCGGTGGTCAGGAGTCGGGGGCAAAGGCATCGGATCTTCCGCTTCAAACCCGCAACCTTTTGAGCCGGGTGCCGCACCCTTTCGGGTTAAAAAGGGTGCGGGTTTAAAGCAAACTCCAAGTACATCCGACCAGCGGCAACGCCCCTTCCCGCATGCCGCTCTTCTTAATGATGCAACTCTGTCATTCCGAGCGAAGTCTGCGGAGCGAGAAATCCCTCTTCAATCGTTGCCTCTTGCCGAATTCGCAAGCAAGATCCCTTGCTTCCTGATCCCTGGTCACTGATCTCTGGTCACTAACTCCCAACTCCTAACCGCCGACCACTGACTGTCGACTAATTCTTGTCCACCGGCTCCCAACCACCGACTCCCAACCGCTTCCACTCACCAAATCCTCACCCGCTCCCCTGGCGCCAAATACAACGTCTGCCCCGCTTCCACGGAAAACGCCGGATACCACGCATCTATGTTCCTCACCGTATCCGCGCGATACTGCGCCGGCGCATGCGGGTCGGTCGCCACTTGCTGGCGTTCCGCCGCTTCCCGCGCTTTCGAACCCCAGTTCTGCGCGAACGCAATGAAGAATTGCTGATCGCCGTCGAACCCGTCCTGTTCGGGCGCTTTCTTCGATCCCAGCGCGGCATGGTAGCCGTCGTACGCCGCCGAGAGTCCCGCCACATCCGCAATGTTTTCCGCCAACGTTTGCTTGCCATTGACGGAAAGATCCGGGAAGGGTTTGTACGTGTCATACTGCGCGGCCAACCGTGCGGTCGCTTCTTCGAAATGCTTCAAATCCGCGTCGGTCCACCAATTGCGCACACGTCCTTGCGCGTCAAACGCGCTTCCCTCGGTATCAAACGTGTGGCTGATTTCGTGGCCGATCACCGTCCCGATCGCTCCATAGTTCACCGCGTCGGGCGCTTGCGCATCAAAAAACGGCGGTTGCAGGATCGCTGCCGGAAAATTCAACGCATTTTGCAGCGGCAGGTTCACGGCGTTCACCGTCTGCGGCGTCATCGACCACTCTTTCCGGTTCACCGGCTTGCCCAGCCGTGCCACGTCGCACTGATAAGCGAACATGCGGCCGCGCCACACGTTTCCGTAAATGTCGTCGGCCTTCACCTCATACCCGGAATAATCCTTCCAAGTTTCCGGATAGCCCACGCCCACATACAACGTGGTTAGCTTGGCCTGCGCCTCCGCCTTTGTTTTGGGATCCATCCACGTCAGCGCATCGATGCGTTTCCGGAATGCCGCGATCAACTCTGCCACCATCGCTTGCGCCCGCGCTTTCGCTTCCGGTGGAAAATAGCGCTGCGCATAAATTTTCCCCACATCATCGCCCAGATACGCGTTCACCACGCGCACCCCGCGCTGCCACCGGGGACGCTGTTGCGGCGCTCCGGTCATTGCGGTTCCGAAAAATGCGAACTGCTCATCCGCCAGCGCTTTCGGCAGTATTCCCGCACCCGCTTCGATCGCGTGATACGCCAGCCAATCCTTCCAACTCTCCAGCGGTTCCGAAGCCACCAGCGCCGACTCGCCCGTGAACGCTGTCGGTTGCCACACGATGAAGCTGCTTTGCTGCGTCAGCCCCGCTCCGCGAAAATATTCCTTCCAGTCGAGTCCCGGCGCTTTCGTCGCAAAATCGGCGGCGCTCCAGGGATTATTCGCCTTGTGGACATCCTCATTTTCCGCCAGGCTCAAATGTTTTTCCGCGATAGCATGTTCCAGTTCCACAATTCGCTTTGCCCGCGCTTCCGGATCCGTAAATTCCACCAACTTCAGCATGGCCGCCACATGCTTCTCATATTCCGCACGCAACTTGGTCATGTGCTCGCTGCTTGCCAGGTAGTACTCGCGATCCGGCAACTGCAACCCGCCTTGCAGCAAGTACGCCGCATAATGCTCGGAATCGTTGAACCCCGGCGCCACCCACAAACCAAACAAATTCGCGGTGTGAAAGTTCGTGTTGTTCAGCGCATCCACGTCCGCGCGTAACGTCTTCCCCAGCGCAAACGCCAACTCCTTCTTGTCCCGGATCGCCGCAATCGCGTCCAACTGCGGCTTCAACGGTGTTAAACCTTTCGCTTCGATCCCCGCTTCGTCCATATACGAGTTGTACAGGTCGGCAATCTTCCGGCTGTCTGAGCCCGCCGCCGCATTCGCTTTGGCCGCCTCTTGAATAATGTCCGCCGTTCTTTTGTTGCTGATCTCATCCAGCTTTGTGAACACGCCGATGCCCGCGCGGTCCGGCGGAATTTCCGTGCGTTTGATCCAGTCCCCGTTGGCATACAAATAAAAATTGTCTCCCGGCTTCACCGCGCGATCCATGTTCGCAATGGCAATCCCGTGCGTCTCTTCTTTCGCCTGTTCCTGCGCGTGTACCACTGCCAACCCCAATCCCAGCGCCACAACCGCCGCGCCAGCCGCTGCCACTCCCAAAACTTTCCGTGTGAAGTTCATCCCAGCTCTCCCTAAGTCGCTGCAACCAAACACGCGCAGTCGACCATTCAGTATAGGCGCGTCCCCTCCCCATGGGGTACCCTCCATGGAGTGCGGGAGCCCTGCTCCCGCCGGTGCCTCAACCTCCACGCCGCCGCAATCGCTCAGCGGCAGCCCAGCTGCCGCCAGCAACCAAGCCAACCTAATCTCCCCTCTCTGATTGCATTACCGATTACTGATTACCGATTACCGATTACTGACTACTGACTACTGACTACTGATTACGCCCCCTCCTCTCCTCCCCCGCGCTATACTATCGCCGCCATGCCCGCCATCGTCTGCATGCTCCGCGGCGTCAACGTCGGCGGACACAACAAAATTAAAATGGAGTCTCTGCGTTCCCTCTGCGCCGCGCTCAAGCTCGAGTGCGCGCAGACCTACGTGCAAAGCGGCAACGTCGTCTTCCGCACCAGCGAAAAAAATCTGGCCCTTCTTTCCAAACGCATTCAGGATGCCCTCGAATCCAACTTTGGCTTTCGCCCGGAAGTGATCCTGCGCACCGCCTCGGAAATGCGCCACGTCATCGCGCGCAATCCCTTCGCCAGCCGCCACGGCATCGAGTCCGCAAAACTCCTCGTCTCTTTTCTCGCTGAAGACCCCGGAAAGGAGGCGCGCGACAAGCTCGCCAAGCTCGATACCCGCGGCGAAGAGCTCCACGCCCGCGGCAACGAACTCTACCTCTATTACAAACATGGCATGGGCAAAACCAAACTCTCCTCTGCCGCCCTCGACAAAATCCTCAACACCCCCGCCACCGCCCGCAACTGGAACACCGTCCTAAAACTCCACGAAATGGCCGAAGCCCTCGAATCTTAAAGCGGCTTTACGCCGCTGGCTCTTGGGTTTCTCCTATAACTGGTTACTGATAATTGACAGCTGAGTACAGATAATTGTCATCGCCGGGTGCCCCACCCTCGGTTTGCAAGGGTGGGTCTTGGGTTTTCTCCGATTACTGATTACCGATTACCGATTACCGATTACTGATAACTGATTACTGATAACTGATAACTGATAACCGTCTTCGCCTCTCGGTCTCTGATCTCTGGTCTCTGATCTCTGATCTCTGATCTCTGGTCTCTAATCCCTAGTCACTGTTCGCTCAAAACCGGCCGCTCACTCCACACTCCAAACGCCTGTTCCAACGCAACGCCCGCGAGTCCCACCGTCCCCTCATCAAACAGACGCCCAATCAGCGTCACTCCGTGGGGCACACGTCGCGGCGGCGAAAATTTCGGAAGTGGCCGCGAAGGATCCGGCGCCCAATCGCTCCGCGCCTCCGAGACCTCCACAAACCCCGCGCGCAGTGTCAGCGACGGATGCCCCGTATGATTCGTGATCGTCAAAATGTCATCGCGCAACGACGGCACCAGCAGCAAATCCACGCTATTCATCGCCCGCGCCATTTCCTGACACACTTTCCGCCGGAACCGGTCCGTCTGCACAAAATCCACTGCCGACAAAAACCGCGCCTGCCGGAAAATGTTCGGCCACGCATCGTAAGTCTGCTCGCGCAACTGCCGGAACCCGCCATTCATCCCCAACTCTTCGAACGCCGCCGCCCCTTCCGCGAATAAAACCAGGTTCAAGCAGTCGTACGGCCAATCCGGTATTTCCACTTCCACCAACTCCATGCCCACTTGCCTTACCGTTTCCACCGCCCGTCGATCCACCTCCGTTGCCGGCGCCTGCTTCATCCACTCCGGAAAATATCCCACGCGCAGCCCTTTCACGCTGGCGTTCGCATCAAAATCCAACGCGCATGGCACGCTCGACAAGTCCCCAGGATCGGGCCCGCTGATCGCATTTAACACCAGCAGCGTATCTTCCACCGTGCGCGCCATCGGCCCCAACTTATCCAGCGACCAGCACAGCGTCATGGCCCCCGTCCTCGGTACTCGCCCGTACGTCGGCCGCAATCCCGTCACGCCGCAACGCATGCTCGGCGCCACGATACTTCCTCCCGTCTCGCTCCCAATCGCAAACGCCACCAGTCCCGCCGCCGTCGCCGCTCCCGGGCCCGCACTCGATCCCGACGCGCCTTCCTCCGGCAGCCACGGATTCATGGTCTGCCCGCCAAACCAAATATCGTTCAACGCCAATGCGCCCAGGCTCAGTTTCGCCACCAACACCGCACCCGCCGCATTCAACCGTTTCACCACCGCCGCATCCTCTTCCGGCACGCGGTTGCGATAAGGTTCCGCGCCATAGGTCGTGGCGATCCCCTTCGTGTCCAGCAAATCCTTCGCCCCCCACGGAATCCCGTGCAGTGGTCCGCGATAGCGTCCTGCGGCAATCTCCCCATCGGCCTCGCGCGCTTGTTGCAGCGCCAAATCCCGCGTTAACGTAATCACGCAGCGCAATTTCGCGTTGTACTGCTCCAGCCGCTTCAGATAAATCTGCGTCAATCGTTCT
>DATKPS010000010.1:0-4610 GCA_035524015.1 Candidatus Sulfotelmatobacter sp.
ATTCCCAAGCTGATCCAGGAGATCGATTACACGCTGGACGAGAAGCACCGGCAGGCGACGCTGACCGAAGATGGCGTGAGCAAGTGCGAACGGTTGCTGGGCCTGGGGAATTTGTACGATCCGGCGCACATGGAAACGATCCATCACGTCTACCAAGGGCTACGCGCGCACGCGTTGTACAAGCGCGACGTGGATTACGTGGTGAAAGACGGGGAAGTGATTATCGTCGACGAGTTTACCGGGCGGCAAATGCCGGGGCGGCGGTGGTCGGACGGGTTGCACCAGGCGGTGGAAGCGAAAGAAGGCGTGAAGATCGAGCGGGAAAATCAAACGCTGGCGACGATCACCTTCCAGAATTATTTCCGCATGTACAAGAAATTGTCGGGCATGACCGGTACGGCGGAAACAGAAGCGGCGGAGTTCGGGAAGATTTACGGTTTAGATGTAGTAGTGGTTCCGACCAACCGGACGCTGATTCGCATCGAGAATCGGGACGTGGTGTACCGCACGGAGCGGGAAAAGTTTGAGGCGGTGGTAAACGGGATTTTGCAAGAAGACAACACCCTGGCGCATGGAATCCGGCATTACAACGAACGCGGGCAGCCGGTGCTGGTAGGCACGATTTCGATTGAGAAGTCCGAGACGATCGCGGAATTGCTGAAGAAAGCAGGGATTCCGCACCAGGTGCTGAACGCGAAGCAGCACGAACGCGAGTCGCGCATCGTGGCTCAGGCGGGGCGCAAGGGCGCGGTGACCGTGGCGACGAACATGGCCGGGCGTGGAACGGACATTCTGCTGGGCGGCAATCCGGAGGCTTTGACCCGGGAGTATTTTCTGAAGAACAAGCTGGCGATGCCGTATGCGGCGGCTCCCGCGGTGATTGGCGTGGAGAGCGCGAACGGAGACGGGGCGGAAGCGCAACCAGCGGTGCAAATGGTGCTGTTCCAGCACGAAGGCAAAATTTTCCAGGTTCCGCAGGAGCAGTGGAAGCCGGTGTACGACCAGTTTGCGGAACAGTGCAAGTCGGAGCACGACGAAGTGGTGGCGCTGGGCGGGCTGCATATCCTGGGAACGGAACGGCACGAAGCGCGGCGCATTGATAACCAGTTGCGCGGACGCGCAGGCCGCCAGGGCGACCCGGGATCGTCGCGCTTCTTCTTGTCGCTGGAAGACGATTTGATGCGGATTTTCGGCGGGGAACGGGTGAAGCAATTGATGTTCCGGCTGGGGATGACGGAAGGGGTGCCGATCGAATCGAAACTGATTTCGAGCCGCATCGAGAATGCGCAGAAATCCGTGGAAGCGCAGAACTTTGACGCCCGCAAACATTTGTTGGAATACGACGACGTGATGAACAAGCAGCGCGAGACCATTTACGCCATTCGGCGTTCCGCGCTGGAGGGCAAAGATCAGCGCGAATACGTGATGGGGATTGCGGAAGAAGTGGCGGGGCAGTTGGTGGAAACGTATTGTCCACGGGAACAGCATCCGGGGCAGTGGAACACCGCGCAATTTTTAGCGGAACTAAACAGCCAGTTTGGCGTGGATGCGAAGGCGGCGGGCGCGGATCCCACAACGCTGAACCACGATGAGTTGCTGGAAGCCACGGCCGCGGCAGTGAAGGACCGCTACGCGGAGAAGGAGAAACAGTTCAGCCCGGAGCTGCTGCGTTGGTTGGAACGGCGGATTGTGTTGGATGTGGTGGATACGCAGTGGAAGGACCACCTGCTGTCGCTGGACCACTTGAAGGAAGGAATTGGGCTGCGCGGCTACGGACAGAAAGATCCGTTGGTAGAGTTTAAGAAAGAAGCGTTTGTGCTGTTCGAAGACATGATGCAGCGCATCGACAACGAAACGATTCGCTATTTGTATCATGTGCAGATTCAGCAGCAGAGCGAAGCGCCCCCGCCGCAGGAGGCGCGGCAAGTGCGGTCCACGCCGCCGGGACATCTGCCGCCGAGCGGCGCGGCCGCGGCCGTGGCAAGCGCCGCCGCACGAGTGGAAGAGGCTCCAGCGCGGTTGCCGGATTTTGCGCGAGCACTGGAACGCAAGCAGGAGCGGCAGCAGAAGGATCTGCAATATCAGACCGGGCCGGCTCAGGCAGAGGCGCCAAAGCCCGTGCGCGCAGGAGCGAAAGTGGGCCGGAACGATCCTTGCCCTTGTGGATCGGGGAAGAAATATAAGAAGTGCCACGGGGCGAATGCTTAGGTCGGGTGCAAAGGTTCAAGAGTCCAAGAGTTTAAGAGGAAGAGCGCTCGCGTGTCGAAGAGTGCTAGTGCATGATTGGGGAAGGGGTCACTGATGCCGCCGGGGACAATGCCAGGACAGCAGATGCCGCAGAGGCAGCCGATACCGGGAGTGAAATATCTTGTGGCGGTGGCCAGCGGAAAAGGCGGCGTGGGCAAAACCACCGTGGCGGTGAACCTGGCGCTAGCCCTGTCGAAAATGGGGAATAAAGTGGGGCTGCTGGATGCCGACGTGTACGGGCCGAATGTGCCGATCATGTTGGGATCGACGAGCGAGCCCGTGGCGACGCCGCAGCAGCGCATCATTCCGGTGCAGGCGCAGGGGCTCAAGATGATTTCGATGGGGCTGCTGAATCCCGGGGATAAGCCGGTGATTTGGCGCGGGCCGATGCTGCACAGCGTGATTACGCAGTTTTTGCGCAGCGTGGAGTGGGGTGAACTGGATTACCTGGTGATCGACCTGCCGCCAGGGACGGGCGATGTGCAGTTGACGTTGATCCAGACCGTGGAAGTGACCGGCGCAGTGGTGGTGACCACGCCGTCGACGGTGGCGCTGGCGGATGTGCGCAAGGCGATTGAAATGTTCCGGCAGGTGAATGTGGACGTGTTGGGCGTGGTGGAGAACATGAGCACGTTCGCGTGTCCCCATTGCAGCAAGCCCGTGGATATTTTTGGGCATGGCGAGGGAGCAAAGACGGCGATTGCGTACGGCGTGCCGGTACTGGGGGAAATTGAGATTGATCCGCGGATTCGCGTGGGTGGCGACACCGGAAAGCCCGTGGCGGCCGCGGGAGATGGCGCGCCGGCGGCGCAGAGTTTGTATCGGGTGGCGAAAGCGGTGAGTGCGCGATTGGAAGAAGTGGCGGCGACTTCGGGTGGGCCGGCGGTACAGATTGATTGAGAGTGGGAGAGTTTCAAAGTAAAAAAGTTCAAGAGTTCAAGAGTTTCTAAGCTGGTTGGTTGATCCCACTGAACAGATGAGCGATGGCGGCGGTGCGCGCGCTGAGTTTCGCTGCGGGTGTGTTTGGCGCCGGTGGTTTGTTTATAACAAACGCCGCGAGACAATACGCGCGGACCCCACATGCAAAGGTGGCATGGGGCACCCGCGCACCCAAGGAAAAAAAACCAAGACTCAGGTTCAGACGCCGAACATGGGGGGCCCGGGAAACGCCCGCCTCAGAAGGCGGCCGCTACAAAGACGTGTCCCTGCGGCCGGCGACGGACATTGTGGGAAACGTGGGGGCTGTGAAACATTACGGTAGATTGTTTCGTTTGGACGAGAGGAGGCGCTCGTGAGCGAAACCGTGGTGGCGGAATCCGGAAGAATGCAAGACAGGCGAGAGTGGGCGCCGGGAGACTGGGCGGTGCTGGGCGGGTTGTCGTTTGTGGTGTTTGCGGCGCACATGCTGGTGAGCGGGCGGTATGGGTATTTTGTGGATGAGCTGTATTACTTGGCGTGCTCGCACCATTTGGCTTGGGGGTATGTGGACCAGCCGCCGCTGATTGCGGTGATTACGTGGCTGGAACGAGTGACGTTGGGCGACTCGTTGCCGGCGTTGCGATTTTTGCCGGCGGTGGCGGCAGGCTTGCGGGTGTTGCTGACCGGGTTGATTGCGCGCGAGTTGGGCGCGCGGCGCTTCGGAATGGTGCTGGGGTGCGTGTGCGTGATGGTGGCACCGATTTACCTTGGGCTGGATTCGTTGCTGACCATGAATGGGTTTGAGTCGCTGGTGTGGATGGGCGCGGCGCTGATTGCGTTGAAAATTTTCAATGGAAGCAGCGCAAAGTGGTGGTTGTTGTTTGGGGCGGTTTGCGGCGTGGGCTTGCTGAACAAGCACTCGGTTTTATTTTTTGGATTTGGACTGGTGGTGGGATTGCTGCTGACGAAACAGCGGCGGCAATTTGGCTCGCCGTGGTTTTGGCTGGGCGGATTGACTGCGCTGACGATTTTTCTGCCGAATTTGTTGTGGGAGCTGCACCGCGGATTTCCAACGATTGAGTTGTTGAGGAATGTGCAGCGCAGCGGGCGAAATACGGAAGTGGGGCCGGTGGGATTCCTGCTGCTGCAAGCGGCGATTCTGCACCCGTTGACGGCGCCGGTGTGGATTGCGGGGTTGCTGGAGCTGCTGCGAGATCGCGAGGGCAAAGGCTGGCGGGTACTGGGGATCACGTGGATGGTGATCATGGTGTGCATGCTGACGATGCACGGCAGGATGTATTATCCAGCGCCAGCGTATCCCATGTTGTTCGCGGCGGGTGGTGTGGCGTTCGAACGCTGGCTGTCGGGGATTCGGACAACGTCAAAAAGCAGTTCCTCAGGGGCTGAAGCCCATTCCGAGCGCGGTGGTAATGTCGGAGCTAAAG
>DATKPS010000011.1:0-13202 GCA_035524015.1 Candidatus Sulfotelmatobacter sp.
ACGCCGCGTCGGACTTCGCCCCGGTGATTTTCTCCAGCGTAGCCGCCAGGCTCTTTTCGTCTTCCACGTTCAAACTGGCCACCGAACGCTCAATCTGCCGCATCAATCCCGTCAAGACCTTCCCGGGGCCCACCTCGACGAAGGTGTTCACAGTATCGTCCAGCAACACGCGCATCGACTCTTCCCAGCGCACCGGCATAGTCACCTGCCGGGTTAAACTGCTGCGCGCCTCTTCGCCCTTGGTGATTTCGTCGGCGTCCACGTTGGTCACCAGGGGAATCTGCAGGTCGGCCAACTTGCTAGTGGCCAGGTCCTTCTCCAGTTTCTCTTGCGCCGGCATCATCAGCGCGCAGTGGAAGGGAGCTGACACGGCCAACACCACCGCGCGTTTCGCCCCAGATTGCGAAGCGATTTCTACGGCCCGTTTCACGGCCGCGGCGCTTCCCGAAATCACCGTCTGTTCGGGCGAGTTCAGGTTCGCGGGCGAACACACTTCGCCCTGAGCCGCTTTCTTGCACACTTCCAGCACCACCGTCGGCGCCAAACCCATAATCGCCGCCATGCTTCCCTGCCCCGCCGGGACTGCTTCCTGCATATACGTGCCGCGCTTGCGCACCAATTTCACCGCATCCGCAAAATTCAGCGAGCCCGCAGCTACCAACGCGGAGTATTCGCCTAGGCTATGCCCGGCCACGTAATCGGCACTGATGCCCCGCTCGGCCAGTACGCGATAGGCGGCCACCGACACGGTCAAAATGGCCGGTTGGGTGTTGGCGGTAAGCTTCAGCTCTTCTTCCGTGCCCTCAAAGCAAATCTTGGAAATGGAAATGCCCAATGCCGCATCGGCTTCTTCGAAAACGGCGCGCGCCGACGGATACTTCTCGGCAAGTTCTTTTCCCATGCCGGGATATTGGGAAGCCTGACCTGGAAATATAAATGCGACTTTGCCCATACCTTGCTCCTCTCTCCTTCCCTCACACTTTCGCGGTGGTCAGGGAGAGCTCCTGTTCGATTTTTTCGTTCACGCGCGCGCGGGCCAAACCCGCGGCCACGCGTATGGCGTTCTTGATGGCATTGGCGTTCGATTTGCCGTGTGAAATCACGCACACGCCGCGGACTCCCAGCAACGGCGCACCACCGTATTCGGAGTAGTCCATCGTCCGCTTGATGCCCTTCAACGCGCCCCTGGATAAAACGTAGCCCAATTGCGACGCCAGCGAGCCCTTGTACGTCTTGCGCAACAGCTTGACGATTTCCATCGCCAGCCCTTCGCAAATCTTCAACGCGATGTTGCCCACGAAACCGTCGCATACAATCACGTCCACTTTGCCGGAGAACAAATCGTTGCCTTCCACGTTGCCCACGAAAAGCACCGGCAAATCCTTCAAACGGTCGTACACCGCGCGCGTCAATTCGTTGCCCTTGATCTCTTCTTCGCCGATCGAGAGCAGCCCCACCCGCGGCTTCCGGCTTCCAAACGTCAACCGGTAATACAACTCGCCCATCACCGCAAACTGCAGCAGGTGCTCGGGCTTGGAATCTACGTTCGCGCCCACGTCCAGCAGCACGGAAACGCCACCCTTGGCATTCGGAAAGGGGGCGGCCAGCGCTACACGATCCACCGACTCCAGCGTGCCCAGGATGAACTTCGCCACGGTCATCACCGCCCCGGTGTTTCCCGCACTCACGAACGCGTCTGCCAATCCGTCCTTCACCAGGCGCGCACCGACGTGCACCGAGCTGTCTTTCTTGCGCCGGAAGGCCTGAGCTGGGTGATCCTCCATAGTGATCACTTCGCTGGCCGGAACAATCTCGACGCTCGCCATCGGTCGCGTCAGCCTGGCAAGCTCTGGCCGAATTACCTCCGGCTGGCCGACCAGCAATACACGAAGGCCGTACTCCTGCGCTGCCAGAACACTCCCCTCCACTTCAGGCAGAGGTGCGTGGTCTCCCCCCATGGCATCGACCGCTATGGTGATCATGGAAAATTTCCAGTGACTCTGGCAAGTTCGGTGGGCACAGCTCACGCTGTGCCGATCAGGACTCCGAGAGCCCGGTTACCCGTGCCTACTTCGTGTCGTGTACTGGTCGACCCTTGTAATACCCGCAATGGGGACAAGCCCGATGCGGCTGCTTCATCTCATGGCAGTTGGGACACTTGGCCAGAGCTGGAGAGAGCAATCCGTCATGCGCGCGCCGGGTGCTGGTACGCCGCTTCGAATGTCGCCTTTTTGGATTTGGCATTCTACTACTCCTTATTTGCGACCCGCTCGCGGCTACACACAACGCCTGACCGATCTAGGTCGGATTCTATGGGCAAGCAGCCCGAAAATCTATTGTTTCTTGAGCCAGTCCTGCTTCAGCCGCGCGAGGGGAGCCAGACGCGGGTCGGAGGAGTGCGTTTCACAACGGCACTCTTCGTGGTTCAGGTTGGCTCCGCAGCTCGGGCACAACCCTCGACAATCGCTCTGGCAAATCACTTTCATCGGCAGTGACAGCAACACCTGTTCCTTTAGCACATCGGCCAGAAACAGGCCTTCTCCTTCAAAAAATCCTATCTCCGTGTCGTCATCCTTCAACCGTTCCTCTTCATGCCTGGTCCCTTTGGGAGTCGGTTGATAGAAAAGGTCGAAATTCCGGTGAATATCCTCGATTACCGGCTCCAGGCAACGAGCACAGACCATTTCGATCTTGGTCTCCAGCTCTCCGGCGATACGAATCTGGCCTTCCAGAAGTTCCGCAGTAGCAGTCACTTCCAAGGGCTCGACTTGTTTTACTTCGCTGGTTCCGTAATCGATACTTCCGGGAGCATAGCTCTTCCGGATGCGCACTTTGCGGACGGCAAGATCTTTGACGTCGAGGAACATATCTTCAGCGCCTCCGGCGCGTACGCTCATGCCTTTCCATTATTTGGGCACTTGTGCCCTAAGTCAAGAAAGCGGCAACAGGAAAACTCTGTAGATTGCGCGAAACCGTCAGGCTGGCTTCCTAGTACTACCCACGGCGGCGTTCAGAGCTTTTGCGCAGCCTACGCGTTTTTCCGTGGTTCCGTCAAGTAGCCACCGACCACCTTGGCGTATTGCGGAAAGGCCACCTCCGGCTCCTGAAGATCGGGGTGCCAAACTTTTTCCCATTCGAAACAGTAGTATCCCTTGTAGTCTATTTTCCTCAGTGCCAGCACTTGCCGTTCCACCGGCACCTCACCCGTTCCCGTCAGCACATATTTGCGGCCCTTCCCGTCCGGCACAGAGTCCTTCAGGTGGGTGTGGCGAATCCAGGATCCCAGCTCCGCCACGGTGTGTTCCGGCGGCTCGTGGCCATCCACGAAGGTATGGTGCGCGTCCCACAACAAGGCTACATACTTGGAATCTGCGCGCGTCAGCACCTCTTTCAGCGTCGGCGAGTCCACAAAGTCTCCGTGCGACTCGATCAGAACGGTCACGCCGCGTGGCGCCCCATATTCGCCGAGTTGGTGCAGGCCATCGACCACCCGTGCCAGCACTTCGTCGCGCGGGCCGTTGATTTTGTTGCCGAAAACGCGCACGTAGGGCACCTCAAGCGCCGAAGCCAAATCGATGAATCGCCGCGCATCCGCGAGCTGCTTGGCGCGCTCCGCTGGTTCCGCTACGTGCATCTCGGCCGAACTGCCCAAATCGGAAATTTTCAATTGATGATCCACTACTTGTTTTTTGGTCTGCGAAATTTGCGCCGGCGCGAATTCGGGCCGCGTCGGCAGGTCCATGTTTCCCATCAGGCCGCGCAGCTCAATGGCCTCGAATCCGTAGGACTGCGCAAATTCTAGAATTTTGTTCCACTCCCAACCCGGGCAGCCCAAAGTCGAAAATGCCAGCGGGAGTTGTGGTTCACTCGGCCATGCGAAGCCGCTCAACAACACTGTGGCTGTGCCTGCCGTCAAAAATTCCCGTCGCGCTAATTTCATAGCTCCCACCTCTTCCCGCCCTTGCGTTTTCGTTTCACCACAAAGGCTGCAAAGTTGCCGCAGAGAGAACAGAGGAATCCCGCCCAAAATCGCAAAGGTCGCGAATCCGGGAACGAGCCTCCGTTTTCTCAGCGGACCTCAGTGGTCTCTGCGGTGAAGACTTCTACTTCTGTGGTGCCTCACGCCTCAGCAATCACCTTCAGAAGCCCCTGCATCGATTCCGTGCTCGATTGCTCCTTGTTTTTCGCGGCATTCAGGTAGTGCGTCTCCAGCGACATCGTGCCCTCGTACCCGTCGCGAATCAGTGCACGAAACTGGCCCACAAAATCAATCTTCCCGGACCCGATGGGCATCCACTGGCTCTCCCCGGGTTTGGCGCCGGGCGCCGCGTCTTTGAGATGCATATGCCAAAGGCGCTTCTTGTCCAGCGCGTCATACCCATTCGGATACGGCGTTTCGCCTGCGTCGTAGGCGTTTCCCGGATCCCAATTCGCTCCCAGCGCGGGGGATTGCACCATCTTGAGCATCGCCGCGGATTCTTCACCCGTGGCCACGTTGCACGAAAACTCATTCTCCAGGACCAGGCGGATCCCTTCCCGTTGCGCGATGGCAGCGGTGCGTTCCAACTCCTTGGCCACTCGATCGAATACCGTGTGCGGATCCGCAACGCGGAGAAACGCAAAAATGCGCACTTTGTCCGTGCCGAATTCCTTGGCTCGCGCGATCGCCCGCTCCAGGATGGCGTTCTGCTGCGAAAAATCACCGCTTTGCAACGGGTCGGGCTTCCGTTCCGCAAATTTCGATTCGGTTCCGGGCAGTTGTGTTTTGAAGTACGGCGAATCGATTACCGAAACTTTCAAATTATGTTTGCCCAACAAGTCCTTGGCGCGTTTCACCTCATCGGCCGGCAGGTCCATCACGTACTTGCCCCACAAAAAGCGCAGCTCTACCCAATTCAGTCCAAAGCCCTTGGCCCACAACAGCGCTTGTTCGAATTCCTGAGTAATTTCGTCCGTAATCACGCCCAACTTGAACTTCTTTACATCCGCCGCTCCCGCGGGCAACGCATTCAGCAACGCCGCAGCCGCGCCACTTGCCACAAATTCCCGACGATTCATTTTCTCCTCGCTCGGCCTCATCGTAACGGCCAATTCCGCCAGCGTCAATCAAACCAATTCGCCAAATTGGGAATCCCATAACACACGTGCGAGAATAGAAAATCCGGAACGCACTTCGGGCGAGAAACAGCATTGGTCTTTCGGCTTAAAATTACTGGGCTATTGTTGCATTGCGCCTGCTTTTTCACTCTTCTTTTTGCGGCCCAGGGTGCGCCGGCACAACAAAAGACCATTCAATTCACGGACATCACCAAGGCTGCGGGCATTCACTTCACGCATTTTAAAGGCAATAACGGCATTTCCATTAATTTAGAAGAATTTGGACCCGGCGTTTGTGTCTCTGACTACGATGGCGACGGTTGGCAAGACATCTATTTCGTCAATACCCGTGATCGCTACGGCCGGGGCATCCAAGTGCAAAACGCGCTGTACCACAACAATGGGGACGGCACGTTTACCGATGTCACCGATAAGGCCGGAGTGCCCGGCACCGGCTTCGGCCTCGGGTGTGTGTGGGGCGATTACGATAACGACGGGCACCCCGACTTATTCGTAACGCAATATGGCCGCAACGTGCTGTATCACAACAATGGCGATGGCACCTTCACCGACGTGACCGATAAGGCCGGAGTCGCAGGCATGGACTTCGGCACTTACTTTCACTCTGGCGCCGTGTTTTTCGATTATGACCGTGACGGTAAACTCGACCTGTACGTCGGCAGCTATGTGGCCTTTCCTCCCGACGCGCAACGCTACTGCAAACTCGCTGGCCAGGTGGAGAGCAGTTGCCCTCCCAGCGCCTATCCGGGCAGTCCCAGCATCCTGTATCACAACAATGGCGACGGCACCTTTACGAACGTGACCAAAAAGGCCGGCATCTACCAGCCCAATGGCAAGAATCTTGCGGTCGGCGCAGGCGACTACGACAACGACGGTTGGCCAGACTTGTTCGTCGCTAATGACGGCATCAGTGCTTATCTCTTCCACAACGAGCGCAACGGTACCTTCAAGGAAGAAGGCGCCATGACCGGCATGGCTTTTACCGGCGCCGGCCTTACCATGGCCGCCATGTGCATCTCTTTGGGGGATTACAACAACGACGGCTGGCTCGATCTTTTCATTTCGGATTTCCAGGGAAACTCCGATCATCTGTGGAAGAATGACGGTCGCGGTTACTTTGATGAAGTGAGCGACGGCGTTGGTCTCACCGTGCCCACCCGGAACGTGCTCAGCTTTGGCGGTGGCTTTTTCGATTACGACAACGACGGCTGGCTCGACCTTTTCATCGCCAACGGGCACGTCTATCCGGAAATCGAGCAGATCCTTCCCGAGGTCCACTACAAGCAGATCAACTCACTGTTCCACAACAACGGTCATGGCAAGTTTATCGAGGTGACCAAAAGTGCCGGTGAAGGATTCACTGTGCCACACGTTGGACGAGGGGTCGCCTTCGCGGACTTTGATAACGATGGCTTCATGGACGTGGTCGTGGCCAACAACAATGATCCGCCACTGCTGCTGCACAACGGCGGCGGTAATGGAAATCACTTCGTCTCCTTCAAGCTCATTGGCACCAAAAGCAATCGCGACGCGATCGGGACTCGCGTCAAAATCACCGCTGGCGGCGTGAGCCAGATTCGCGAAGTGCAAAGTGGCGGAAGTTACATGTCGCAAAACGATTTACGCGCGCACTTTGGATTGGCCGATGCCAGCAAAATCGATAGGCTGGAAATCTCCTGGCCCAGTGGCCTGAAACAGACTTTTAGCAACTTCCCCGCCGATCAGTTTTACCGCATTGAGGAAGGCAAGGACGAACTGGGTTACCAGCCGTTCGTGAAATCGTCCAAGGGTAAATCGCCAACCACCGATGCCACCAAATCCGCCCCGGCCCGTTCTTCACCGTGACGTTGCGCCTGTTTCAATCTCGGAACAGATCGCTCAGCGAACCGTGTTAACATGCAGCCCAATGGTTCTTTTCCCGGAGCATTTGGTATGAAACTCTTCCTGCGCGGCGTCGCACTGCTCGCCGTTGTGTCCCTGGCGGCCTTTCCGTTGCTGGCCAGCACGAAACTCATCCATCGTTGGGTACTCACCGGCGAGCCCATGCCGCAGTTCCACCGTATGCTGGTCGCCACCATAATGGAAAATTACATAATCCGGCAGGAATTCGAAGATCAAATGAAGAAACTGCTGGCCAATTACGCCGTCGAAGGCGTGCAAAGTTATATGGTGCTGCCGCCGAGAAACGAAATGATGGAGGGCGAGCTGAAGCAACGCATTAAAGAAAGCTCCCTCGATAGTGTTTTGGTGATTCGCCCGAAATCGGTTCGCACCGAAACGCAGGAGATGATCAGCGGCGGCGTCTACGTGCCACCTCCCGGTTATTACACCTTCTGGCCCTACTGGAACATGGCCTACACGGATTTCTATCCCACCACCTCTTACACCAAGGAAAACATCGTGGTCCGCGTGGAGTTTAATCTCTACAGCACAAAAGACGAGAAGCTGGTTTGGAGCGGCGAAACCGACACGATTTATTCAAAGGACTTTGAGAAATTGGCAAAGAACTACGCGCAAACGCTCGTCAAGCAACTGCAAAAAGACAAAATCATCCGCAAGAAGTAACTCGTGCCGCTAGTGCCGCAGCACCAGGCAACTGGCGATCATATCGTGCAGCGCCTGTTTGCGTTCGGTGATCCCTGCCATGATGTACCCGATGCCCAGCGGGATTAAACCGGTGATGAGTTTTGCAAAAAATCTCCCGCTGGCCCTCGCGAAGCTCACACGATTCCCCGCCAAATCCGTCACATACAATCCCAGAGCCTGTTTGCCCCAGGTTGCTTGTTTCTCTCCACTCTCCAGATACGCGAAATACAACCAGTGGCCGATGAGCGCCACGCCGCCTATAACCAGGCCTAAAGACAAAAGTGCGCCAATGGCAAACGGGTTCGGATGGTCACCCAAATCATGCTCAAACGAGCTTAATATTGCTGCGCCACCCATCAGGAAAAACAACGGTACCAGCAACACCATCATCGCCACCGAAACCACGAGCGAATCAATGATGTACGCCACAAATCGCAGCCAGAATCCCGCATAGGTTACGTTCGTGGCATAAACGATCGCTCCTACTCCGGCGTGCGGCGAAATTGCCCCAGCCATCGCCGGTGTTGCCGTTGCCAGCGGCGCGCGCGCTACTGGATTTCCGCAGGATTGACAAAACGATGTATCGGTTGCAAGGGCGGCACCGCACTTGGAACAAAACACAATTGGCCTCCACACGTACCGGAACAAACTACTTCGCTTGCGCCTATTCTCTTACAACTTTCCTGCTTGGTGGAAAATACTTTATTCGCAGCCTTCTCGTTCGAACTCCCGCAAACGCTTTTCCGCATCGGCGTTGCCTTTGCGGGCCGCGGCGCTGAGCAGGATCCGCGTCTGATCGCAGTTCCGCGCTACTCCCTCGCCGCGCCAGTAGAGTTCAGCCAGTGTTAGCTCCGCGCTAGGGTTGCCTTTCTCCACGGAAATCCAAAGCAGGCGCACGGCTTCCGAGACATCCGCGTCGCGACTCTTGTCATGAAGCAACTGCAACGCGTGGGCGTACTCCGAGGATCCGGTTTCCTGTGCGCTATCCGGCTCAGCAGTGGACGCCACGCCGGCTGTCGGCGAAGAGTTCTTGCTGGTCTCCGGCAGAGAGGGAACCGTCTCTCCCAAGGGGCGGGTCGCCGGTGGATTTGCAGCGGGTTTGCTTATGGAAGTCGCTGGTGCGGCTGTGACCGGGGATGGCGCACTAGTCTCGGGTGAATTTGTCCCATCGCTCGAAGGTTTGTCCGGAACGGCCGGCGCGGGAGCTTGCGTTCCCGTACTGCCTGCCAGTTGCTGGCCAATCCAAATCAGCCCCTCGCCGAAGGCCTGGTGATACACAGAAAAACCCACCACCAGCGCCAGCAAGGTCATGATGCCCACGGCCCGCGATAACGTGAACCACTCCGTCCAAGTTCTCTTCGCGTGCTCCTCGCTGAGTTCGTCCAGCGGCTGCCATCCCGCTGCCTTCTCGCTCAACGGCGGCTGTATCAGGATGTCCGAAATGTCGGGCAACTCCGGCGCGTGGGCCGCGCGGCCTTCTTCTCCCGCAGCGGCGTAGCGCTCCCCTTGGCCGGGTGGTACAGCGCCCCGCTGCTCTGGCAAAGGCTCGAACTGAATCTCCACCGGCTCTTGTGGCGTCGTAAAATGCGGCAAGCCTGGAAATGGCACGGGCTCGATATACGGGTGTTCCACTTGGTCGTGTTGCGCTAATTCCCCTTCAGAGCTATCCACAGATGCAGGTATTTCCTCCTGTTCTGGCATCTCCCAAGCTCGAGCAGGACGCTGGTTTTCCGTGTCTGGGGCAGCCGGTGCAGGTTGCCCGGGCAGTCGCAGTGCCCAATGCGGTTTTGACTGAGGCGCCTCGCTGCGAGCTGGTTGCGGCGCGCGCAGTTCCTCCCGCAATTCCTCGAACGAAGGCGCCTCGGAAATCGCCGGTTTCTCGGGCTCTCCAGTTTCCAGCGTGCCATCGAGCCAATGTTGAATCACTGTTTGAGCTTGCGCCGGGAGATTCACAAAACGAATCCCCGCCACCCGGCCCTGTTCCTCCACCCACAGAATCTCGCCGTGACCTTCTATGCGGGCATTGGCCGTCAACGAAAAAGAAAATGGGATTTGCTCGCCGGTCTGCACGGGCATGACCGCTCGGAGGGCGAAACCTTCCACGGACAGATCGCGCATCATTCCGCCGTTGCTCGGCCCCAATTCCACATAAATCAGGCTGGACGGAGTTTGCCGCGAATGGTTGCGGCGCTCGCCATTAGCTGTGCTGGGGGCCATAATTCATTGCATTTTAACCCGGGTCCGCCCACCTCGATATACGGGCTTGCCCGAAGTTACAGGGTATTGGTACTGGGTAACCACTTAATCCATTTGATTCGCCTGCGGCGGCAAGAATCTACATTCTCTTTTGATGGCGGAGTGATAGGATTTGTTGCGTTCCTCCGCCCCGGACTTATCCTCAGTGAAAGCTGCACCCTGTGCATCCGCCAGTAAGGAGTAATTCATCATGCGTTGGACACCCGGTGGAGTGAGCGGAGACATCGAAGATCGTCGTGATCAGAGCGGCGGTGGGGGCGGTGGATTCGGCTTTGGCGGTATGCGTCTTGGGCTGGGCGGGCTGCTCCTGCTCTTTGTCTTGAGCCTGATCTTCAAGCAGAACTTCTTTGCTCTTCTTGGCGGGGGCGGTACGCCCGCCACGGGGTCAGCCGCCGTCAGCACCCCAGATCCAGCCCGCGACCAAGCCGAAAAGCCCCTGGTGCAATTTGTCTCCTTCGTCCTCGACGACACCCAGAAGACCTGGGACCAATTATTGCCTCAGCAGGCGAACGTTCCTTACCGCCATGCCAAGCTGGTGCTGTTCCGTGATTACACGGATTCCGCCTGTGGTGGCGCGCAATCTGCCACCGGCCCCTTCTACTGCCCGGGTGACGAAAAGGTGTATATCGACCTAGGCTTCTATGACGAACTGAAGCGCCGCTTCGGGGCTCCCGGCGAATTCGCGCAAGCCTATGTTCTGGCCCACGAAATCGGCCATCACGTGCAAAAGCTCGTTGGCATAGAAAGCAAGGTGCGCCAATTCCAGCGGCAGAATCCCGGCTCGGCGAATGCCGCATCGGTACAATTGGAATTACAGGCAGACTGCTTCGCGGGCGTGTGGGCTCATTCCACCCAGCAGCGTGGTTTGTTGGAGCAAGGAGACGTGCAGTCGGCCTTGGGCGCTGCGGCCGCGGTCGGCGACGATCACATTCAGCAAATGGCTCGTGGCCGGGTGCAGCCGGAAACTTTCACACACGGCACTTCCCAGCAACGCATGGATTGGTTCAATCGCGGACTGAACTCCGGCGCCATTTCCGCGTGCAACACCTTTGCACAGTGATTCGCGCGCGCCTCGCAATCACGAACTCCGCGGCAGCTTTGGCGCTCCGGGCACTCCCGGATCGCGCATCTTTTCCATCGCCGCGGTTGCTGCTTTCGCCTTTTCGGGATCAATCCAAGAGTCCTGGGTGACCAAGGTCGTCTGCGTCGGCAGCGCCACCACTACTCCGGCCTTATCAAGCGAATCCATGATGGACAGCAGCAAGGCTTCCTGTGTGCTCAGGAACGTGTTGTAGTCGCTCTCCAGGATGTAGCAATAAATCTCCACATCCAGCGAGTAGTCCGAAAAACGAATAAAGCGCACCCGCGAAGACGAGTCTTCCACCTTCGGGTTATCCAGCAACAATTGACGTATCTCCTCCAGCACAAAACGGACGTGGTCGGGCGAAAGGTCGTAACGCAGACGAATCACCTGCTGACAAAGGAATTTATCGCGAAAGCGCAGGTTTTCGATCACTGCCGTCGCCATGGTGCCATTGGGAATCGACAGCAGCGTTCGCTCCGGGGTGCGCAAGCGCGTGGACCGCAGCCCAATATCCTCGACCACTCCGGTTTGGTTGTTCACTTTGCAGGTGTCGCCAATCAAAATGACCTTATCGAACAGGATCGACACCCCGCCAAACATATTCTCGAACGTTTTTTGGGCGCCTAAGCCCAGCGCCAGGGTTCCGATGCCCACTCCGGCCAGCGCGGCGCTCACGTCAAATCCTAACCCGTGCAGAACGATCAGCGTCACCAGGATGAAGATGAACACTTCCACGAACCGCCGGACCAGCGACACGATGGAACGTTCGGCAAACATGCCCCGGCTCGACAGGCTGGCCCCGATGCGTGCCGAGATCGCTCGGGTAATCCGCGTCAGCAACCAATAAAACGCCACCGCCAGACAGATCCAGATGATCCGGCGGTAGTAAATGCGGTACAGCACCGACGTGCCGATGTACGACACCAGTGCGTAGTGGATCAGCAATGCCAGGATGAACGTCAGCGGGCCGATCCGCGTCAACGGATCGATGGGCACTATGGGCAAGCGCCGCGCTTTTCTTCCATAGCGCAGCGTATATTCCAGCAACAGCACCAACAATCGCGCCGCCACGAACGCCACGGGAATGAACAGCACGATGCCCAGCCACTGCCAGTACGGCACTCCGAATATGCGATGCGCCACCAGGTACTGCGGCAGTTTCTTCTCAATCTCCGGATAAGTCAGCGAATCGTAAACTTCGGGCACCGCTTCCAGCGTGGTGCGCGAGAAGTACCACAGTTTCCGCCCATCGGGGTCTTCCATGCGCACCAAAAAAATCGGAAACGTATCGCCGGTCCCCATGCTGATTCTTTCCTGATCCGGGGGTAATCCATCGTCCAGACGCCCTTGCGGGTCTTTGCTGACGAAATCCAATGGCCCGACAAATTTCTGATTCAGAATAGCCAGAAACTGCTCCGCTAGCTCCTCCTCGTCCTCCCGAGAAACATGGCGGCGCCCGGAAAGCGGCTGAAAATATTGAATGGCTAACGAATAGCGCTCTTCTTGCGCTGCCTTGATGAACCCCAGCAAGCAGCCCCGCGGGCTTTCCCGGCCCAGGGGATCCGGCGCCACCGCCGGTTGCTGCGCCGTAGTCGCACTGGCCGAGGAAGTCAGACCGGGTATCTGCGGGACACTATACGCACCGGCACACCACCACCCGGCAAGAACCACCAACAGCGGCAAGCGTCGCATGAACATGAGCGCGGCTCCGTTTCGCCGCTTCATTCTATCTGCTGGGGCCGCGCGATAGAAGTGACCGATGCGGCCAGCGATCCAAAATGCTCCTGATGCTGCCGCAGCAGGAACTGGTCGGTCATTCCCGCGATGTAGTCGCAAACAACCACGTGGCGTGGCGTTTCTCGAGCCATCTCTTCGTGAGTTTCCGGCATGGAATTGGGTTTTTGCAGGTAGTACACGAACAACTCTTCCAGGCAATGCACGGAACGATCGCTGTCTTCGGTAATCGCTGGGTGATTGTAAACGTGGGCAAAAAGAAACTTCTTGAGCGCGGCGTTCTGGCTCCGTCCTGTTTCGCTGAAGCTGACCAACCGCGCAGGCGCGCGTCGAACATCCTCGACGTTGCGCACTCCCGCAGCACCAATCTGTTGTTGGGTGTGTTGGATCAGATCGGTCACCAGCGCATCCAGCACATGGCGCA
>DATKPS010000012.1:0-68868 GCA_035524015.1 Candidatus Sulfotelmatobacter sp.
TCAGGAACCTATTGGTGCTCGCTTGGGTGTGCGAGGCTGCAGACTAACAGGCATTGATGGTTACGGTGAGTACTTTTGGTCTATGTACCGGAGAAAGGCGGAGGCGTAGGTTGACGATACGGCTTAATTTGCGACGGAGAATCCGCAATGCAATTATTTCTCCGGATTTTTCTCTTGTGCTTGCTCTTTTTCGCTCTGCTGGGCGGATGCGCGGGTGCTCGCGCGCAGAGCCAGGCTCCTGCGGCAAACGCTAACTCCAAACCCAGCAGCGCGGTAGTGGAAAAACCAGTGCGAAAATCGGATCAAAGGCTCACGGATGACTCGATCGCGCTGTTGGCGGTGCATCACACGCCGGCGGCCACGGTGGCCTCCGCCCCAGCCGATGGGAAAAGCAAGGACGGCTGGGCTCTCGACGAAGCTGGGAGAAAAGCAGAGGAAATCGCAACCCTGGAACAACAGATTAAGGATAAGCAGAAGCGGGTCGCGCTGTTGATGCGGTTGTTTGTGGACGATGAAAAAGCGTTTCTGCTGGATCCGGCAAGTGCAAATGCGGACCCGGTGGTAGCGGACAGACGGCGCTACGAGCAAGACGAGTTGCGGTGGGAAACGGCGGAATTAGGGAAGCTGAAGACGAGGCTCGCCGAGTGCAGGCGAGCCGCTGATTAGCTGCAACAGTTTACAGTTTACAGTTTACAGTTTACAGTCTTCAGTCTTCAGTCTTCAGTGCCCCACATTGAGGGCAGTTGGCTGGCGGTTGTTGGCGCTTCGTGTTTCAACCCGATTCCGTTCGGAAAATGAAGTTGGAATAGAAAAACGAACGGCTCGCCTCCCTTCGCAAAAACAGCTCAGGACAAGCAGAAGGCAGCCCAAAAACCCGCCGCGCGAGGAGACCCCACATGCAATGGCGGCATGTGGGGCACCCGCGAAGAGAGTCCTATGGAGCGAACTAGCGGCCGACGGCTTTGCTGGATTCGCCGTGATGCTCGGCGTGAAGTTTGGCGGCTTCGGAGGCGTGATGCATAGCGTGGTGATGATGGCCATTGGCAATGTGCGCGTGATGGGCGGCGAGGTGATGGTCCCCCGCTTCGTGGTGGCGCGCGGCTTCGCGATGATGTCGGGCGGCGTGCTCATGGTGGTCCGCTGCTTTGCGATGATGCTCGGCTGCTTCCTTGGACATGGTTCCTCCTTTAAAGGTGTGAAGTGAAGTGGGCGGTGCGGGTAGGCTGCACCCGAGCGATTACGGGGAGATGAACAGCAGTTTACAGTTGGCGGCAGGCGGGCTTGTTTTTTCTTGGGAGCTGCGTTGACTAGACGCGTCCGCTCAGAAGGCGGCCGCTACACCGCAAGTTGTGAAGCCTTTGCCGCCGGCAACCCAAGAGCACAGGCAGGAGTGCCTGTGCCACGTGCGCTGACGCTAGGTGAGGTGGTCTTGGCGGACGGTGATGCTGGCGATACGGTCGGGGCGAGGCAGAAAACCTATGCCGGGGGTTTGAGGAACCTGGATCGTGCCGTGCGGCGTGACGGTGACTTCCGGGGAGATCACGTCTTCGTGCCAGTAGCGCTTGCTGGCGGTGACGTCACCGGGTAGAGAGAAATTCGGCAGCGTGGACATGGCGATATTTTGCGCGCGACCGATACCCGACTCGAGCATACCGCCGCACCATACGGGGATATTGTGTTGCTGACAGAGATTGTGGATGCGCTTCGCCTGCAGCAGGCCACCGACTCGGCCGAGTTTGATGTTGATGATCTTGCATGCGCCGAGGGCAATCGCGGCTTCGGCCTGTTCGTAGGTGTGGATGCACTCGTCGAGGCAAATGGGCGTTTGCAATTCCTTCTGAATGGCAACGTGTCCGAAGAGGTCGTCCCAGCCGAGGGGTTGCTCGATCATCATGAGGTAATAGGCGTCGAGTTGCTTGAGCAGCAGAAGGTCTTCGTGGCGGTAGGCGGAATTGGCGTCGACCATTAATTTGATGTGCGGAAAATCCTGGCGCAGGCGTTGGACGGGGGCGAGATCCTTCCCGGGCTTAATCTTAATTTTGATGCGTTGATAACCAGCGGCTGATTCTTGCTTAACGGTGGCGGAGAGTTCGTCGAGGGAATCCTTGATGCCGATGGAAACGCCGCAGGGGATCTCTTGACGCTGGCCGCCGATTAGCTTCCAGAGCGGAATGTTTTTCAGTTTGGCTTCCGCATCCCAAACGGCGGTTTCCACGGTGGCTTTGGCCATGTTGTGGCCTCGCACCTGTTCGAGCAGAGGCCAAACATCGGCGGCAGAGCCTAATTCCCTCCCCTTGAGCTTGGGCCAAAGAAAATTCTTCAAAATGTGCCAGGCGGTTTCGGTGTCCTCGGGGCAGTAGTAAGGAGTTTCGCCGGCGGTGCATTCGCCCCAGCCGGAGACGCTGTCGACGTGGGCCTCCGCGAGGATGATGCGGCGCTCGGTGACGCGATCCATGGAGGTTTCGAAGGGAGCGACGAGTTTGAGATGAATTTCGCGAAGAGTGAGAGAGTGAAGGCGCATGCTGGGTGGTTTGTGTTCGTGTATACGTTAGCAGGTTTTAGGCAAAAGCGAAGTGCGGAATGCTTACAGGCTGAAGCCTGTGCTACAGAGCGGCGCGTTTTTCGGGCCAGTGGAAGATGGAATCGCGGACGCGCTGCATGGTTTGCTCCGCGCACTGTTTCGCTTTGGCGGAACCTTGATCCAGGATTTCTAAGACTTGCTTGGGATGTTGCTCGTAGTGAAGGCGGCGTTCGCGAATGGGAGCGATCCACTTGATTAGGTTTTCGGCCATGGCGGCTTTGCACTCGATGCAGCCGATGCCCGCGGTGGTGCAGCCTTGGCGGACCCAGTCGAGGCGGCCGGGATCGCGTTCGGGCGTGGAGAATAGCTTGTGCCAATCGTAGACGGGACAAACGTCGGGATTGCCGGGGTCGGTGCGACGTTTGCGGGCTGGGTCGGTGACCATGACTTTGGTTTTTTTACGAATGTCCTCGTCGGATTCGGAGAGATAGATGGCGTTGCCGTAGGATTTGGACATTTTGCGGCCGTCGAGTCCAGGGACGCGGGGCGTTTTCGTGAGCAGCACATCGGGTTCTTCGAGTACGGACAAAAAGGAAAAGTACTGCTTCAAATTCGGGGGAAGTTTCTCGAAGAAATTGGAAATGCCCATTTCCAGCACGCGTTGACGAATATAGGCCGTGGCGATGGTTCTTTGATCGGGGGTGACTTCCTGGCCTTCGGGAATGATGGGCTCGTTCGCCGAGACTTCGAGTAATTTGAAGAGGGCGTTACGGCCGGTTTTACGATTCTGAGGCGCGAAGATTTCGGGATTTACGCCAAACCCGTAATAGAGATTGAAGCGGCGAACGAGCTCGCGCGACATTTCGACGTGGGCGACTTGATCTTCGCCTACTGGGACGACGAGGGGTTTGCCGGGGTCGGAGTACATGACGATGTCGGCAGTTTGCAGCGTGGGATAGCCGAGGAAGCCGTAGGTGTGCAGGTCTTTGTTCTTGATGTTTTCGAGTTGCTCTTTGTAGGTGGGGACACGCTCGAGCCAGCCGAGCGGCGTGATCATGGAGAGCAGCAGGTGAAGTTCGGCGTGTTCGGGAACGAGGGACTGCAAGAACATCACGGACTTTTGCGGATCGAGGCCGGCGGCGAGGAAGTCGATGGTGACTTGAATGGTGTTGTCGGCGATGGCGGAGGTATCGGCGTAGTCGCTGGTGAGCGCGTGCCAGTCGGCGACGAAAAAGAAGCAGTCGTTGGCGGGATCGGATTGGAGTTTGACCCAGTTTTCGAGAGCGCCGAAGTAGTTGCCGAGTTGTAGGCGGCCGGTGGGGCGCATGCCGGAGAGAACGCGTTTGGTGGCGGTGGAGTTAGACAAGTCGATCGAGCCTCGTCGATGGGGATGATGGAGCGAATTAGAAAGGATAACAGATTCAACGGGAGGACGAGTTTAGGGAAGACCCAAGAGCACAGGCAGGAGTGCCTGTGCCACTTACTTGAGGAGGTCGCGGGCGATGATGGTGCGCTGGATTTCGCTGGTGCCTTCGTAGATGGAGATGACGCGGGCGTCGCGGTACATGCGCTCGACTTCAGATTCGCGGGAGTAGCCAAGGGAGCCGTGGATTTGCACGGCTTTGTAGACGACACGGTTGACCATTTCGCTGGCGTAGAGCTTGGCGCGGGAGGCGCTGGAGCTGGAAGAGGAGTGGCCAGTGGCTAGTGGCTGGTGGCTAGTGGAAGAAAAAGCAGGTCCCTCGCTGCGCTCGGGATGACAACGCTGTTGGTCTTTTAGGAAGGCGGCTTGATAAAGCAGGGCGCGGGCGGCTTGGATTTCGGTATGCATGTCGGCGAGCATCCACTGGATGGCTTGAAATTCGGCGATGGATTTGTGGAAGGCTTTGCGGGCTTTGGCGTACTTCACGGATTCGTCGAGTGCGCCTTGCGCCAAGCCGACGGCTTGAGCGGCTATGCCGATGCGGCCGCCGTCTAACGCGGAGAGAGCGATGCGCAGGCCGGCACCTTCGTCGCCGAGACGATTTTCGACGGGAACTTGGCAGTCGTTGAGCAGAAGTTCGACGGACGGGGAGCTGCGCTGGCCCATTTTGTCTTCGTGGCGGCCGACTTTCAGGCCCGGTGTGCCCGGCTCGACGAGGAAGGCGGTGATTCCCTTTCCGCCGGCGGAAGGGTCGGTCTTGGCAAAGATAATGTAGACGCCCGCGGCGGAGCCGTTGGTTACCCAGGTTTTGGTGCCGTTGAGAAGATAGTGGCTAGTGGCGAGTGGCTGTTGGCTGGCGGAAGGCAAGAGAGATCCCTCGCTGCGCTCGGGATGACAATTTTCCTTTTCATCGATGACGCAGCGGACGGCGGTGGATTGGATACCGGCGGCGTCGGAACCTGCGGCGGGTTCGGTTAGACAGAAAGAGCCGATGATTTCGCCGGAGGCTAAGCGCGGCAGGTAACGCTGCTTTTGGGCTTGCGTGCCGTGAGCTAGGAGGGGGAGTTGGACAGCGGAATTGGTTACGCCCAGCGCTGTGGACATGGCGGTGTGGACCTTGGCGACTTCTTCGAGCATGAGGACGTAGGAGATGGTGTCTAGGCCGGGGCCGCCCCACTGTTCGGGCATAAGCATGCCGCAGCAGCCGAGGGCGCCGAGTTTGCGGATGGCGTCGAGGGGAAAATGGTCGGTGCGCTCCCAGTCTTTGACGTGAGGGCGAACTTCGGTGTTCATGAAGTCGCGGACGGTATCGCGGATGAGGAGTTGGTGGTCGGAGAGGGAGAAATCCATGGGAGGAAATGTTAACACGGTGGGAATGGAGAGAAGTGGCGAGTGGCTAGTGGCGAGTGGCGACACGAACCTGGGTGACAGCCACGCCCCGAGAGCCGGCAGCAGAAAAGATAAACGCAGAGGACGCAGAGGTGGCGCAGAGAGCGCAGAGGTTCGAAACGAAAAATAGGCACGGGAGAATGCTTTGATGTGAGGGCTGCCGGGGGAGAGCCGACAGCCGACAGCGTAAGAATAAAGTGTTGGGTGGGCAAGATGCTGAGCAAAGGACTAGAAAAAAGATAACGCAGAGGACGCAGAGAAGGTCTAGCGAGCACCAGGGTGCTGCGGTTCACTGTCGGCTGTGGGCTGAACCGTTGGGCGCGGGTAGAACTGCACAGACTGAAGTCTGTGCTACTTAGAGGTTGAAGAGTTCGCGGAGGCGTTTGGTTTGTTGGCGGCTTACGGGGATTTCGGATTGCTTTTTGTCGTTCATTTTGAGCATGAAGCTGGATTTGAACCAGGGGACGACTTCTTTGATGTGGTGGATGTTGACTAGATAGGAGCGGTGGGGACGCCAGAAAGATTCGGCGTCGAGGGCGTCGAGCAGTTCGTCGAGGGTGCGGTAGTTGGAGGTGCCTTCGGCGTCTTTGGCGGAAATGGAAATGAGGCCGCCTTCGATGGAGGCAAAAATCAGATCGCGGGAATCCACCAGGAGCATGCGCTGCTGCGACCGGATCATGACTTTGGCGGGCTGGGAGTTGGCCGGCTTGGGAGCGGCAAGCTGGGAAACCAGCTGCTCGAGGCGTTCGGTGGGGCTGGACGAGGACTCGATCTCGCGCTTGACCTTCTGGATGGCCTTGGAAAGGCGAGCTTTGTCGAAGGGCTTTAATACATAGTCGACCGCGTTTACGTCGAAAGCCTGGACGGCGTAATGGTCGAAGGCGGTGGCGAAGACCACGTGGGGCACTTTGACCTTGCGCTCGACCAGCTTTTGCAGAACGCCAAAACCATCGAGGCCGGGCATCTGCACGTCGAGGAACACCAGGTCGGGATTGTGATCCTTGATAAGGTTTACAGCCTCCAGCCCATTTTTGCCTTGCGCCAGAAGGTGAATCTCCGGAAAGCCCTTCAGGAGGAAGGCGAGTTCTTCGCGCGCGGGCTTTTCATCGTCGATGATGATGGTGTTAATGGCCATGTTCGAGGATAGGTTGAGTATATGATGCGGTGAGCAAGCAGGTAAAGGAAACGCAGCGAACGGAATTAGCGGGAGCTGAGACGAGGAAAACGATGGGTAAGCCGCAACTGAAGGTACTGAAAAGCAAGATGGTCTTTCGAGGGAAGGTGTTTGGAGTGAGGCGGGACGAGGTGGTTGAGCCGGGAGGGCTGCGGGCCACCCGGGAAGTGATCGCGCATCCGGGCTCCGTCGTGGTGCTGCCTGTGTTCGAGGACGGGCGGATCTTGATGATCCGGCAATACCGCTACGCGACGCGGCAGTATCTATGGGAATTGGTAGCGGGCAGGATTGACGACGGAGAATCGGTAAAGGAGGCGGCCGCACGAGAGTTGAAGGAAGAAACTGGCTACAGCGCCAAGCGACTTACCGAGTTTCTGGACGTGTTTCCGACTCCTGGGTTCCTGGAAGAGCGGATGCATATCCTGCTGGCGGAGGGTTTGAAGGCTGGCGAAGCGGAACCCGAGGCCGACGAGAAAATAATTTCCCATGCGTATGGAGTGAATGAGCTAAAGCGGATGATGAAACAGGGAAAATTGCGGGATGGGAAGTCGATTGCCGGGATACTGTACTACCTTACATTTCTAAAATAGAGTTGAAGCGACTGAATGAGATGGAAAACCATGAGAAAAACTTTTCTCACGGCATTTTTTTGTATAAAAATGCACAGGAGTGAGACTTTTTTGCTAGCAGAATATTGACTGGCGAAACCATTTTGATACACTCCACGCAATTCGTGCTCATGGCGGCGATTAGTTTCTGATCCGCCCCAAGAGTAGAAGTAGTCACCTGCCAAAGGAGACACGAAGTGCAAGGAACAGTTAAATGGTTTAATAATTCGAAGGGTTACGGATTCATAGGGAGGGACGATGGGCCCGATGTATTCGTACACTATTCCGCGATCGTCGGCGATGGATACCGGACTTTGCAAGAGGGAGACCCGGTAGAATTCGAGATTGTGCAAGGCCCGAAAGGACCCCAAGCGGCGAACGTATCCAAACCGGCATCGTAAGCGAGTTTGGAGTTGGAGGAGCGGCGGAAGCGAAAGCTTTCGCCGCTTTTTTTTGGGGGCGGCTGTGTTGCGCCAGCACAGGCCAGAGTGCCTGTGCCACCAAAAATGGCGAACCCAAGGGCCTTATATGCAAACGCGCCCTCTTGGGCACCCCGACTTTCATGCAACAATGCCATCACAGCACAGGCAAGAGTGCCCTGTGCCACCAAGAGGATATAATCACGGGCATGGACAACAAGCAAATCGCGCGGATCCTGCGAGAGACCGCACAGTTGTTGGAAATTGACGGGGCGATCATCGGGCGCTACCGGAGCTATGAAAAGGCCGCGGAGTTGATTGAGACGTTGACGCAGCCGGTGGAACAAATGGTGGCCACACCGGAGAAACTGCTGGAACTGCCGGGCATCGGGCAGGGGATGGTGGAGCACCTTAGTGAGATCGTGAAGACCGGCGATTATGGTCTGCGGCAAAAACTGTTAAAGAAGTTCCCACCGACGTTACTAGAGGTGCTGACGCTGCAGTCGCTGGGACCCAAGAAGGTGCTGCTGCTGTGGAAGCAGTTTAAGTGCGCCACGGTGGCGGACGTGGAGAAATTGGCACGCGAGGGCAAACTGCGGGACTTGGCGGGATTTGGAGAAAAGAGCGAGCAAAACATTCTGAAGGCGGTGGAGACGTTCAAGAAGGGATCGGGACGCTTCTTGTTGCCCACCGTGGAAGACGCGGCCAACGAGATTGCGGAACACATCAAGAAAGCCGGGAAGATGGTGGAAAGCGTAACGCCGGCAGGATCGCTGCGCCGCGGGAAAGAAACCGTGGGGGATTTGGATCTGCTGGTGACCATGACGCCACAGAAGAAGGACGAAAAGAACCTGAAGAGCCGCCAGGAGGTAATCGACGAGGTGGCTGCGCATATTTTGAAGTACGGACGAATCGAGCAAGTGTTGGCACACGGCGAAAACAAGGTCAGTTTCACGCTGTCCAATGGTTTGCAGGTGGATGTGCGCCTGCTGGAGAAAGAAAATTTTGGCGCGGCGTTGATGTATTTCACAGGATCGAAGGAGCACAACGTGCGGCTGCGTGGCCGCGCGAACGACATGGGCTGGACGCTGAACGAATACGAATTGGCGACGCTGGGAGACAGCGCAGCAGAAGCCGAAGTGCAAGACGCCAAGAGCAAGAGCGCGGGCGCGAAGATTCGCGTTTCCACAGGTGACCCACTGAAAGCAACTGCAAAGAAAGGAACGAAGTCCGGCAACGTCAAGAGTGGTAATGGAAAGCAGAAGGCGGAAGTGGCCGGCGCCAGCCCTGCACCGCGCGAAACCAGAGGCGTCGAAAGAATTGCCGGACGAACCGAAGAAGAGATTTACGCAAAATTGGGCTTGGAGTTCGTGCCACCGGAGTTGCGGGAAAACTCCGGAGAGATCGAGGCGGCGGAGAAGCATACGCTGCCGAAGCTTGTGGAATTGCGAGACATCAAGGGCGATCTGCAGATGCACACCACCGCGAGCGACGGAAAGAACACAATTGAAGAAATGGCAGCAGCAGCGAAAGCGCTGGGGCACGAGTATATCGCGATTACCGACCATTCGAAGGCGGTCACGGTGGCCAATGGCCTGGACGAAAAACGCATGGCGCAACATAGCAAGGATTTGCGTGCCGCAGATGCCAAGGGTTTAGGGATTCGCGTGCTGGTCGGCTCGGAAGTGGACGTGCTGAAGGATGGAAAGTTGGATTATTCAGACGAGACCTTGGCGCAACTGGATGTGGTGGTGTGCTCGGTGCACTCCTATTTCAACCTGGAGCGCGCGGAGATGACCGAACGCATGCTCGCAGCCATCGAAAATCCCTACACACAGATCATTGGACACCCGACGGGACGGCTGCTGTTGCGACGCGACGAGTTGCCGTACGACATGGAGAAGGTTCTGGATGCTTGCGCGAAGCATGGCGTGGCCATGGAGTGCAATTCGTATCCGGACCGGCTGGACCTGAAGGATGTGTATTTGCGGATGTGCAAAGAGAAGGGAGTGAAGGTGGTGATTTCGACGGACTCGCACACCACCGGCAATCTGAAGTTCATTCGCTATGGGGTGACCGTGGCGCGGCGCGGTTGGCTGGAAAAGAAGGATGTGATCAATACGTTGCCGGTAAAGGAGTTTCTAGCAGCGCTGCGCGCAAAACCGGGGCAGCAGACCCGTGCGGCGAAGAAGTGAGTGGATTCCGGGCGGACCTTGGCGCGGTCGGGAGCGGCAGCAGGGCTGCCGCTGAACGCGGCTTGGCGTGGATTACAATGCGTCACCGGCGGGAGCTGGGCTCTCGCACTCCAGGAGTCATAGGGAACATTTTGGGGCTGATGCGCGTTCATGGTAATAGAACGTTGTTGAACGGAGGAGATTGGGAGATGAGGACAAATATGTGGAGGGTACGCACCCGTTCCCTAACCCCGACACGCGCACTGCCAACCCGACTGGCGGTGGGATTGGCGGCCGGAATGTTGGCGCTTGGCTGTGCGGCAGCGGCGCGCGCCGATGAGGTGGCCAAGACGTTTACGGTGAGCGGCCATGCCCGGGTAAGTATTGAGACGGACGACGGCGCAGTGCGAGTGTCGACCGGAGACATCAAGCAGGTCGAGGTTCGGATCGTGTACTCGGGATACAAGGTGGACCGGGACTTGCGCATCAGCACAGAGCAGAATGGTGATTCCGTGAGCATAGCGGCCAAGACCTCAGGCGGCAATTTCTGGAGTTGGGGCGTGCGGCATACCAGCCTACGGGTCGAAGTGCACATGCCGAAAGATGCAGACCTGACCGTTAAGAGCGGGGATGGCTCGGTAGAAGCGGACTCCATCACCGGAAACGTGGATGTGCGAACGGGAGATGGAAGCATTACCGTGCAGGACGTGAAAGGAAGTGCGCGATTCCATAGTGGCGACGGACACATTGAAGCGCGAGGGCTGGATGGAACGGTGGATGCATCGAGCGGAGATGGCCACATCGATCTGGAAGGACGTTTCGATGGACTGAATATTCGAACCGGCGACGGAAGCGTGACCGCGCGAGCCGGTCAGGGGTCCAAGGTGGCCTCAGGTTGGACGATTCACACCGGAGATGGCAGCGTCGATCTGGAAGTGCCGGGTGATTTGAAGGCAAACCTGGACGCCAGCACCCATGATGGGCATATCAGCCTTGGCTTGCAGGTGACGGTGGAAGGAACATTTAGTTCGTCGAGAATCCATGGAACCATGAACGGCGGAGGCCAGCCGCTGACGATTTCGACTGGCGACGGCTCGATCCACCTGAGCAAAACCTAACGGAGAAGTGCCAAAAACGGTGGACAGAGTGTTTCCTTTTCCATGCAGGAAAGGCGTTAGAGCAGTCGGCAAATCATTGAAAAAATGAAGGTTGGCGAGTGGACCTTCCCTTGCAACAGGGTAGTGCCAGAAGGGGAGGGCCCACGAATGATCGTCGTGATACTGTCCATAGCCGTACTAGCACTTTTTGTGATTTCGATGACGAGTTCATTTCTGGGCAATCGACGGCAAGGATCGTAAGGCGTCGCCGCCTGCCCCTCCAAAGAAAAAGCAGGTTCCTCGGGCAAACACCGCCCTCGGAATGACAGTTTCTTGATTTTTTCCCCGTGCCCGGTGAAAGCCGCTGCTACAGATCAAACCCCAAGACGACCCTGCCCCAGAAGGCGGCCACCACAAAGACCAAAACTAACTCGGCTTAGCGATGTTGAATCACGGTTTGTGGGAGTGCGCGTCGACGGAATCCAACGCGCGTAGAGAATAAATCAGTGCTGCCCCCGCGTTCATGGCCATGGCCACGCCAAGAGCTTCGGCGATTTCCTGTTTGGTAGCGCCCGCTTTGAGGGCTGCGTCGGTGTGGAAGGTGATGCAGCCATCGCAACGAGTGGTGACCGCAACGGCCAGCGAAATCAACTGACGCACTTTTTCTCCTAAGAGTGAGTTTTTCGAATTTGCCGCGGAGAGGGTCTGATAGCCCTTCAGAGAATCGGGTGAAAGCTTGGCGAACTCAGGGATGGATTTGGTGAGTTCGGCTTGATAGGTATTCCAATCGAAAAGCATGCGGTCGGTCCTCCAGAGATAAGTGCAAAGTGTGAGATTGTAACAGGAAAGCGAACTGGCTACAGCCGAAAGTCCGTCGGCATCAGAAGCGGGAAACCGATCAGATCGATTGGCATGGTGAGAGCAGGGAGCCTGGCATCTTCCACGGGCGTGCCAGAGTACATTTCGAAGCAGGGGATGATGTGGTAAGGTTTAGGGTTCGCTATCGCTCCGCGAACTAGGCGGCGTGTCTCTCACTCGTACAGCTGGGCGGGCAAGGATGGGGAGCCACCCAGCACCACAGGATGACGCCTTGTCGGCCGAGATGATCGGCCACGACACAAGCAGGAACGGATAGCTCGCTGCGCCCTCGGGCTAGGGGTTTACGCAAAGTTGATTCGAAAATCAGGAAGCGAATGGCAACAGGGCTCGAAGACTGCCTTGCGCCAGAAGAAGTCCACAAGGGGAAGGTCAGGGACATGAAGGCTACGTATAACGGTGTGGCGGTACCGGCGGGTGGAAAAGCGATTGGCTACGCGAACGGCACGCTGCAAGTGCCGGACAACCCGATTATTCCATTTATTGAGGGGGACGGAACGGGCCGCGATATCTGGAAGGCTTCGCGGCGCGTATTTGATGCCGCAGTGGAGAAGGCGTACGGCAGGAAGCGGCACGTGGTGTGGTTTGAAGTGTTCGCGGGAGAGAAAGCGTTCAACACGTTCAAGCAGTGGCTGCCGGACGACACGGTGGAGGCCGCCCGGGATTTTCGCGTTTCGATCAAAGGACCCCTGACGACTCCAGTGGGCGGTGGAATCCGTTCCTTGAATGTGGCGCTGCGGCAGATTTTGGATTTGTACGCGTGCGTGCGACCGGTGCGCTATTTCAAGGGAGTTCCCTCCCCTGTTCGGGAACCAGAAAAAATGGATGTGGTGATTTTCCGCGAGAACACCGAGGACGTGTACATCGGGATTGAATGGAAGAGCGGGACGCCGGAAGCGAAGAAGTTGCTGGATTTTCTGAATAAGGAAATGCTGAAGGATGGCAAGAAGCAGATTCGTTGGGATTCCGGTGTCGGCATCAAGCCAATTTCCCCCACGGGTACGAAACGTTTGGTACGGCGCGCCATCCAGTACGCGCTGGAGAACGGACGGCCAAGCGTGACCCTGGTGCATAAGGGCAATATTCAGAAGTTCACCGAGGGAGCGTTCCGCGATTGGGGCTATGAGCTGGCGCGCGAGGAGTTCCGAGCTCAGACGGTGACTGAGCGGGAAAGCTGGATTCTGGATAATTTGGAAAAGAACCCGGGCCTGAGCGTGGAACAGAATGCGGCCCTGATTGAACCGGGACTGGAGCAGGCCACGGAAGATTTCAAGAAGACGGTGTATGCGGAAGTGAAGAGCGTGCTGGACGCGATCGGCGGGTCGCATGGCAAGGGCCAGTGGAAGAAAAAACTAATGATTAATGACCGGATTGCCGATTCGGTGTTTCAGCAGATGTTGCTGCGGCCGAATGAATATAACGTGCTGGCCACACCCAACTTGAACGGTGATTACTTGAGCGATGCGTGCGCGGCGCAGGTCGGCGGCTTGGGAATTGCGCCGGGCTCGAATATTGGCGACGGCTACGGCGTATTTGAAGCGACCCACGGTACCGCGCCGAAATACGCGGATAAGGATGTGATCAATCCGTGTTCCGTGATGCTGAGCGGCGCGATGATGTTTGAGTTTTTGGGATGGAACGAAGTGGCGAAGATGATCGAAGAAGGGATTGCCAAGACCATTCAGCAGAAGAAGGTTACTTACGATTTGGAACGGTTGATGAGCGGGGCCACGAAGCTGGGCACGTCGGCATTTGCGGACGCCATTATTGGGAATATGTGAGAAGAGCAGTGGCGAGTAGCGAGTAAAGACAGAGGAATAATTCGAGAGTAAGAACAGCGGTTAGTGTCGAGTGGTGAGAGAGGGCAAAAACAAGAGTTCCGTTGTGCGCTCAACCCGATGCGAATGGTTATTTGATGCGGTTATGGCCGTAAAAGCGGCGGTCCTTCGTGGCCTTAGCGGTAAGCGAAGCCGCCGTAGTCCAAAGGAGAAGGAACGATGAGCCGGAAGAAAGTGACGGTGGTCGGTGGTGGGTTTGTGGGGTCGACGACAGCGCAGAGGATCGTGGATCTGGAGCTGGCGGATGTGGTATTGACGGATATTTTGAACGGGCCACCGGCCGGTAAAGCGCTGGACATGGTGGAAAGCGGCCCAATCACGCGCACGGATTCGTTCGCGCTGGGCGTTTCCACGGCGGGCGGGGACTATAGCGCCACTGCTGGCAGCGACGTCGTGGTCATCACGGCTGGGTTTCCGCGTAAACCGGGGATGAGCCGCGACGATCTGCTGAGGGCCAACTATGACGTGGTGGCCGGCGTTGTAGAACAGATTGTGAAGCATTCACCGGGCTGTATTTTGGTGATGGTGACGAACCCGCTGGACGCCATGGCGCAGGCGGCGCTGAAGATTAGCGGATTCCCGAAGAACCGCGTGATTGGAATGGCGGGAGTGCTCGATTCGGCGCGCATGAGCGCGTTTGTGGCCATGGAATGCAAAGTGAGCGTGGAGAACGTGCACTCGTTCGTGCTTGGCGGCCACGGCGACGATATGGTGCCGCTGCCGCGCTATTCGACCGTAGCGGGGATTCCCTTGCCGGACCTGTTGTCGAAGGAAAAGATCGACGCGATCGTGGAGCGCACCCGCAAGGGTGGGGCGGAGATTGTGAACTTGCTGAAAACCGGCTCGGCCTATTACGCGCCTTCGGCGGCGGCGGTGGAAATGGTCGAAGCGATTTTGAAGGACAAGAAGAAAATTCTGCCCTGCTGCACTTATCTGGATGGTGAGTATGGAATCCACGGTTTATTTGTGGGCGTGCCGGTGAAGCTGGGAGCCAACGGCGTGGAGGAAATTGTCCAGATTAAATTGACGGCCGAGGAAAATGCGGCATTGCAGAAGAGTGCGGCCAGCGTGAAGGAATTGGTGAGTGTATTGGGGATTTAAGGGCACGTCGAAGCGATTGCTCGGCAATAGTTTGTCGAGATTTCAAACCTACACTCTGGATTTGAATGGAGATCCCTCGCGCTCAGGCTGCGGAAGACCGCAGTCTGAGGGCGAGGACGTGTGTCGATGGCGGCAGCAGGGCTGCCGCTGAGCGTTGGGTGGCGGGCATTTGCGGTGCGTCACCAGCGGGAGCTGGGCTCCCGCACTCCGGAGATCAGGGTATAAACCATGCTGCGCCCCTCCGAGTTAGTGCGATAGGTCGGCGGTGGCTGGGGCTATGTTGTAGCCGTCTAGCTCGAGGACGGGCGGATGGCCTTCGGCGTCGGTTAAGTCGTAAGTGGCGGTGACGGTTTTGTCTTCGCCGGGCAGCAAAGAGAAATAGTTGTCATCCCAGAAGATGGGGACGATATCGTCTCCGCCCTTGCCTTTGGCGGCGCGCAGAAGCACCTGGAAAGCCACGCTAGAGCTGGGATTCTTGACCTTGACGGTGATGGTTCCCTTCCCGGATTCCTGGCGCAGCGAGGAAGTCCACTCCAACTTGACCTGAGGGAGCGTGTTGAGTCCGGTGAGATCGGCGAACTGTTTTTGTGGGGTGTAGACGGTATTGAGACGCTTCGACCAATCGAGGGTGTCCAGTTTGGTGGAGAGCCAATAGAAATTGTCGCTGATGAGATTGCCGGAAGCGTCGTGGAGATAGAGCTTCAGGAAATAGGTGGTCGAGAGGTTGGCGGGCTTGGGTAGATCGAAAGCCTTGACCGCGGAATCAGCGGGAAGATCAACTTTGCCATTTTTCTGGTCGATTTCGTGGCCATCGATATTGAAGAGGCGCGCGGTGGCTTCGAGACCCTGAATCGGTTCGTATTTGCCGTTGATGACGGAGACGGAGTTGGTGTCGTAGTCGTACTGGACGTGGACGATTTCCTGGGCCTTCTTGGTACCGAAGTAGCCGCCGGCAGGAACGAGATAGTAATCGTAGAGATGCCAGATGAGGGAGGGCCAGGCGTTGTCGAGCATCCACTGAATCACGCCGGTGGAGGCATATTTCTTGCGGGCGTAGCCTTCAAACATGGAGCGCTCGTTGTCGTAGGCCATCGCCTGGGCCTTGCGCTCGTAATCGTCGAGCGAAGTGGGAGCGCCATAGCGTTTGCTGAGTGCGTCGGTGAAGACGTTGACGGTGGCGAAACGATCGCGGCCGGAATGGAAATTCCAATAATCGTCAATGGGCCAAAGATGGTCCTTAGGAATAAACTTCTCGAGACTTTCCTTGGGAGGAATGGCCGGGCCAGGGCTGGTTTCGGTGTTGTAGCCATAGGCACCGCCGGCTTGGGTGTCGGTGAGCCAATAAACAGGCGGCACGTATTCGTAGGGTCCGGTCATCTTGACGCCAGATTTTCCGGTGACGGTAGTGGTTTGCTCACTGGCCGAGGAGACGGTGGGATTGGGCCATTCCATATCCTTGAAGATGCCGAGGTACATGTTTTCGATTTCGGGAGGAGGAGGGTTGTCGCTGCCGTAGAGCCAGACGAAGACACTGGGATGGTTGCGCAAGCGGGCGAGTTGGTCGACGAGGGAAGCGGCGGCAATGGATTTGGTTTCGGGAGTCCAGTGCTTCCAACGTTCCCAAGCATCGCAACAGCACCAGCCGGGCATGACGAGCAGACCAAGGCGATCGGTCTTGTCGAAGAATTCGTCGCGATCGACCTTGCCTTCGAGGCGAATCGCGTTCAGGCCCATTTGCTTAACGTAATTCAAGTCGGCATCAAGGCGCCTGGAGGACCAGCGGAGGAGCATGTCGGGAGCCCACGCGGCGCCGCGAATAAGGACGTTCTTACCGTTTACCTTGAAGAGACGGCCACCGGTGGGGGTGAGTTCGGAGGTGACTTCACGGATGCCGAAAGGCACGTTGGAGCTGTCCGATTCCGCGCCGTTCGCGTCAACGCGGAATTTCGCGTTGTAGAGGTAGGGGTCGCCCATCTGGTAAGGCCACCAGAGTTGCGGTTGTGCAAGTTTAAGTTGCGGGAACTGTTCGGGAGTGAAACGGACGATCTTGGATTCTTTGGCAGCGAGTTGAACATGCTGGTTGATCTGCAGGCCAGCAAGATCAACGCGGAAGGTGGATTTAACCGGATGGTCGGTCGTGTTAGTGAGAAGAGCGCTCACCGTGAGGGCTGCGGACTTGTAATCGGAGCCGAGTTTGGCGTTCACGAAGGGGCGGCGGAGAGAAACATCGCCAGAGTCCGATAGAAAGACCTCGCGCCAAATGCCCATGTCCTTATCCGGAGGAGTGGGATTCCAGTCGACCCAGGTGATGCCGAGATCCCACTTTTCCGGAGCGAAGATTTCGACGGCGAGGGCGTTCGAACCGCCCCGCTTGAGGGCGTTATCCGCGCGGAATTCGAACTCGCGATAGGCGCCGGCGACATCGGCGCGATCGGCGATCTTTTTGCCATTGAGCCAGACGTTAGCGCGATAGTTGATGCCCAAGAAATGGAGCCACGCTGTGGGTTTTGCGGAGGCGGGCGCGTCGAATTCGGTGCGGAACCAGAAGGAGCAGCGATAGGGGCTGTCCGAAGGCATATCGCGAGTAGCGAAAACGCCTCTGTTATCGGACACAAAACCCGGAAACGATTTCAGGTTCATGCCGTAGTCAGGGTCCGGAAGGACCTTGTCGGTGACCTGAGCGCCGACAACGGTGCCGGGCACTTCGGCGGGAATCCATTTGGAAGTGTCGTAACCAACGGTGGAGATCTGCTCACCCTTGGCAGTGTCTGTGCAAGCCGACTGCAAGCGCCAAGTGCCATCCAGATATTGGCGGGTGGCGGGGGTCTGAGCTAAAACAAAAGAAGCGGAAAAGACAAAAGCAAACAGCGCGAGAGCGGACCAACGGAAAGCGCGGAAAAAGGACATAAGGTTCCTCGCAGCAGAAAATGGAAAACGACGCGGTGTTCAGGAACAACTGGGGCCAGTGTACATTAAAACGATTCAATCTTGAATAAGGATTGTAGGAAGGAAGAGAAGCAAAAAGGCGCCCGTTGGGAAGAAACGAGCGCTTGAGTCAACAAAGTTGCGCCGCGCAGAAGATCCTACTACGGCATTTCGTGCCCGGAGCGGGCGGCTTCGAGTTTGCCTTTGAGTTCGACGGCCCCGTTGCCTGAAGCTCGTTATCTCCAACCACGAATCGACTTGGGACTAATCAGCGTTGGGCGGTAATTCTGCGCGGCACTGCTCATGCGAAGCGAATAACCGTTGGCGAGATAAGCCGGTATGTCTTGAGGATTGGCGAGTGGGATGTCTGGGCCTTCCCTGCGCAAACTGACGTGGTAGCGCTCATCTTCAAAACGATGCGGCATCAAACGAGTGCCGGCGTGTTTACCGCGGCGAACCGTAGCGAAAAGCATTGCCTTCCTCCGGGACAAAGATTCAAGGTGGGAACTGACTATGCGCGAGCGCATGGAGGGGCGCAAGAGTACGCGGCGGATTTTTGTGGAAAGCTTGAGGAAGACTTGAGGAAGAAATGAGGAAAAGCTCGAAATAACGGTCATTCGTTGGAATACGGGCCACCGATAATCTGGTACGGCAAGATGACATTGAACACAGCCGAACACTTAACGCAGCGCACAGATTGCGCGTGCATAAAACGGATGCCAAATTTGCCGTCGGTGCGGACGGTTTGTTTTTCGTGGCAGTGCGCGCAGGTGACGACGCGTGAGAATTCCTCGGGTGGTTGTTCCATGAAGGAGCTCCGGGAGACAGCGGATTTCGCAAAACGGGCTGCAGAGAAACCGCAAGCTGATTTAAGGCAACATACGCTGACAATAAAGGAAGGTCAAATGGAAATATAAGCGCTTAGAGAGGGATGGTATGACCGGACGGCGGCGTACAACCGCTGCCACAAGGAATGTGAATTCAGTTACTGCGTCCCACGGATAGGCTGCGCAAGATGTCTTCCATCAGGCACCATTTGGTGATACCCGATTGCAACAGATTTGCGCCCACAAACGCGGTGAACCAATACCAGTTGTGATTTACCCAAGTGCCCAAGGCCAAGGATGCCAGGACAAAGGTTCCCGCAATGATTCGGATATATCGCTCGATGGTCATACGCTTCTCCGCTCGCTGATGTAATAGAGCACTGGCACCGCCATGCGCGAAAGAAAGGTTGACGCCACTTCTCCGGCCATCAGCGAAATTGCCAGTCCCTGAAAAATCGGATCGAAAAGGATGACGCCAGCGCCGACCACCACCGCGGCGGCGGTTAAAAGCATGGGGCGAAACCGAACCGCGCCGGCGTCTACCACCGCTTGTTCGAGAGGCATGCCCTGCTGGCGCCGCAGCTTGATAAAGTCCACGAGGATGATGGAATTGCGGACGATGATGCCCGCACCGGCGATGAATCCAATCATGGAAGTCGCGGTAAAAAACGCGCCCATCAGCGCATGCGCCGGCAAAATTCCTACCAGGGTCAACGGGATCGGCGCCATGATCACCAGCGGCGTTTTGAAGGACTGGAACCAGCCCACGACCAACACGTAAATCAGCACGAGCACCGCGGCGAAGGCCAATCCCAGGTCGCGAAATACTTCATAGGTGATGTGCCACTCACCGTCCCACTTAATGGCTATCTTTTTCGTGTCGGGTGGTTGAATGGCCGTGAATTGCTCGATCTTGTAGCCCTCGGGGATCTGGAGGGTGCTGATTTTGTCGCCGAGTTTGCCGATGGCGTACACCGGACTTTCTTCCGCGCCAGCCACGTCTCCGATCACGTAGACCACATCTCGCAGGTTCTTCCGGTAGATGTTGTTGTCGATGAGGCCCTGCTGGACGCGAGCAAGCTCACCCAGGGGCACCATCGCCCCGTTCGGAGCGTTCAAATACAGGCCTTGCAACGCTTCCGTACTCGATCGGCTGGAGCGTGCAAGCTGCATGTGAATCGGAACATCTTCGCGTTCGGCGGGGTCGTGCAACAATCCGACCTGCGCTCCCGCGAGGGCCATCCCGACGGACTGCGAAACCTCGGCAGTCGAAATGCCGCGCAGTGCCGCTTTGTCCTGTGCCACCTGGAAGTCCAGTTTTTTTTGATCGGCGACGACGTACCAGTCGACGTCGACAACGCCGGGCATTTCGTCGAAAATCTGGCGCACTTGCCTGGCCACTTCGATTTGTCGCTGGGGATCGGGGCCATAGACTTCCGCAACCAACGTCGCCACCACCGGCGGCCCCGGTGGCACCTCGGCGACTTTCACGCGCGCATTCCACTTCTTGGCAAGCTCTTGAATGGGGCCGCGCATCTCTTTGGCGAGATCGTGACTCTGCCGCTTGCGTTCGTCGATCGACCGCAAATTTACCTGAATATCGCCCTGATTCGGCCCGCTCCGCAGATAGTAGTGGCGCACCAGTCCGTTGAAGTTGTACGGCCCGGAGACTCCCGCGTAGATCTGGTAGTTCAGCACTTCGGTCTGCGTGTGGAGGTACGCGCCAATTTCCTGTTCGAGCGCCAGGGTGCGTTCCAGCGGCGTACCTTCCGGCAGATCCACCACGACTTGGAACTCGCTCTTATTGTCGAAGGGGAGCATCTTCACGCGCACGGCTTTGAAGGCCACGAGCGAACAGGCCAGCAACAGCAGCACCGCTACCAAGCCAAGAAACATCCAGCGCTTGCGTGCGCTGGTGACCAGCGCGGTCATCACTTTGCGGTAAGATCGCGTGCTCCAACCCTCGGCCTCTCCGTCCGCGTGCTTCCCGGTATGTCCGCGCAACAAACGCAGCGCGGCCCACGGTGAAACCACGAAAGCGATGATCAGCGAAAACAGCATAGCCGCCGAGGCACCCACGGGAATCGGCCGCATATATGGCCCCATCAATCCGCGAACGAAAGCCATCGGGAGAATCGCCGCGATCACCGCAAACGTTGCGAGGATCGTTGGATTGCCCACTTCGTTTACTGCTTCGACGGCCACATCGGCCCAGGGACGGCCCTGGTTTTCCGCCAGGCGGAAGTGTCGCACGATGTTTTCGACGACAACAATGGCGTCGTCGACGAGAATGCCGATGGAGAAAATCAACGCGAACAAAGTGACGCGATTCAACGTGTAGCCGTAGGCATAGAAGATGAAGAGAGTCAGCGCGAGGGTCACTGGAATGGCCAGCAGAACAACGCCGGATTCCCGCCAACCCAGCGCCAGGGCAACCAGCAGCGTCACCGAAAGAGTTGCGAGGAACAGGTGTTTCAGTAATTCGTCGGATTTATGTTTGGCGGTTTGTCCGTAGTTGCGGGTCACCGTCACTTGCACGTCGCTGGGAATTACGTATCCGCGCAAGGAATCGATTCTTGCCAGCACGTCGCTGGAAACATTGGTTGCATTGGTGCCTTTGCGTTTTGCTACCGCGAGGGTTACCGCGGGATAGGTGGCCCCATCGGGGTTTGCTCCGCCCGAGCCGAAATACACATAGTTGCCCGGTTCTTCCGGGCCCTCGGCGATTTCGGCGACGTCCGAGAGGTAAACCGGCCGGCCGCTCTGGACGGTGACCACGATCCTGCGTACGTCGTCCGCGCTCTGTAGAAATGCGCCGGACTGGACGGCGATTTCCTGGTTGCCTTCGGCGAACGAACCGGAAAGCGACCGCTGGTTGCTGGATTGCAGAGCCTGGGAAATCACCAAGGGACTGACGTGGTACGCCGCCAGGCGCTGGGGAGTCAACAGCACGCGGACCTGGCGACGCTGGCCGCCGAGCAGGGTGGTCTCTGAAACGTTTTCGACTTGCTTAACGTTTTGCTGCACCTCTGCCGCGATGCGCCGCAGCGTATATCCATCGTAGTTCTTCCCCCAGAAGGTCACGGCTAGCACCGGAACGTCGTCGATGGACCGTGCTTTAATGAGCGGCTGGGAAGCTCCCTGAGGGATGCGGTCGAAATTCGCGTACAATTTGTTGTAAGTGCGGACGATTGCGTCTTCTTCCTTGGTGCCCACGTAAAAGCGCACGATGACCAGGGCGCCCCCCGGCTGGCTGGTGGAATAGAGGTATTCCACGCCGGGCACGTCGCGCAGCAACTGCTCCATCGGAATGGTGACGCGCTGCTCCACTTCTTTCGCCGAAGCCCCGGGCATGCCCACAAATACATCGAGCATCGGGACGACTATCTGGGGTTCTTCCTCGCGCGGCGTTTGCAAGATACTGAAGAGCCCCAGCAACAACGACCCCACGATGATCAACGGTGTCAGGCGTGAATCGATGAATGCGTGCGCAATGTTCCCGGCCAAGCCTCGGCTCACGAGTGTTTCTCCTCGCGAGTTGCGGAAACCTGTGGTGCTTTTTTGCCGTCGAGTTGCTGAACGCCGGGATTCAACACGATTACGTCACCGGGCGCGATGCCGGATAACACTTCCACTTGACCGCTCGTGGATTGGCCTAAGGTCACCACGCGCCAGTGCACCAGGCCATTCGCATCCACCGCGTAAATTCCACGCAATTGGCCACGTGTGACCAGTGCTTGCGGGGGCACCATTAAGGCCTGCTTTTCTCCATGCGCAAAATATGCCCTTCCGAAAACCCCCGATTTAACCGTCACATCGTGAGGCAGATCAATCCGTGCATTGAGGGTGTGCGAGGCCGGGTCCGCCCCTGTCTCGATCTCCACCACTTTTCCTTCCATCGAATTGTCGCATTGACAACTTTCTGACCCGGTAGGCTCTTCGCGGAGGTCCAGTTCTACCCGCACCAGACTTCCTTTGTTCACAAACAGCAAAGCCCCGGTTGGCAGAGTCGCCTGGAGTTGGTAACGCGAAGTATCCTCCACGACGAACAAGGGGGCCCCCGGCGACACCAAAGAGCCCGGGTCGACCATCCGGCGCAGCACGCGCCCGTCAAAAGGGGCAACAATGCGCGCATAGCTGGCCACGCTTTCCGCCGCGCGAGCTTCTGCGCCCGCCTGTTCCCTGCCCGCTTGTGCCTGTGCCAGCACAGCCCTGGCCTGTTCCAGCTGCGCCTGTGCCGCCTGTTGCTTGGCACGGATTTCGTCGAATTCCTGCGGGCTCACGGATTTTTGCTGCTGCAGATAGGTGTACCGGTCGTAGGTTTTCTGCATTACATCCGCTTGCGCCTGCGCCGCCGCCATCGCTTTTTGCGCCTGGTTGATTCCCGCGTCCGCCGCTTGCGCACCTGCTTGCGCGGCACTTCGGTGGGCCGCGAGTTCCCGCTCATCCAGCTGTGCGAGCAGTTGCCCGCGGTGAACGGCATCACCTTCCTTCACCGCCACCAGAAGCACGGTACCCATGGTGCGAGCCGCCACTTGCGCCGTCGCCGAAGCAATCACCGTGCCGGGCGCTTGCAGTTCATCCGGCACACTTTTCCATTGGATTTTTTGCAGCAGGAGCCCCTGCACTACTTCCGGCTGAGCGGGCTTCGTTTGTGTCTCGCCGCAGCTCAGCAGCAGGGTAACGATGAATGCCAACCCGATCCATCGCACTCCTGCGATCATGAGTTCTCTGTTTGTCCACTTCATGACTTGCCCGCCTCCGCAATCAGTTGCGACTCGGGCGTAAGCACGCCGGCCGCTCGCGCAAGTTGCGCTTGGGAAACCTGCCAATCCTGGAGGGCGTTCAGATATAAGGTGCGTGCATCCAATTGCGCGGTCTGTGCACGCAACAGTTCTGTGATCGTTGTGAGGCCCGCTTCGTAGCGGTTCTGCACGATGCGCAGACTCTCTTTGGCCTGATCTGCCGCATCCCGCGCCGCTGTGGCTCGCTGTGCCGCCGCTTGCGTGTCCAAAAAGGCTTGGCGTACTTCCAGGGTCACGCCGCTGCGAAACCATTCCAGGTTGTGCTTGGCTTTGTTGGCATTCGCCGCGGCCTCGGCGAGTCTCGCTTTGGTTGCGCCGCCCGCAAACAAGTTGAAGTCCACGCGCGCGCCTGCGGTCCAGTTGGTTCCGGAGGGCCCCGCCAGGGTCATCGCATCGCGTTCCGTGGAGCCGAACAGCGCGACCGTCGGTCCAAACTCCGCTTTTGCCGCTTTTCGCTCATCGTCGGTTGCCGCTTCCTGCAATTGCGCCGCACGTAATGCCGGCCGCTCCGCCAACGCCGTTTGCGTCCACTCCTGCAACGTCTTTGTCGCAGTGTTCGGTTCGCTCAGGCTTCCGGCCAACTCCAATTGCTGCTCAACCGGCAATCCCATCAGACGCGCCAATTGCATTTGGGCCATGGCAAGATCGTTCTGCGCACGAATTTGGCGGTCCTTCATCTGCGCGGCAAACACTTTGGCGCTCAGAAGGTCTGAGTCCACCACGGTGCCAGCGGTATGCATCGTCTCCATGCGCTGTGCGTTAGCCTCCGCGGTTTTCAGTGCGTTTTCGGCAGCATTTTCGTTTTCCTGCAGTACGCCAATGCCGTAATACGCGCGCACTACCTCAAGAATCAGGTCCTGCCGTGCCTGCTCGGTCTGGAAATCGGCAACGGTGACCAGTTTTTTGGCGGAGCGCTGGTGAAAGAGCGTCTGGCCGGAATCAAACAGGCGCCACTGCCCGTCAAACCGTGTCTGGAAATTGTCGAGTGGCGTGGGGGTGTTCAGGTTGTTGAGTGCGAAATCCGAAGCGGTGAACTGACGTTGCGTGAGCTTCCATCCAAAAACATCGATGGGATTGTTCCCGCGAATGAAGTCTTGATGAAAATCAACACGTGGATACCACGCGGACTGCACTTGCTTCAAGCGTGCGCGGGCTGCGGCAGCGTCATCCTGACTGCTGCGAAAGGCTGGATTTTGTTGCAGCGCGCTGTGCACCGCCTGCTCCAGCGTCACCGGCATGTTTTTTGCGGTGTCCTGCGCCAGTACTGGACCATGCGCTGACGCGAGCGCCATGGCCATCACGAGGAAATTCCGGGGCCCGAATCGCATCGCTGGCCTCAAGGCCCGACTCGTGTTTCCGCGGGTTCCGGTTTCAGCCAGGAGATGTCGTCTTCGTGAATTTCGTGGGAGGTCTCGAGCTTGGCGCACTTGTCAATCATGGCGCCCACACTGCAATACTTTTGCTCGGATAGTTGGATGGCCTGCGCGAGGGCACGGTCGTCCAAGCCAAATCCGGTCACGACGTGCCGGATTCGCACCGTCGTGAACACCTGTGGCGGCCGTTCGGCCTGATCAGCCTCAACCAGCACCTCGTACCCGGTCACTTTCTGGTGGTGCTTCTGGCGCAGCATGGTAATCACGTCGAAAGCGGTGCATCCCGCCAATGCCACCGCCACAAGCTCTATGGGTTTGGGCCCAGTGCCCCCGGCGGCATCATCTAAAATGAGGTGATGGCCGCTGCCTGTTTCAGCGATGAACTGTCGTTCCGATTGCAATGCACGCGTCAGCCGAACCTTTGCCGTAATCATCGCGTTTAGTTCACTTTCCGCCAGTAGTCCTGGCTGCTTCGTGGAATAAATGCAATTGCGGTGCACTTGTTACAAAGAGCTAAAGGGAGTTGCCGGGTGTGCTAAGGTGAAGAGAATGCGTCGCGAAATCGAACAGGCCGTCGCCCTTCTCGCAAAAAAGGACCCAAAATCTCTGGAAGAAGCCCTCGAGCTCCTGCAGCACACGGTATTTTCTTTCAGCATGCGAGTGTGCGGACAGCGCGAAGACGCCGAAGACACCATGCAGGAAGTGCTGGTCAAATCGCTGCCCTACTTGCCCAAATTCGAGAGCCCACGCGCCCTGCTCGTATGGCTGTATCGGGTGGCCAAGAACCGCTGCCTGATGTCGCGGAGGAGGAGCAAGTTTGCGCCGAAACAGGACCTTTCACTGGACGAACTGATGCCCGACAAACTGGAACTGGAGTTGCTTTCGAAGGAAGGACCGCCGACACCCGAATCACAAGCAATCCGTAACCAGTGGGCCCGGCGCCTGCGCGAGGCGGTTCAAAAACTCCCGCCGCAATATCGAATGGTGCTGGTGTTGCGCGACATGGAAGGACTCAGCGACGATGAAGTTGCCGAGATCACCGGCCTAAAACCCGGCAATGTGCGCGTTCGCCTGCACCGCGCGCGGCTATTCGTTCGCAAGGACTTGGCGCAGCGGGATTCCACTCGTGGCGCAAAGCAAAACGCCACAGGGGCCCGCACGAAAGCGGTTGCCCCCGGGCAGCTCAAACGTCCGGCTTCGTGCAAGGCCATGTTTGCCGAGCTTTCGAATTATTTGGATGAACGACTCGATGATTCGATGTGCGAACGGATTGAGCAACACCTCGACGGCTGTGCGCCGTGCCAGGCATTCCTCAGCTCTCTGGAATCGACCATCGTTCAGCTGCGGCAGTTGCCCGCGGAGAAACCGCGGAGGAGTTTCGCGGCAAAGCTTTACCGGGAACTGTCGGCGGAATACCGTTCGCAGGCATGGTAACGCGAGGTTGGCGACTCTTAGGCGGGAGAAACGTAAGGAAAGTCCAGAGCCAACTGGCGAAAATTGCCGGGAGATCCGTTCGGCTTGGGGCCGGCAGGATACAAGAGCAGGAATTTTCGGGGAATGCGCAAGCCCTTGACGGGAGCGGTTCTGATACGACCGAGTGGAAGGCGGGGCAGGACCGCCCAGCGGGTAACGAAACCGATTCCCAAGCCGGCCTCGACACTGGAGAGAATCGCCTCGGTGGAATCCAACTCCATGACCACGTTCAGGCTTCTCCGGGCGATGCCAGCTTTCTCGAAGGCCGTTTCGAGCACGCGCCGCGTGCCGGAACCATGTTCGCGCAGCAACAATGCCTGGCCCTTGAGCTGATCGAGGGAGAGCGAGGGCAGAGTGGCGAACGGATGGGTCGCGGGCATAACCAAGATGAGTTCGTCTTCGAGAAAGGGTTCGGTGCGCACATCGCGGCGCAAGGCAGGCCCTTCAATCAGACCAATCTCAATTTTGTGGGAGATCATGTGTTGCACGACGACTTCGGTATTGCCGCTGACGACGGAAACGCGCACGCGGGGGAATTGACGCCGGAATTGCCCAAGAAGCTGAGGAAGAACGTACTGTGCAATGCTGGTAGACGCGCCGATTTTCAATTCTCCCGCGTGGTCTCCAGTGAGGGCAGCTAGTTCCTCCTGCGCTTGTGTGACCTGTTCCGCAATAACCCTGGCGTGCTTCAGCAGAATGCGACCGGCGTCGGTGAGCGCTACGCGGTTGCCAGTGCGGTCGAGTAGCCGCACAGACAACTCCTCTTCGAGGGCTTTAATCTGCAGGGTTACCGCTGGCTGAGAGAGTCTCAGCTGCTCGCCCGCACGGCGAAAACTGAGGGTATCGGCAACCGTTCGGAAGACCTTGAGCCGGAAGTTCTCCATGGCAAGTGGATATAAGGATACTCGAAGTGGCGCATTGAAAGCGTGCATTGGGACGTAAGTTCAGGAAAGCTTCCGTGATAAGGCCAGGTTATCGCGAATTTGGTTTACTGCTTGGACGAAGCGGGGCTTGTATCTGCAGACTGTTGAAATGGAAAAGAAACTATTTTTTGTCGGAATCATTCTGGCCGCGAGCGGACTTTTGTCGCCACCTCTGGCGCTGTTGGGTGGCCTGGTTTATGGACTGGCATTGGCGCATCCGTACCATCTGGAAAGCAGGAGCCTGGCGAAGTTCCTGCTACAGGTATCCGTAGTTGGGTTGGGATTCGGCATGAATCTTCATGAGGTGGTGCACGCGGGCCGCTCAGGTTTCTTGTACACGGCGCTAAGCATCACCTTCGCGATGGCTTTGGGCCTAGGTCTCGGCTACCTGATCCAGGTGAACAGGAAAGCTTCCTTTCTTATCAGTGCGGGGACGGCGATCTGTGGTGGCAGCGCGATAGCCGCAGTCGGGCCGATTGCGGACGCGAACGAGGAGGAGATGGCCGTATCGCTGGGGGCCGTGTTCATCTTGAATTCCGTTGCGCTGTTTTTGTTTCCAGTCATTGGCGCAGCTCTGCACCTCAGTCAGACGCAATTTGGACTATGGTCAGCGCTGGCGATTCACGACACCAGTTCGGTTGTGGGAGCCACGTCGAAATATGGAGCGACCGCGCTCGCGGTGGGCACGACCGTAAAATTAGCGCGTGCGCTGTGGATCGTGCCGTTGTCTGTCGCGACGGCGTTTCTTCTAAAGAGCAAAGCGCGCATTCAATGGCCTTGGTTCATCCTGTTCTTTTGCTTTGCCGCGCTGTTCAGCACGCTACTGCCGTCGTTCAGCAGCGTTTCCATGAAACTTAGCCAACTGGGGCGCATCGGCCTGACGGTGACATTGTTTTTGATCGGAACTGGGCTCAACAAACAGACACTGCAGAAGGTCGGAGTGCGGCCGCTGTTGCAGGGCCTGGCGCTTTGGATTGTCGTGGGAACGTGCACGCTCGGATTAATCCTGATCCATTGGATTCATCTCTAAGCGCACTGCCTTCGACGACTCATTCGAGCGATTGGACCGGGGCGGCGATGTGGCGAGGGCAATGGCAGTTCATTTGCCAATGTTCAATTTCATGCAGCCCATCGATGCCACTATTCCCAGCAACAGGGAGATGGACCATCCGACGTCACGGACCCGCCCCATATTCTCGCTGCCGAGTCCTGCCGCATAGCCGATGCTGAAACCTAGGGCCATACAGCCGAGAATGATACCGATATTGAGCAGCTTGCCTTTGACTCCGTGGCCTCCGGCAATGGCCGCTCCCGAGGCCAAAATCAGTGCCACCAGCCAGACTAACTCCATAGGGTCGTCCTCAGCGGCGCAAGCAGATGAATCGTATCGTAGAGAGCGAGCAAGTTGATTGCCGCAAAGTTTAGTCCTAAACACTTAACAAGAGAAGCTATTAATGCTGGATAGATAGCGTTAGCGGTAGCGTACGCGCAGAAGCTAAACCCCGATTTCGGATTCGCGTTTGTGTTCGCTTTATTCACGCCACCTGTTCGCTATCTTCACGTTTATTCGAGTCTCTTCTTCTCCGGCTTAGAACGGAATCCCGTAATTCGAACAATCGACTACTGCTTGATTGCAGGTTTAGTTAGCCATGATCGGAAGAGATTTTGGAGATTGGCATGCAGCTTAGTGACGGTGTCGCTATGCGGCGTATGAGGAGACTGGTCACTGTCGGGCACTCATCTTGTTCACCCTAATCGTTTTCGGGACCGTTCGCTTTCTGGTTTTGTTGGCGTTATGCGTAGTCTGCTGGACGATCATTTTGACCTGGTAGGGATCTGCAAGTGGCCGGATCGAAATGTAGAGGGAGGGCCAGATGATATTTGTTTCGGGCCGAGTGGCAAGGTTGATGCAGGATGAGGATGGCACGCTAAAAGGAATGGCACTGGAGGATGGACGGGAAGTAAGGTTTTCCGGCGAGTCTGGAGAACTGGTGTCGAACCTGATTGAGCGGGGCAGCTCGGTGGCCATACAAGCGGAGCCCCAATTCAACGGCGCTCAGGAACCCTATTTTTACGCGACGGTGATTACCAACCTGAACTCCAAACAGCGCGTGACTTTGCCTGCCCACAAAGCGAAAGGCAAACCAGGGATGCAGTCAGAAAAGCCCCCACTTGAAACTGCATCCCTGGCCCCACTTTCTCGGACCACGACGGAAGGCGCCACGGAAGGCGAGGCAACCGCGAATCCCACGCAGTACAGCGGGAAACAAGAAGACGGGCAATTACCGCCGGGTCCTTATTTCCGACACTTCCGCTACGACCCTCGTGCAAGTTATGAAAACACGACGGAATTCTCGCACGACGACTCGGCGCGCTGCATAGGTGTAGCCTATGACAGCCTGCACCGCATCCAGGCGATCCTGGCTTATCTGCATATTCTGCGGTACCGCGTACCGGGCATCAGCCAGTTTCTGGACGAAGTGAAGCACACCTACGTACAGGCATTGGCTAAGTTCGAGGCCGCCGATTTTGCCAGCGCCAAGGAATTCGCCCTAGCCTCAGGGGGCCTCGCCAGAATCGTGGAGATTGTTGTGGCACGTACGCTGCGATCGGACAATACGCTGCCTTCGCTGGTGCCCCCGCCGCCGCGACGGCACGGTGCAATGACAGAGCCAGATCACGTCGAGGAAGACTTGGCAAATGCGGAATCGGTGCTGGCCCGGATTCACTGGGTCCTTGAGAATGGCACTCTGCCCACCGAAGATCGCGCTCAAGTACGAAAGATCGCTTCTTGGGGAGACGCGTTCTTTCGCCAAGCGCAGCGGACCTATCGAGATTCTGTCTTGGAAGACGCTTCGGAGTTTGCCCAGGCGGCGCTTGCCGGTGCTCATTCCGCCGAGCATGTCTGTCGTAAGTGGTACGCCAAGCACACGTCGCTCCGCTGAGAGCGGGAGCAGCAAGACTTTGTAGTTGCAATGATGAGCCACCGCAGGTGGGCCCTCAACGCGCAACCGCTGTTATGATAGCTGGACACGTGACGGGGGAGAAGGGCGGCAATCTGCCTTTTCGATTTCCACTGTCTAGGATGAGTTTCCGATGGCAAGTGAGCCTGTTGGGCACACTTGTTGTAGTTTTGTCCATCGCCGTATTACTGGCGATCATGGCCACGTTGCGCTACACGAAATCGGCGGTCCTGGGCGCAGAGAAAAAGCGTCTGACGGAAGCGGCCACCAATCTTGCGCAGGAATATGAAGATCGCGCCGATGCGGCCCATCGTAATAACCAGCTACCAGCACTGAATAACCCGGCCGATCCGGCTGCCCGGGAAGTGATGGCTTTAGTGAGCCATATCGTTCTGCAAAATCTGGAAGGGGTCGGAGGTGGGTTCTATTCGTCTTCGGCCGATAGCTTGGTTGGCAATTTTTATCCCACGAGTGAGGCCTCGCCGCAAGACGCGGAAAATCGCGTCATTCCGGACAGCGAGCACCAGGCGGTGTTGCAGACTGCCAGGCTGGCCGCGGCTAAGCGACAGAGCTCCGACGTGGTAGTTGCGGAGCCTTCGGGACTGTTGCTCATCAGCGCTATTCCCATCCGGGACGGGTATTCGGTGGTCGGCAGTGCCTGGGCCGTGAAACGACTTTCGGACGTTCCCGGAGCCAACCGTTTTCGGGCGTATTTGATTACCGCGGGACTTGCGGCCGCGGCTTTGGCCAGCGTACTCCTGACCCTGCTGGTCATTAGTAATCTCCAGGGAGGCGTGCGCAAAATTGAAAGCGGGCTGCACGCTCTGGAAGGAAACCTGGCGTCGCAGATCAACACGGTCGAGGAACCGGCGGAAATCCAGAGGATTGTCGCGGCGATCAATCGGCTTGGGAGCACGTTGCGAGAAAAAATCGCTTACGAGAAGCAGATGGAAGAACAACTGCGGCACAGCGAGCGCCTGGCGAGTCTGGGGCGGCTGGTGGCCGGCGTCGCTCACGAAGTACGCAACCCACTGGCAACGATTCGTTTGCGCGTGCAAATGTGCCGTCGCGACGCTCCGGATGCGAAGGTGCGGGAATCCTGCGTGATTGCGCTGGAGGAGATCGACCGGCTGAACGGTATCGTCAACCGTCTACTGAATTTTGCACGGCCTATCCAACTCGAGCTTGAGCTGGTCGATTTACGGAGTCTGGTGAGGGAGCGGGTGAAATCGTTCGAAGACTTTGCCCTCAGTCGCCATGTGCAATTAATGACTAATCTTCCGAATCGCAACTTCCTGACGATGGTGGACAAGGATCGCATGTCCCAGGTGTTCGACAATATTATTCAGAATGCCTTGGAAGCGATGTCTGGCAAAGGCGGGACCCTGTCGGTCACCGTAGCAGCGCACGCAAAAGAGGCCGGACAAAGCGACGGCGTCAGCGTGGAGTTCCAAGACACGGGCGAGGGCATGGATTCGTCGATCGTGGGGCATGTGTTCGATCCATTCTTCACTACGAAACCGTCTGGGACCGGTCTCGGTTTGTCCATTTCCCACGAGCTTATTCGGGCCCACGGTGGCGACATCAAGATTCATAGCGAAGCAGGCCGCGGCACCCAGGTTACCGTGACCATCCCCAATCCGCTGACGTCATAGAAACAGGAGCGCTGAGGTCATTTCCGATGGCGACGACCATTCTCATCATCGACGACGAAGCAAACCTTCGCAAAACACTCGCGGAGATCCTTCACGCTCGTGGCTACACTACGCTGGAGGCGGATGATGGCTCCTCCGCCATCGAGTTGCTCAACAACACCACGCCGGATCTGATTTTTAGCGATTGGAAAATGCCCAAGGTGGGAGGGGAGCAGGTTCTGCAACACCTGCACAGCCACGAGAAGCTCGCTTCGATCCCAGTGATCGTGATGACCGCATACGGGTCCAGTCACAGCGCGATTGAAGCCATTCGCCTGGGTGCGTACGATTTCATTACCAAACCATTCGACCTGGACGAGATTGTTGTATCTGCGGAACGCGCTCTGGATCATTCCACACTGAACCAGGAAGTGCTGCGGCTGCACTCGCAATCCACACAAGGGTATGTGGGAACCGCGGGTCGTCTGATCGGGACGAGCGCGCCGATGATGGACGTGTTCATCATGGTGGGGAAAGTGGCGGAGACGGATTCTACCGTGTTGATCTGTGGAGAATCTGGGACCGGCAAAGAACTGGTCGCGGAAGCAATCCACAACTATAGCCAACGCAAAAGCAAACCGTTTGTGGTGGTAAATTGTGCGGCGCTTCCCGAGAATCTCCTGGAAACGGAGTTGTTTGGGCACGAACGAGGGGCCTTCACGGGAGCCGTCGGGAGAAAAACCGGGCGCTTTGAACTGGCCGAAGGCGGCACGATTTTCCTGGACGAAATTGGCGAACTGTCGCCAGGCTTGCAGTCCAAGCTGCTGCGCGTTCTGCAGGAACGCACCTTCGAGAGGGTTGGAGGAACCGAGACGATCGTCGGCAATTTTCGTGTGCTAGCCGCCACGAATCGCGATCTGGAAGCGTCCGTTCGAGAGAAAGTATTTCGAGAAGATCTGTACTATCGGCTGAACGTGGTTCGGATTGAGATACCCTCGTTGCGGGAGCGCCGATCTGACATTGTCCCTCTGGCCGAGCATTTTCTTCGCCTGTACAGCCAGAAAAATGGATTTGAGGTGGTGGGATTTTCCGACGAAGCCATTCTCGTGTTACAGAACTACTCTTATCCCGGCAATGTACGCGAATTGGAGAACATGGTCGAACGCGCGGTACTGATGGCGCGCGGGCGCGTGATCATGCCGGAACATTTGCCGGCCAAGATTCACGGCAATCCCAATGGCGACGCACATCCGTTCGAAATTGATCTGCTCGATCTCCCGTTCCATAAATCCGTCGCCGAGCTGGAAAAACGCCTAATCAGCCGGGCACTAAAGGATTCCGGCGGTAATAAATCGGAAGCTGCGAACCGTCTTCAGATTAATCGCCGTCTGCTTTACAACAAGATCGAAGAGCACAAAATCGAAGGCTAAAAGGAGAGTACTTCATGGAGACGGTCATCCTGAAACGCGTGGTGATCATCGGAGATTGTGATCTGGAAGCTCGACTACTCAAAGAGATTCTCGCTCTAGGAGCCACAGGATACACCTGCTACAGCGTGCGCGGCCGGGGCGGCCGAGGTATTCGACCTCGCTATGAAAAATCCGCCAATCTGAAGATTGAAGTCATCGCCTCACCCGAAGTCGCCCTGAAGATTCTCGAACATATCGCCGAAAACTATTTCGAAGATTATGCGATGATCGGCTTCATCGACAACGTGGAGGTGCTGAAGGGCCAACATTTTGTCGGGCGCCCGGCAAACCGTACGTCGAAAAAATAGCATCCGGTTGTACGGCGCTAAGAAAGACCAACTCTTGCCACTTTGTTCCGGTGAGTTTCGGCGCCCCGTAGTGGTGGTCCGATTAATTAAGCCTCTGGTCGCGATACTTCGGTGCGCCGTCGGTATGCGAGGACATAGGCGGCTGGCACTAAATACACGGTTAGAATCACGGAAGCCGTCAGTCCTCCAATGATGGCGCGCGCCAGTGGCGCATATTGCTCACTCCCAGTGCCCAGTTTCAGAGCCATGGGCACCATGCCGATGATCGTGGCCAGCGAAGTCATCAAGATCGGTCGCAGGCGCACACGGCAGGCCCTGATGATCGCATCTTCCATGCTAAGCCCCTCTTTCTCCTGTAGATGCGCAAAATCAACAATCAGGATGCTGTTGGAGGCGGCGATGCCAACCAGCATGAGTACACCCATGAGGGACATAACATTCAAGGTTGTGTGGGTCAGCGGCAAAATCACCAGTACTCCGATGAAACCCATGGGGATCGCCAGCATGATCAGAAAGGGATCTTTAAATGACTTGAACTGTGCGACCAGAATCAAATACAACAACACCGCCGCCAGTCCCAATCCCTTGCCGAAGCTCTTGAACGACTCTTGCATCGAATTGACCATGCCACGCAGATTAACCCGAACTCCTTCGGGCCAATGCGAGCCGGCAATCAGTTTCCTGATCTTACTGGCAACTCGCCCGAGGTCCTCGCCTTTCGGAGTGACATAGACATCGTTGACCCTCTGAATCTGATAATGATCCACTTCCGTGGGAGTCACGATGCGGGTCAGCTTCACCACCGTGTCAAGGGTCGTCGGTTCCGCGACGTTGGGTCCACGCAGCGGAATATTCCGCAGATCGACAAAATCATGGATAGACGGCGAGCCGTGCTCGAAATACTGGACGGTCAGGAAGTAATCATTCCCAGTCTTCCGGTCAAGCCAATAGTTCGGAGCGATCATCAAGTTCGAATTTAAGGCGGTGATTACATTCCGAATCACGTCCTGCGGGCTCAGGCCGAGCTCCGCAGTGTGTACACGGTCAACATCCAGACGCACCGCTGGGTAATCCATGTCTTGCGGAATATAAGCTTCGCCGACCCCAGAGAACGTACGGATTTTTTCAGCTAGGTCGCGGGCGATTCGATTCGCTTGCTGCAAATCCGCACTGGCTACCTGGACATCAATTGGAGCGAGCATGCCCATGTTCAACACCGCATCCACCATCGAACCGCTGCTGAAGAACGTCCGGAATTCGGGATACTGCGTAGCGATTTGCTCGCGTACGCGGTCCATGTACGCAAAGCTGCTGACTGCATGGGAGCCGTTCAGTTGTACCTGGATGGTGGTGGTGTACTCTCCGGAATTGGTTGTGTACAGCGAAGCGAAGCCAGGGTCGAGGCCTACGGTGGAGACGATCATGTGGAGGTCTTTGCCGACTACTTTGCGAATCAAGTCCTCGACCCTAGCAACGTATTGTTCCGTCACTTCAATACGCGTTCCTGTTGGAACCTTCAGGTTAATGGAGAACTGCCCGGCATCGGTTCGTGGAAAAAACGCTAAACCGATGAAAGGATAGATTGTCAAGCTCAGCAGAAAAGCCCCCGCCAGTGCTGCAACGGTGAGACCTGGCCGCTGGACTGACTTGCGCACCGTGCGCTCGTACAAATCCAGCATGCGTACGAATCCCCGATCGAACCCTAGGTGAAATCGCCGAGCAAGGGAGGGCTTCTTGGCGGTGGATGCGTCCGCAAGACCGGGCTTTTCATAGCGAAGATAACGGGCACAGAATAACGGAATCACCGTCATGGCCACGAAATAGGAGGCGAATAGCGCGATGGCCACCGCCAGAGCCAGAGCCGAAAAGAGAAATTTGCTCACACCGTAAAGAAAAACGACGGGGATGAAGACCACCACCGCGGTAAGGGTTGCTGCCAAGACGGCAAGATTCACTTGCGCACCACCCTCTTCGGCCGCACGTTCCGTTGGCGCACCGCTTTCCAAGTGTCGATAAATGTTCTCCAAGGAAATGACGGAATTATCGATGATCCGGGAAAACGCCAGGGCTAGACCACCAAGAACCATAGTATTCAGGCTCGTTCCGAACATATAAAGGATGAGCAACGTGGTTAACGCAGAGAGCGGGATGGACAGAAATACGGCCAACGTTGCGCGTGCGCTTGCCAGGAACAGGAGAATCATCAGGCTGGTCAGAACGAGGCCGATCAGCGCTTCATGCAGTAGAGTTTTGATGGCCTCTTTCACGAAGGCCGATTGATCAAAGACCACCGTTGCTTGCAGAGTCTTGGGCAGCCCAAACAAGTGTCCAAGAAGACCGCGAACACCGTCCACGACTTCGATGGTATTCGTTTTTCCGCCCTGCTTCATGATCGGCAGATAAGTAGAACGCTGGCCGTCTACTCGGACTAAGTTGTATTGGATCTGATGGGCGTCTTCCGCTTGCCCTACGTCGGCGACGGACACCCATCGTTCCCCCACCGTTTTCAGCGGCACGCTGTTCAACTCAGTCGGTTGATCCACCAACGCATTGGTATAGACGTAGTAGTCGTAGCTGCCGACTTTGACGTCACCTGCGGGCAGAATCAGATTGTTTTTGTTCACGGCGTTCACGACATCCATAACGCTCAGCCCGCGCGATAGCAACTTATACGGGTCGACATAAACCATGATCTGCCGATACTTCCCCCCAAATGGCGGAGGAACCTCAGCACCTTTGATAACGGCGATCTGGTCACGAATTTGGAATTGGCCGTAGTCACGGAGTTGCGTTTCCGTCAGACCCTGGCCCTTTAGTGTGACCAGGCAAACAGGCAGACTGGAAGCATCGAACTTCAGCACCACCGGTGGCAGTGTCCCTGGCGGCAACCGCCGCAAATCTGCCAGAGCCAGGTTAGACAGCTGCGTCAGGTCCGCATCGGGATCCGTACCAGGCTGGAAATATACCTTGATGATGCTCACACCGGGGAGCGAGCGTGATTCCATATGATCAACCCCGGAAGCCAACGTGAAAAAACGCTCAAATCGGTTCGTGATGTCGGTCTCGATGTCCTCCGGCGGCATCCCCGAATAAAAGGTGGCCACATCAACTACTGGGATGTTGATGGCGGGGAACAGATCCACGGGCATGCGAACAAGACTCACAGTCCCGATAAGCAAGAGCATCACACAGACAACAAGGATGAAATACGGGTTTCGTATGGCAAATCCGGACATTGCAGACTCACTTCTCGGACTCAGCTCGGTACTGAATCAGCTGAGTTTCTTTCGCGCGCACGGTTTCGCCGCTATGCAGACGGCTACGGTCTCCTATGGCCACTACTTCACCCTCGTTCAGTCCCGATAACACCTCGATGGCATCGGGCGTCTCGACGCCGAGGGTCACCTCGCGGTGTTCGACTTTTCCCGAAGGACTGATCACCCACACCGAGTGATTCTGCCCTTCAATGTTCACCGCCTGCGGGGGAACCACTAGCACGTGCCTTCTTAAATCAAATTCCAACGTTGCTTCCGCGTACATTCCGGGCATCAGGATGCGCTTGGGATTGGGCACGTCGACTTCCGTGTGCATGGTTCGTGTAGACCGGTCCACATCGAAAGAGATCCGGGCGACTTTGCCGGTGAAGTTCTGCTGCAAGGAAGGAACGCGCACGTCGGCGCTGTCTCCAATTTTTATGCCGGGAACGTACGATTCCGACACCGGAATAACCAACCGAAAAAGACTGTCTTGGGATAGCTGCACCAGTGGCAACACTTGAGTGCTGGAGCTGATCCCCGATTGCATCAGGGTGCCGAGATTCGCATATCGCTTGGTGACCACGCCCGCAAACGGCGCGGTAATCTTCGAGTACTCAAACACTGCGTGGTCGCGACGCTGCTTTTCCATAGCTCGAGCCAATTGGCTCTTCGCCGATTCCAATGCGGCACGCGCGCTAGCTAGATCGGCCATGGCGGCGAGATCTTTCCCTCGCCAATTGTCTACCTCTTGTTGCGCGACCAACCCGCTTTGTGTTTTGGCCACCTGGTCGAGGCGGCTGAATTGAAGATGGGTGACTTTCTGTTCTGCCATGACCGCCTGGACCTGTTCCTGGGCGCGAGCCACTTGATTGGCGGCATAACTGATTTCGGCCTGATCTTCGTCCAGCTGTATTTGAAGTTCGGGAATCTCCAGAACAGCCATCACTTGACCGGCCTCCACGTTGCTCCCATAGTCCACGTTGAGTTTCTGAACAAACCCCGATTCTTTCGCATAAACATCGATTTGCTGGAATGGCACAAGCTCGGACGAAACCGACAGGCTCTTGGCTAGATCCTGTCGGTTGACCTTCATCACCGCAATTTCAGGCGTTTCCTGTGCGGGCGAAACTCGCTTCGCTTGCGCGCTGGAGTCGCCGCATGAAACTGTGCAGCCCGCAAGAAGTGCCGCCGACAAAGTGATTAGGGCCGTACCTCGGGCAGGAAACATTCTGGAGGGTCCCTTTCCTCAAGCTGCAGGGCCAACCCTGCCGGCTCCTTTCAGCGCTTGGAAACGCATTGGGTTTGCGCTTATTTGGTATAGCGAAGATATGTGCAGGGTCCATAGGACGGGAATAGGCAAGTTACTGTATTTGTATGTGAGATTTCCGGTTGCACAAATGAAGGCTGGAGAGGTATCGCAAAACCTGCATCGCTTGTACAGTTTCTTTACATTGGTCAGTCAAAATTGCGCTCGAAAAATGGTCATGTTTGGCCGCCATACAGCAACACCGTACGATATAAGCAAATTATCAACGCTGTGCCTATTCATCGTTCGGTCCTCGAATTGCCCTATTGCTCCATGGCTCCCATGAACTACCTGACGCGATTTGTAGGGTTTGTTCTTTTAGCCGCGCCGCTACTACAGGCTGCCGACCAGCCGAAAGCGGCGCAGCCCGGAACAGTGAATTACGTAGAAGGCCAAGTAACCCTTGGCACTCAACCTATTGCTGCTGATTCGGTTGGGACACTCGTTGTGGATGCTGGGCAAACTTTGCGGACGCAAAACGGGAAAGTGGAACTCCTGCTGACACCAGGCATCTTCCTACGACTTGGCCCGTCAGCCTCAGTCACAATGATCGCCAATACAGGCACCATCCGGTTGTCAGTTGAACAGGGAGAGGCTTTCGTTGAAGTCGATCAAATTCACCCGGAGAACGATCTGCGTATTCTGCAGGATGGGGTAAGTATTCAATTCACGAGGTTGGGCCTTTACAACCTTAACGCCAGTCTCCATCTGGTACGGGTGTTGGCGGGAGAAGCAGTCATCCGCGAGGGGCAAAAGTCCCTAAGCGTGAAGGAAGGCCATGAAGCGGACCTCGCGGAGCGCCCACTTCACGAAAGAACTTTCGACAAGAAGGAAATCGAAGCGGAAGATCTGTATCGCTGGACTATGCTGCGCTCCGCTTACCTGGCCGAAGCGAACGCCGACTATGCCCCGACGTATTCGTTGGGAGGATTCGGTTGGTTTGGCGAAGGTTGGTATTGGGACCCGTGGTTTGACGCATTCACGTTTCTCCCCGGCGATGGAATTTTCTATAGCCCGTTCGGCTGGGGCTTTTATTCGCCTTTTTGCGCGTTCGCAGCGCCGTTCGCCGGGGGTGGCCACTATCGCCGGCATTTCAGCCCGACGGCGGTGGACACCTGGGGCCCGCAAGCGCACTACAAACAGGCGGTGAACTACGGCCACGGAGTGCACTACGCATCCGTCTATAAATCACATGGCCTATTTGGCGGAAGCAAAAGCGGCGGATTTCATGGTATCGGCGGAGGCAAGTTCCACGGTGGGGGGTTTCATGGCGGAGGGTTTCATGGTGGGGGGTTTCACGGCGGAGGCTTTGGCAGCGTCGGGGGTGGTCACAAATAAATCCCATGATGCTGGCGCCCAACGCTGCCCTGCCCTTAGCCTCTAGCGGTATGCCGAAGGTACTCAATCCACGCGGAGCAGCAAAGCATCGCCGCTGCGCAGAGAAAGCTTGGGTGTCTGTGTGGCCAGAGCGATCGTTCCCAAGGGATCGGTGCGGCCGGAATGAGCGATTTTCAGATGTTCGATGCCGTAGACTCCGCAGGCATCGCTGGAGAAATACCAGAGGGCCTGGGTGCTTTGATTCTTATCGATAGCCCCGCGGCATCCTCCATTTTCATTCGCACTTGGAGTAACGAGTACGCCGCCGGCGACGGATTTGCCAACCACCTGTGAGGCGTTTTCAGCGCTCATCACTGGGCCGTCGAGACCGTAGACGGAGTCTCCGCCAATTTGCGTGGTCGGCAGCCAGGTGGAAGGGCTGCCTTCGCCGGGTGCTTCCTCCGGAACCTGAGCTTCTTGCACGTTCACGAAACCGGCGATGGCGCGCAGATTCGTAACGACGGGGACCCATTGGCCGTTAAGCTCCAATTTGTCGAATTGAATGGTCACCTGGCTGGCGGCTGTGGTGGTGTTGGGGGTAACTTTGACGATGTGCGCCTGGATGGTCGCGCCTTTAGGAATTCGTGATCCGTTGGCTAGTGGAACGTCTTGGGCAATCTTGCCCTCCAGCACCTGCCCTGGTTTGCATTTATCAAAAGTAAAGGATGTATGCAGAACGACGGGCAGAATCGTTCCGGCGGGAATTTGGGTGTTAGGAGTCGAGCTGCGCGCTGCTGTTCCCTGAGCGAAGAGCGGAAGAAAGAGTAGCACTGCCGACATAAGAATGATTCGCGAAGAAATCAGACGGTTCGATCGTCCACGGGACATTACAATCTCCATAGTTATTCGTACCTCCTTCCCGTCGTCTTGCGACAGCTCACAATGCAAAGCTGCGAGCAGGTGGGCGGAAGTGTGGTCGCACGACGGGACCTGCATAGGGAGTGGAGGCAAATCAGATTCCATCCCGACAAGATTCGTCGTAGGAGCTGGTTTAGTCAGAAGATGGAAGATCAGAAGGCGACGAGTCGAGCGCGAAGGAAGAAGTTGGTTTGTTCCGTTGAAGCACAGCGATTGATCTTTTTCTTTACGTTTCGCCGGGCAGATTTCCCGCGTTAAATTTGCAACTACAACAATCCACGACGCTTTGTAGAGCGGGACGGCGCGCTCCACTAGTGGCGGGCCAGATGCAAGAGAAAGCAGCGGAAAAGGCGAAACTCAGTTTGCCTACAATCCAATGACGAGGCAAGCCAGGGATGCAGCCAACAACGCCCCCGTTGACGCTGCATCCCTGGTCAAAAGATCAAACAAAGAGTCGAATCGAGGCTCCGCGAATTGTTCGGCCAATAAGCGAATGCGGGAGCTGGAACTGCATGGTGTAAATGTTTTTCACGTGGATTGTGCCCGTTGATTACAGTTGGCGGGCGACTCTGTTGCGGTTTATCCCACGCAGAGATCGGAAACAGTGCAATTTGCGCACTTCAGAGTGATCCGCGAGAGTGGCGTTGGCCTTGCATGACGAGGAGGCCTGCAGAGCCGCTGGGGTAAGCCCTCTCACCATTTTGCGTCTTTCGCAGGTTCTTACCGGGAAGCTGCTTCAGGAGGCAAAATGCTCATCATCATCAGGAAATCGCTGTATCTGGCCGTGTTCTTGTTGTTCTTCTGCACCACAGCAGTCCAAGCGCAATATGAAAATGGCAGGTATGAAATCACTCCCTTTTTCGGGACGAGGTTTGGGGGAACCATCGACCTGAGCCAATCCGGCAACCCCAACGTCGACTATCTGAAGATCAAAAATAGCGAAGATTTCGGCATCATGGGCGACGTGTCGTTCTGGGGAAGCTTCCAAGGAGAGTTCATGTGGAACCGTCAGCCGACCTCTTTGACCGCACACGATCCCAACACCAACACTTTCAGCCCCGTGGCGAACATGAACTTCGACATGTACCAGTTCAGCGTGCTGTATCACTTCCTGTCCCCGGACCGCAAATTGCGGCCGTTCGTGGTGGCGGGGTTGGGGTTCTCGCATTACGGCGTAGGCCAAGTGAACGGCGAGAATGTTTTGGGGTTCAGCAACCGCTTCGCGTATAACTTGGGCGGCGGGGTGAAATATTACTTAAGTTCACATTGGGGATTGCGAGCAGAGGTGCGGTGGTCACCGACACATACGACGTCAGGAGAGACGGAATATTGTGATCCATTCTACGGGTGTTACCCAGCAACGATCGCGAACAAAGCAGAACAGGGGCAGGCCAACATTGGTGTGATCTACCGGTTCTGAAGTGGCGGTTCGGAAAATCCCGGCAAACAGCAAGCGGTACATTGTTTGCCAAGAAACAGACACAGAAAAAGCCTACGCACGAAGGCGGCACGTGCGGCTGCTATTAGGGTCCTTCATCCCTATGTTGCGCTGTTATTGGCTGTTGGTGTCTGGACGGCGGTAGCTTTAGCGTTGTGGCTATCCTTGCGGAAGAACAGACATTCGTGAGGCGGCGAGCCATCGCAGGCTCCTCGCGGCGATGCCCGATATTCGTTGCTTATGATATTCTTTTGACGTGGCCGAGTGGCGGAACTGGCAGACGCAGCAGACTCAAAATCTGCCGGTGCTTAGCACCGTGAAGGTTCGATTCCTTTCTCGGCCACCAATCACGTAAACCTGGTAATTGCCCTGAACAGCGGCTTTCGCTTAGTTCGCTTGTATGCCTTTCCGCAACAAAACCAGCATAAATCTCGCTTTTTCTTGAGGGTTCCACGGAATGTGTGTACTAGTTTGAAAAAGCTCACAGCACGCCCGCCTCAGAAGGCGGCCGCTACAAGAATCGAGCCGCAAGCGCTGAAGCCGTGCCCTGACGGAGATTGAGCCGGATTGCATTTGGGCGGGTGTGGGTGTTGAATACGAGCAGGCTGGCAGAAAATCAATCATCGCTCCAAGTGAGGGGAAATGAAGAAATTGTCGCGTCGTGGTGTGCTGCAAGACTCTGCGTTGGTGGCCGCTGGAGCCATGGCACTACCCCGTGAGTCTATGGGATTGCTGGCCCGTTCGATGATGGCGCAGGACGCGACACCGCACATGAAGTTTCCGAGCGAAGCGCGGGAGCGATTGGCGGTGGCGTCCTGGCCGTTTCGCGCGGAAATTGAGAGCGCGACCAATGAATTTCGGGACAAGAGTCGACGGGGGATGGACTTGCGCGATTTTGCGGTCAAGGTGCGCGAACAGTTTGGCGTTCCCGGCGTCGAGCCGTTGAGTTCGCACTTCCCTTCCACAGATGAGCGGTATTTGCACGGATTCCGCGAAGCAATCGAAAAGGCGGGCGTGCACGCGGTGAATATTCCGGTGGACAACGCGTTCAGCTATTACGACGCGGAGGCGGAGAACCGGAACAAAGCCATCGCAAACGGGAAGAAATGGGTGGACATTGCGGTGATCATCGGGTCGCCGAGCGTGCGGACATCGATGGCCGGCGCAAACAATTCCAAGCCAAACCTGGAGCGGGCGGCGGAGAGCGTCCGGGCGGTGGTGGAGTATGCCGCGGCGAAAAATATCCAGGTGAACCTAGAGAACGACGACTTGGTGAGCGAAGACGCGTTCTTTGTCGTAAAGTTGATCGAGAAAGTGAACCATCCGTATCTGCACGCGTTGCCGGATTTTTGCAATTCGATGGCGAGCGGGAACGAGAAATTCAATTATGATGCGGTGACCGCGATGTTTCGGCACGCCTACAACATTTGCCATGTGAAGGATTCGGAGGTGGGAGATCAGGGCAAGGTCTTCCGTGTAGATCTAAAGAGGACGTTCGAGATATTGAATGCCAGCAAATACAAGGGATATTGCTCGATGGAATGGGAAGGACCGGAAAACCCCTACGAGGGCACGAAGAGAATGATTGCGGCGTCGTTGCAGTACCTGGCTTGACCGCCTGCGGACAAAGTTGAAAAACAATTCCTAGGGACGCGGAAGTAGACTGCCGCACTGTTTGCAGTAGCTGGCGTCCCGGTCGTGATACGCGAGGCTGCACGACGTGCAGGCGCGCGTAGCGGAAGAACCGGTGGCGCGGGCTAACTCGAACGAGACGATTCCGGTGGGAACGGCGATGATGCCGTAGCCGAGAATCATGAGCACCGAAGCAAGCAACCGGCCCAAGACCGTGTGCGGCGAAATGTCGCCGTAGCCAACGGTGGTTACCGTCACGACCGCCCAATACATGGCCGCAGGGATGCTGGTGAAGCCGTTCTGTTCGCCCTCGATCTGATACATGAGGGCCCCGACGATGACCACGATGGTAATCACGGCGAACAAAAAGACGATGATCTTGCGCATGCTGGCGGCTACGGCAATGCGCAAGGCCGCGGCTTCGCCGATAAACTGCGTAAGTTTCAGGACGCGAAAGACGCGTAGCAAACGTAGCGAGCGGAATACCGCGAACGAATGGGTGACACCGAAGAACAAACTCAAGTAGATGGGGCCAATGGCGAGAAAATCTACAATGCCGAAGAAACTTCTGGCGTAGCGCGTCGCATCCTTGGCAGTGGCCAAGCGCGCGACATATTCGATGGTAAAGAGGATGGTGAACACCCACTCAGCGATCTCCAGGAGCTGACCATGGGCTTCGCGAATGCTGCGCACGCTCTCCAGGAGAACGGTAAGAACACTGAGGAGAATCACGACCAGCAGAATGAGGTCGAACAGGCGGCCGGCGATGGTTTCGTGGCCAAAGATGATTTCGTTCCAACGATCGCGCCAAGGCGCGCGGGAAGGAGTAAGGGAGTGGGGCGCTTCCATGATCGAGTGTTCTGGGACGAGCGAACCGAGAAAGCATACAGCAGGGCCCCGATCGGATTAAAGTGCAGGTAGCATGCGGTCCCGGGAAGACTCGGTGGGATGGCAGGAGGGGCGGTTGCGATGCTGGCTGGGAGAAGATAGACTCGCGGGCAAAATGAACACCCCTTCTGGCGTGGAACAGCAAGAGTTAGTGCAGCCTCGAGACCCCTGTGGCGGATTGCTGGGCTTCTGGGCGCTGATTGCAACGCAATTCCAAGGAGCCTTCAGCGACAACGCGTTGAAGTGGTTGGTGAGTTTCCTGGTCCTGGAGTCGAGCATTTCACGCGAGCAACGGGATTTTCTGTTTGTGTTGGTGGTGCCGCTGGTGTTCGCAGTTCCCTTCCTGGTGTTTTCGATTCCCGGTGGATATTTTGCGGATCGCTTCAGCAAACGAAGCGTGACGGTGTGCACGAAGGTGCTGGAGTTGCTGACGATGGGCGGCGCGACCTATGCGCTGTGGCTGAATCGATTAGACCTGGCAGCGGTAGCGCTGTTTTTTGTGTGCATGCAAGGAGCGATTTTCGGACCATCGAAATATGGCCTGCTGCCCGAGTTGCTGCCCACGAGCAGGTTGAGCTGGGGCAACGGCGTAATTGAGTTGTGGACGTTGCTGGCAGCGATCGGTGGAACGCTGGCTGGAGGATTCCTGGCGCACCATTTTCGCGGGGAGCAGCAGTGGTCGGGGTTCTTGCTGATGGCCTTGTCGCTGGTGGGACTGCTGACAAGCCTGGGGATCAGCCGCGTGCCGGCGGCGGACGAAGATCGGCTTTACGAATGGAATTGGGCAAAGCAGTTTTTCGAAGAGATTCAGAGAATGAGGAAAGACGCGGTGTTGTGGGTGGCAGTGATCGCGAACACGTTTTTCTGGTTTCTGGGAGCGATTTTGCTGCTCAACATTGTGCTGTACGCTACGGATATCCTCCAAGCAGACGAGACAAGGAGCAGCTATCTGCTGGCAGCGCTCAGCCTGGGAATTGGCGTGGGCAGCTTTGTGGCGGGCCATGCTTCGGGCCGGAAGATCGAGATGGGGATGATCTTGCCGGGCATGACCGGAATTGTGCTGACCACCGGAGCGCTATTCGTTCCGGGTTTGAGCTATCAGGCGGTGCTGTTGCTGCTCGTGGCGTTGGGGATTTGTGCGGGATTTTTCGTCGTGCCCATTAATGCATTGATCCAGAATCGGCCGAAGCCCGAAGAAAAGGGCCGGGTGATCGGGGCCTCCAATTTGCTTTCGTTTGGCGGGATTGCGCTGCAACCGGTGGTGCAGTACGCGATGTTGCGGCTAGGGCACCCCGACCCGGCGCATGTTTTCCTGATTTGCTCGCTGGCATGTATTGGAATGGGGTTTGTACTGGCTCGCATGTTGCCGGAGTTATGGCCAAGCGCCCTCTACTGGACGCGCCTGCGACAACGGGCTAGCCTATAGGTGGCCGACAGGGCCTGCCACACTGGCGGTTTCGGCCGGAAGAGACAAATGGATACAGTAAACACAGGAGCGGGCTCGCGACCCGAGCACCGAGGGTTGCAGTATTGGATGGAACGGGTGCTGAAGGAGTTGGACGCGGTACGCGAGTCCCCAGAAGCCGAAGCGGTGCACGATCTGCGCGTAGCCATTCGGCGCTGCCGGTCGGTGGCGGCGGTAATGGAGGAAGTGGATCCGGATTCCGCGTGGCAAGACATGCGCAAGCTCGGCAAAAAGCTGTTCCGGCAGCTGGGGGAGTTACGGGACACGCAGGTACTGGAAGAGTGGACAAAGACGTTAGGTCCCGAGGCAGACGCAATCCGCGAACGATTATTGAACGCATTTACGGCGGAGGAAAAGCAATTCCAGCAAGCCGCGCTGAAGGCGGTAGACAAGTTCGATCAAAAATCCTGGCGTAAGCTGGAACGCAGGCTGCAAAGCAGGAGCCGGTTAGTTCCTGCAGATAAACTGGCGGCAGAGTGTCTGGCGCTGGAGCGCCTGGAGGCGGCGAAAGAACTGCACGTGCGGGCATTGCGCGCGGAAAAACCGGAAGCCTGGCATGAGTTAAGAATTGGAGTAAAGCGATTCCGTTATACGGTGGAGAGCCTGTTGCCAGGGCGCTATGCCGAGTGGGGCGACAATTTAAAGCGGGTTCAGGATTTGTTAGGAGAGGTACACGACCTGGATGTGCTCGCGGTGAAGATTGGAGAAGTGGCGGGCGAGTTGAGCGAGGCCCAGGCTGCGTGGACAGAACGAATTGCATCGCAGCGGCATGAACGCATTGAGACCTATCGCGAGCTGGCATTGGGCGAAGGCGGATTATGGCAACACTGGCGTCGAGGATTGCCGGAAGGAAGCCGGTTAGCGGCGGCAGCGCAGGCCCGGATACGGGCGACCGCACGAGCGCTGGAAGTAAATACGGGGCGGGCCACGCTGGTTTCGCGTCTGGCGATGCGGTTATTCGACGCGCTGGCCAAGTGGCAGTTAGAACCGCGGTTTAGCAGCAAAGATGCCAGAAAGATCATGCTCGCTGCATCGCGGCTACATGGAATTGGCAGTGGACTGGATGCAAAATCACCGCAAAAGGCAGCGAGAAAATATTTGAAAGCGATGGCACTTCCTCCAAGTTGGACGGAAGCCGAATGGGAAATCATGGCAAATGTGGTGCGCTATCACCGCGGAGCACTGCCGGACACCAAGCAGAAGTCTTTTGCGCGGTTTAACCCGCAGGAGCAGAAAATCGTGAGTTTGTTGGCGGGCGTGCTGCGACTGGCGCGGGCGATCAGTAAGTCTGGAGTTGCGTCGGCAATGGGTGTGCGCGTGGAGAAGTCCGTAGATGCCGTGATCGTGCATGTGCCCGGATTACAGGAAAGCGAAGAAAATGCGGCAAGATTGGCCGCCGGAAAATACCTATTGGAGAGCAATTTGGCGCTGCCGGTCATTGTGAAAGCGGCGCCCCTGATGCCGAAGTTGGTGGAGCTGCCCCGCAAGGAAGAACCGGCGCAGACAAGCGCGGCGGCGTCGGACTAGCACGGCAGCCGACAGTCTACAGCTGACAGGCTCGAGCGGGTTGGGCGAGACTGGGTTTAAGTTGAGATCCTTCGTCGCAAAAAAACGCTCCTCAGGATGACAACGCTTCTTCGGCCCGCATTTCTCGCCACGTGTAACCTTAGACCGCAACCCGCGCCCCCGGATGAAAAATGCATGCTCGTGGAGAAGGACAGGGGCGTAAAGCCGCTGCTACAGACTTGGAATGCGACGGGGAGCTAGTTACTTGCCGACTTTTCGCAATAGCTTCGGTGTGCCTAACCAAACCAGTTCTCCGCTTGGCGGGACCAGGCGCTTGAGTTCGACGAACGCAACGCCGGCTTTCTTAAGCGAGGAGATGTGATGTTTGGTGCCAATGGAAGTGGCCAGAATGTCGTCGAGATGGGGCGCGTGGCCAAAAATGAAAACGCTGGACAAGTCCTTGTCTTTGGCTAGTTCGCGGAAGAGTTGCAAAGGTTCGGCTCCGGGCAATAACAAATCGGACTTGCGAATCTTGTTTTTGGAATACTCCAACTCATCGGCGAAAATCTCCGCGGTCTGCAGCGCTCGCAAATAGGGACTGGTGAGGATCAGGTCAGGAACGGAAGCGACCTCCGCAACGCCTTTGGCCACTTGCCGCGATTTTTCTTTGCCTTCGTCGGTCAGGAAACGCTCGGGGTCCGGGGGACACTTCGGGTCTTCGCGATCAACGGCGATCCCGTGGCGCACAATATACAGCTCCATGAGCAGTGCTCCTCCTAGGAATTATCGTACAGAAGCAAGTGTGTATGGCAGGTAACAAAAGAGGGATAGGTGTTTATGAGTAAAAATAGGATGGCGGAGTCCTCCTGAATGCATTTACCACAGAGGCCACTGAGGCCCGCGGAGGTCGCGAGATTTCTTTCGCCAACAGGCATAGGGTGGGCGCTATTGAGGCGCGGCGAAAACCGCCCGCCTCAGACGGCGGCCGCTACAAAGACACAGTGATGCCGCAGTCCAAGCGCCTAAGCGTGGCTGTTAACGCGGAAGAAGAGGCGCAGGTGGAACTCCTTTTCGAAGAGGTTCGCGCTGCGCTCGGCATCGCGCAGATCTTCGGTTACGTCGCCGCGGGCTTCGACGTGGAAGGTGACACCGCCACGCTGAAAGGAAGCGCGCATATTGAGGATGCGCTGACGATGCGAATGATCCAGCCCTTCGGCGATGCGCAGGAAAGAAGCAAGACGGCGGGCGATGCGCTTATCAGTGTTGGTGAGACCTGAGTAAGCGGGGTGGTGCCCGTCGGGCTCGGACTTCCGATTGTGATAACGCACCGCGGCGGCGACGATGTGGCGGTCGCGTCCTTCGAGCCCCGGAATGTCGCCATTCAGGGCAAGGTATTCACCGTGCTTATGATGGCCGCGGTGACTGACGCGGTGGCCCAAATCGTGGAGCAGCGCGGCGCCTTCCAATTGCACGCGGGCATGGACCGGCAGATGGTGTAACGGCTGAAGCTGATCGAAAAGCATGAGACTGAGTTCGCGAACATGCTCGGCGTGCCGCTGGTCGTAATCGAGGCGGCGACCGAAACTACGTGTGGCCACCAGCGTCTGGCGGGCCTCTGCGCTGTAGCGGTGGGGTTCTTTGCGGGAAAAAGCTTCGCGAGCGATCTCCTGGAGCAACCCTTCCCGTAAGCCGATACCGGGAATCGCGAAGGTGTGAATGTTGAGGTAGCGGCCGAGGGCAACGAAGATCAGCGCGGCAACGGCCATAACGTCGGCACGATCGCGCCGCACGCCATAGGCTTTCATGCGCGAGCCGACGTCACGTCTGAGAATGTCGGGAAGCCGTTCGCGAAGCAGGGAAACTTCGAGCGTTGGCAGGCCGTCCTGGCGCGGACCGGGAGCAACGTTGGCCAGAGTTTCGGCGTTTCCACCGAGGGCGACGGCGACTCGGTCAGCCAGATTCGGCCGGTCCGGGAGACGCGATTCCAACAGCGCGCGCACATAGCGGCGGACCTGCTCTGCCTCTACGGGACGAATGATCCCCGGGAGATTCAGAGTGCTCATTAAACGTACGGTGCCCAGCGGTATTTGGGCCGCCTGGGTCAGCGAGTGGTCTTGCAGAATGCTGAGTTCCAAGCTGCCCCCGCCCAGGTCAACAATACAGCCAGCCTGGACCTCCGGGCCCAGCGCAGCGAAGACTGCTTCCCTGCCGAGACGGGATTCTTCTTTGGCGGAGATCACTTCCAGATTGAGACCCGTAGCCTGTTTGATCTTGCGGATAAGCAAATTGCGATTCTGTGCTTCCCGTGAGGCACTAGTAGCCACGGCACGGTATTTGGTGACCTCGAACTCCTCCATGATCTCGTGGAGGTGGCGAAACGCCTTTACACCTTTTTTCAGAGTGTCTTCACTGAAGCGGTGGCGCACGAAAACGCCTTCGCCGAGACGCAAGGGGTAACGTTCGGTGATGAGTGGTTCAATGTCCAAACCGGAATAGGCGCGCGCAATGGACAGACGGACGGCGTTGGAGCCGGCGTCGATGGCGGCGATATGAACGGGTTCGGGCATGTCCGCGGCTACCGCCAGAGGTGAGCGAGAGCGGAAGAGGGGGTGTACTTGGTCATGCGAATGCCGAGCTGCTCGCCGATGCGCTGGCGAAGCTGCTTGTTCACGGCGGAGACGCTGGCTTCGCCGTCGAGTTCGATAAAGCCGTTACGCTTGGACATCAGCTCGAACTCGCGCTTGATCATGGTTTGGTAGCGCACGAACGACCAGTACAAATCGTGCGAAAGGGACATGTCGCGGCCGGCTTCCCAGTAACTGATGGCTTGCGCTTTCTTGAATTCGCGAGCGAAAGCGGTTTCCGGACGGACATTCAGCCAGAAGGTGAGATTGGGACGGAGGGCCATGGCGTAAAGACCAGTGAGGTAATCGCGATTGATGCCGCGGACGACGCTGCGAGCGATCAAAGTGAAAATGAAACGGTCGGCGAGAACGATGGTTCCCGAACGAAGCGCGGGAACAATGCGGTGCTCGAGTTGGTCGAAGAAATCCGTGGCGTACATCAGGGCCAAAGTAAGACGAGTGACGGCGTTCTTGGCCAGAAGTTCGTCGATGTCTCGGCCCACAAGGTTGGAGCGGCGGAGTCCGCTGGTTTGCACCGCGAATCCCTCGGATTCGAGCCATTCCTGCAGCAGGGTGATTTGCGTGGAGCGGCCGGAACCATCCAGGCCTTCGATGACGATGAGGTTGCCGTGCAGTTCGCCGGGATCGAGGCCGACCAAGTGTTCGCCGAAGAAATGCTGCGCGTCTTCATCGGTGACTAGCGGCTTGACTTCGGGCGGCGCGGGAATGGCGGTGACCTTGGATTTTTCCTTTTCCTGATCGGGCATGCTTACTCCACCACTTCGGCGCGCGGGGCAAATCGCTTCAGGTCGATTTTGGAAGCAACGATATCGCGCATCTGTTTTTGCAGCTTGTTGACGGGCAGAGTGCCGTCGAGGACCACGAAATTGTCGGTATCGACCATTCGGTCGTACTCCTCCAGAATGCGCGCCTGGAACAGCTTGAAACTTTCAGCGCGATCGTAGGAAAGGCCGAGGTCCATACCGGCCTCGTAATATTTCAGCTTGGGCCGGCCGCTGAGGATGCGGTCGACGGCCACGTCGAGGGGCGCGCGGAAATAAAAGACGATATCCGGGATGGGAGCGAAGCGATAGAGGTTGCGGAGCCAGCGTTGCGAGCACCCGCGGGCGGTATCGCGCGCGAAAGCGGTGTAGATGTAGCGGTCTGCAAGTACCAGATAGTCGCCCTGCAGCAGAGGCATGATCTGACGCTCACAACGGTCGGCGAAATCGGCCGCATGCAACAGTGAAAAGGTTGTGGGCGTGAGCAGGCGTTTCTGCTTGCCACGGCGGGTGGCGGACTTGACCAGGGGCGATGAGTTCCATTCAGTGAAATGCAGACGATAGCCGCCGATCTCGAGCCAGCGCTTGAGGAGGTAGAGCTGGGTGCTCTTCCCTGAGCCGTCCGTGCCTTCGACGACAATCAGTGCCCCGGGATAGGCACGACTGGGAACTGGGCGACCGGGTTGCGGAAGCGTGGTTTTGGAGGAATCCGGCCGCGAAGGCCGGGTTGCGGTGTCTTGATTTTCCATGAGCGAGCTAGGTAGCTGCTGTTGGGCATTTTGAGCGTAGTCGGTCATTGTTACGGAGACATTACAACACAGTGACAAGGGGACACGCAAAACAGGAGGGCCTGGAATTTGCCGCAGACTGTGGAAAAATTAGGGCCACTTCGTAAAAACGGAGCGAAGAACTCACCATAGGGTTCGCAGAGTTCCCGCAGAGATAACGGAGACGTCGGACTAGAAGAAGGAGAGACGGATGCTCAGGAATTTCTTGGGATTCTTGCGGAAGTCGGCGATGAGCGAGCGCATATCGCCGCTGAGCCCGGTGAGGTTGTCGTAGAGCTGCGGATCGTTGAAGAGCTTGCCGACGGTGTTGTTGTTCTTATTCATTTTGGAAGTGGCTTCGGCAAGATTGCTGCTGGTGTCGCGCAGCTTGTTGTACAGAGTTTCGTCGGTGGCCAACTTGCCAAGCGTGCCCTTCCCGGCACGAACGTCGCCCATAATGCTGTTGCCATTTTCCAGAGCCTTTTTGGCCTCGTCGTAGACGCTCGGGTCATAGAGCAGCTTACCCAAGGTGCCCTTCTGTGCGCGGAGGTCGCTGAGAATGGTATTGACCTGGTCGACGGTATTATTCACTTTGTTTCCGAGTTCGTCGGTCATGACCAGTTTGCCCAGCGTGCCTTGACCAGATTGGACATTGCTGGCGATTTGGTCGCCCTTGGCCAGAATGCTGTTGAGGTGGTTGTAGACCTGTTCGTCGGTGAACAGTTTCCCCAAGGTGCCTTTACCCTGCTTGATTTGCGCGACGATGTCTTGAATCTCTCCGCTCACAACTTTCAAGTTATCGAGGACGTCGGCACTGCGCTCCATGACTTCAGTCATGCCTCTTTCCGTACCACCTTGCACCGCTTGGCCGTCTTTCAAGGGAACGCCAGTATAGCCGCGCTGAATGTTGACGTAGCGATTGCCGAGCAAACCTTCGGTAACGAGCGTGGCCACCGAGTCGGTGAGAATATCGCCCTGATATCTTTTGTCGAGGCGCATGCCCACTTCGACGTTATGCATTTTATCGGGGGGTTTGCCGTGTTCCCGCGGAACCAGGTTAATGCGTTCCACGTTGCCGATTTCGACGCCATCCAGACGGACGGGCGCCCCCGTAGCGAGGCCAGCGACTTCCGGCAAGAAGGTATTTAGCCGATACTTGGGCCCCCAAACGCCGGCACCGGTGACATAGAAAATGCCGACAGCCAAAATCAACAGGCCAACGAGGACGAAGAGCCCCACGCGCAATTCGGACCACGTCAGTTGTTTACTGCGCGCCATTCCGAGAATCCTCCGAGAAAGGACAGGCCAGCCTTCGCACCACTATACAAGAGTTCAAATCAAAAACCGTTGTAAATACGAATCCTTGGTTTTCAGCAACTGATCGGGACTGCCTTCGAAATAGATGCAGCCGTCGCGTATGACCAAGAAGCGGGTGATGGGTTGCTTGGTTCCCTCCGAGGAAGCACCGCGACGAACCGTGCGGGTTTTGGGATCAAAGTGAAAATTGGAAAGAGCGAAACCGTCTTGCAGGCGATGCGTGGCCATTACCGCGGTCACGCCGTACACATCGCGGAGACGAAGAATGAGCGTAATGATGGTTTGTGAGGTGATAGGATCGAGGCCGGCCGTCGGGGAATCATACAAAACGACGGGAGGGCGTGCGATCAGCGCGCGGGCGATGGCAACACGCCGGCGCATCCCGCCGGAAAGATCGGAAGGCAGCATCTCGATGGTATGTTCCAACTCGACGAATTTCAGAACTTCCCGCACCTTGGGCTCGATTTCGTCCTCGCTGGCGCCATCTTCCTCGAGGCGGTAAGCGACATTCTCGCCGACGGTCAGCGAATCGAACAAAGCGCCTTCTTGAAAAACGAAGCCCACGCGGCGGCGAAACTGCAGGAGTTCGTGCTCCGACTTAGTGGAAAGGTCTTCGCCCAAAGCGTAGACACTTCCCCGGTCTGGGGCCAGCAAACCGGCGGCAAGCTTCAGGGTCAGGGTCTTGCCTGTGCCGGTTTCGCCGAGGAGGATGAGCGTTTCCTCTGGCTGAACCGAAAAGGTCAGGCCCTTAAGGATGGGGCCCTCGTCAAAACCCAGCCAGACATTGTCGAAGCGCATCGCTGCAACACGGTTTTCGGAAGTGGATAGCGCGCTGGAAGTACGAGGAGGAGCGTCCATGATCCTCAGAGCTTGTCGGCGAGAAAGAGCGCGAGTTTGGTCAAGAACGTATCCGCAATGATGATAAGAACGGAAGAAACGACGACGGCTTGGGTGGTAGCGCGCCCAACGCCCTGGGTACCGCCGCGAACGTTCAAACCCTGGTAGCAGCCGACGGTGGAGAGGATAAACGCGAAAACGAGGCATTTCGAGAACCCTTGCATAATATCGGAGAACTCGAGAATGGCAATGGCGCGTTGCCAGAAGGTCGTAGCACTTAAGCGAAGAGAAAAGACGCTGGCGACCATGCCGCCAATCAAGCCGACAAAGACGGAAATGGTGGTGAGCAACGGCAAAGTGATCAGGGTTGCGAGTACGCGCGGCGAAATCAATTTTCGGCTGGGATCCGTGCCCATGGCGCGCATGGCGTCGACCTGCTCGGTAACGAGCATCGATCCCAATTCGGAAGCGATCCCCGAAGAGCAACGGCCGGCAACCAGCAACCCGGTGATGGAAGGGCCCAGTTCGCGAACCAGCGCGAGCGAGACGATATCGCCGGTCAGCGAAACCTGGCCGAAGCGCTGAAACTGTGAGCCGGTCTGCAGCACCATGACGGCCCCGATGAAGAACCCGGAAAGCAGCACGATGGGGAGCGATCCGACACCGATATCGTCCATTTGATCCAGCGTGTCTTGTGCATAGCGGGGCTTGCTGAGGAGATTCGTCAGGGAACGCGCGGAAAGCTTGGCGTAATCCTGAACTTTAAGCACCGATTGCTTCGCGATGTCGGTCAAGACTTGAGCGACAGAAGGCTCGGGAGCAGCGGAATCGGGTTGCGTTGCCTGGAAGGGCGTATCGGACACGGTTCTCTCGCGAATGACCTCGCGAGAAGCGTAACTGGGCCAGTGCGAAGCGTCAAGAAGTTAGAGGGAATGGTTGAGGAAGGTTTTCGGGCGAGAATTCAGGGCCAGAGGTCATCGCTACAGGAACAGATCGCGCAATTGGAGAAGATCCTCCGGAGCCGCATCGGACACCGCGATGTAGGTGAAACCATCCTTTTGCCAGCAGAGCCAATGGTACCCATGCAACTCTCCCGCACCGGCCGGCGCGGATGCGTTCGAAGATTCCATCACAAAAACGTTCACGACGTGCTTGCGGCGGCCGTAGACCAGCGCGGCAGCCGTGCGGCCCGCGAGCACGTCGAGGCGGCCACCGATGAGCGGAAAGCCATCCGCGGCGAAGTCGCGAACCGTGGGAGCAAAGTCGACCTTGCCGTCAAACCACGGTTTCACGGTGTGTTGGTCGCTCGACGGAACATCGGTGAGATGGCCGGGCTGCAGGGAACGCAAATGCGCATCCACCGCAGCTAGTGCGAGAACGGACCGCTCCGATCGCGCGTGGAAGAGGCCGACCAATTCACGGCCGAGAAGAGCAGCAAGGACCAACACTGCGGCGACAGCCAGCCACTGCCAGGTTGCAGATTTGGGAGCCTCTGCGACGGAGCTGTGCGGCCGATTCTTCCGGATGTGGTTTCGAAGGCGGCCGGGGGCGCGCTCATAGAGTTGCGCCCTAGAAAGAGTTTCGCGCAATGATTGCTCCGCGGCCAGTGCGGAAGAACATTCGGGGCAGGCACGCAAATGCTGCTCGAAGTTGGCCGCACCGGCGGCGTCCAATTCGCCGTCGAGGTAGGCGTGCAGATGAATGGCAGCAAGTTCACAAGACACGGCTGTTCTCCTTCTGGCGCGGCTCAGACAGCGTTTCTCGCAACTGGCGGCGGGCACGCGCTAAGGCGGACATGACCGTGCCTATCGGGCGGGAAGTAATGGCGGCGATTTCCTTGTAAGAGCACCCTTCCAGTTCGCGAAGCACAAGAATTTCGCGGAAATGCAGGGGGAGAGCCTCTAAGGCGCGAACAATTCGCGCGCCATCGTGGGAGGCAATCGCCAGCGCCTCCGGAGACGGTGCATCGGACGGCATGTCATCGTCCGCGATTTCCGATAGATCGTCGTGGGGACGATTGCCCTTGAGCCACGTGTAACAGCAATTGCGGACGATCTGGAGCAGCCAGGCCCGCGCATCGCCGGCGCGAAAACTGGCGAAGGAGCGAAAAGCCCGGAGAAGGGCGTCCTGCGTGGCATCCTCCGCGTTGGATCTATCGCGTAAAAGCCAGCGTGCCAGATTGAAAGCGGCATCCAGGTGCGGCAAGACGCACTCCTCGAATCGTTCTCTTTCCTGCGCGTCGGGCACGTCCGGGCCTCGCTGATGCTCCTAAATAGGATAACTGCGGAGTTGGCGATTTTATTCCCAGGGGCGCTGAAATCCTAAGCAGAAAAAGAGAAGGCCACCGCGCGGAGCTGGGAATAAATTCGCGCTGCCGCGGGTCTCCTCCACAGACACGTCCGAAGGTGGCGCGAACCAATGCTGGCGCGGGTTCGCGCCGCCTGCCCGAAGCGCCGTGCGAAAGAGGAGAAACGTATGAGGCAGCGAATCAATGACGAACTGATTGTGGATCACAATCATGATGGGATTAACCGGCGCGGATTTTTGAAATGTATGGCTTGGGCGGGAACCGGAACGCTTTGCGTGATGCAGGAAGGGGTGCTGAAATCGCTGGCACTGAACCGCTGGGAAGAATTGCAACAACCGCACGGACAGAGCGAGCTGAGCTTCGCGCAGATCAGCGATAGTCATATGGGCTTCAGCAAACCCGCGAATACCGATGTGGTGTCCACGCTGAAAGCGGCGGTGGACAAGATCAATGCCCTTCCCCAAGCACCCGAGTTTCTGCTGCACACCGGCGACATCAGCCACCTTACGAGGCCAGAAGAATTCGATACGGTGGAGCAAATCTTGAAGTCCGCGAAAGTGAAGGACGTTTTCTACGTTCCGGGTGAACACGATGTGACCGATGGCGATGGCAAAGAGTATCTACGCCGCTACGGGAAAAACGCGCAAGGCGGAGGATGGTACAGCTTCGACAAGAAGGGCGTGCACTTTCTGGGGCTGGTGAATGTGATGAATCTGAAGGCCGGCGGGCTGGGGTCGTTGGGAGCAGAACAGTTGGACTGGATCCGAAAGGATTTGGAGCCACTAACGGCGAGCACCCCAGTCATCGTGTTCGCGCACATTCCGCTTTGGTCGGTTTATCCCGATTGGGGCTGGGGGACGGAGGATAGCGCGCAGGCTTTGGCGCTGCTGAAACGATTCGGCTCCGTCACCGTGCTGAACGGGCACATCCACCAAACCATGCAGAAGGTGGAAGGTTCGGTGACCTTTCACACCGCGGCGTCGACGGCGTTTCCACAACCCGCGCCGGGCAAGGCGGATTCGCCAGGGCCGATGAAGGTGCCGGCAGAGCAACTGCGTGCACTGCTGGGAATCACGGACGTGAATTTCGTGCGGGGCCAGCAAGCATTGGCGGTGGTGGACAGCAACTTGGCGTGAACAGAAGCCAATTCCCGAGACTTCGTTCCAGTTTCTAAAAAGGAGCAGTGGAGATGCGTAGAGCATTGCTAATGGTGTGCGCCGCAGTGTTCTTTCTAGGAACAGCAAAAACGACGGGCGGGGCAGCGAATCGGGCAACCACTCAAGCAGAAGTGAAGATCGACAATTTTGCCTTTGTGCCGGCGATGTTGACGGTTCCCGCTGGAACGACGGTGAAGTGGGTGAACCGGGACGACATTCCGCACACGGTGGTGAGCGAAGACAAGGGCACATTCAAGTCCAAGGCGCTCGATACCGACGATTCATTTTCGTACACGTTCACACAACCCGGCACCTACAAGTATTTCTGCTCGATCCATCCGAAGATGACGGGCCAGATCGTGGTGAAATAGAGGCGACCATGCCCAATCCGTTCGATTGGCGGACGGTGTTGCTGGCGAAGCATGCGCAGCACGTAGCGTTGATTCACTTCCCTATTGCCCTGTTTATTGTCGGCGTGATTTTTGATGTGTGCGCGACCTGGACGAAGAAACAGACATTTGCGACGGTGGCATTTTTCAATCTCGGCGTGGCGGCGCTCAGCGTACCGCCAGTGCTGCTGACGGGAGTAGCAGCATGGCGATGGCAGTTGGAGGCTCAGCCGATGAAAGGGATTTTGTTGTATCACGTGGTGGCGGCGGTGTTTTCCGCAGTGATCATTGTGGCGGGATGGTGGGCGCACTATCGGGGCCGCCGTAACAATTGTCTTCCCAGTTGGCGCTTGCCGCTGGAGTTGGCGGGCGTGGGGCTATTGATGGTGACCGGCCATTTGGGCGGGTTTCTGAGCGGAGTGAATGGCTGAAATGCGGATGATGGTACACTTGATGGTTTATGCTGCGCTTCTATACCGCGGGAGAGTCCCACGGGCAAGCATTGCTGGCGTTTGTATCGGGCTTGCCGGCGGGTCTACCTATTGACGTTGTGGCGATCAACCATGAGTTGCATCGACGGCAGTTAGGGTATGGCCGCGGCGGGCGGCAGAAGATCGAGAAGGACCGCGCGGAGATTTTCGCGGGAGTGCGGCACGGCCAGACCATCGGAGCGCCGATAGCACTGAGAATCGAGAATCGCGACTGGGCGAATTGGGAACAGATTCTGCCGGTAGAAGCTACGAGCGCCGCAGAAGCAGGTACTAAGAAGCTAGTGGCACCAAGACCTGGCCACGCGGACCTGGCCGGTTCGCAGAAATTTAATTTTCATGATGCGCGCTACGTGCTGGAACGGGCATCGGCAAGAGAAACGGCTGCACGGGTAGCCGCCGGTAGCTTTGCACGGCAACTGCTTGGGCAGTTCGGGATAGAAATCGCCAGCCATACGACTCAGGTAGGACATGTTCGCTTGGAACGGGCGGCCTGTTGGAATGAGATCAAGGCGATTTGCGCCGACCTGGAAGCGCCGCTGCGGTGCGTGGACGCGCAGGTCCAGGAAAAAATGAAGGCGGAAGTGGACGCTGCGTTGAAAGCAGGAGACACCGTCGGCGGCGTTTTCGAAATTGTGGCCCATGGGGTGCCCGTGGGCTTGGGCTCTCACGCGCAGTGGGACGAAAAGCTGGATGGACGGCTGTCCCAAGCGGTGATGAGCGTACAAGCCGTAAAGGCCGTGGAGATTGGTTCCGGGATTCTGGCGGCGGGATCGTACGGTAGCGAAGTGCAGGACGAAATTTCCTACGACAAGCAGGCCCGCAAGTTCACGCGCAGCAGTAACCGTGCGGGCGGGCTGGAAGGCGGCATCACCAACGGGGAAGATGTGGTGGTTCGTGGGTTCCTGAAGCCAATTTCCACACTGCGCAAGCCTCTAGGAACGGCGGATCTAGTGACCAAGGAATCGGTTCAGGCCGCCTACGAGCGCTCGGACTGGTGCGTGGTGCCGGCCGGAGGGGTTGCCGGCGAGGCTATGGTAGCTCTTGTGTTAGCGGATGCTTTTCTGCAAAAATTTGGAGGAGATTCTCTCGCCGAAACACGGCGGAATTTCGAAAGCTATGGCCGACAAATCGACGAGTTCTGAACCCAAGGTCACCGCGAAGACGACCGAAGCGCCCGAGGCCCCGCCGCGGAAGATCTATCCCATCGTGAAGTATGGCGATCCGGTCTTGGAAAAGCCGGCCGCCACCGTCAAGAATTTCGACGCCGAACTGGAAGGGTTGGCCGAGGACATGTTTGCCTCGATGTACGCAGCGCAAGGCGTGGGGCTGGCCGCTCCGCAGATCGGGAAGAGCATCCGGTTAACGGTGGTGGACGTTTCGAATGGGAAGAATCCCGAAGCAAAAATTGTGCTGGTGAATCCGGAAATCACCCATGCCGAGGGCGAAGTGCGCGAGGAAGAGGGTTGCCTGTCGATCCCGGGCTTTCGCGGCTATGTGGTGCGCCCGCAGTTTGTGACCGTGAGAGCGCAGAACCTGAAGGGTGAGCCATTCGAGATCCGTGGAGAAAATCTGCTGGCTCGAGCGTTTTGTCATGAGATCGATCACCTGGCGGGAGTACTTTTCCTGCAGCACTTGAGCATGCTGAAGCGCGATTTGATCAAACGGAAAATCAAGAAGTTGCGGAAAGAAGGCGAGTGGTAAACTCGGCGAGTGCGCAGGCGGTGGCGCCATGAACCGCTTGCGAATGGTATTCTGCGGCACACCGCAGTTTGCGGTTCCCTCCCTGAAGAAGCTTCTGCTCCAGCCGGAATTTGAAATTGTGGGCGTGTTTACGCAGCCGGATCGCCCTCGCGGACGCGGCAACGAAGTGTCCTTTTCACCGGTAAAAGAAGTGGCGCTGGCGGCGGGCATTGCGATTTATCAGCCGGAAAAAATTCGAACCCCGGAAAATGAAGAAAAACTGCGTGAGCTCTCCCCGGACGTCATCGTGATCATTGCTTACGGCCAGATCATCCCGGCCCGGCTCCTGCCGATTCCCCGTTTAGGCTGGATCAACCTGCACGCTTCCTTGCTCCCGAAGTATCGCGGAGCGGCGCCCATCGCGTGGGCCATAGCGAATGGCGAAACCGTGACGGGCAACACGACGATGCGGATTGATGCCGGAATGGATACCGGGGACATGCTGCTGCAGCAGGAATTGCCGATCGGCGCACATGAAGATGCGCCGGAGTTGACGGCTCGTCTCGCCGAAGCCGGCGCAGGCCTGATGATCGAGACGCTGCATGGTTTGGAAACCGAGAAGCTGAGTCCGCGAAAGCAGGACCATGCGGCGTCCACCCTCGCTCCAATGTTGAAACGCGAGGATGGACAGATCGATTGGTCCAAGTGCGCGCGGGTCATTTACAACCGCATGCGAGGTTTTGCGCCGTGGCCCGGAGCGTATACGCGTTTCCGCGGACAGACCTGTCACATTTGGGGACAGCCGCTCACCAAGGAAACGTCGCCGGCCGCGCCGGGAACGCTACTGCCGCAACATGGAAAATTGTATGTGGCGTGCGGGGCAGCAACCGTAATGGACCTGACGCACGTCAAATTAGAAGGGCGCAAACAGATCTCCGCCGCGGAATTCGCGAACGGCGCGCATTTACAAGCCGGCGAACACTTCGGAGAAAGCTGATTTGCAGAAGGTATTTCGGTCAGGCATACTCGCGGTTTGTACCATCTGCGGCCCACATAGCGTGGTTCAGGGAGCCAAAACACAATGAAGAGTACCCAGCGAAGTCAACGGAGAAACGGAGTTTCCCTGTTTGTACGGTCGCACTGGCGACCCGCGGTGGCGGTGGTCTTGGCTCTGCAATTAAACACTTTCCCGCTGATGGCCACACCGGCAACGGCCGTTAAACCCACAACGGCCAATGGGTCAGACCTGGTGCTGACCACCATGCGGAACGAGTTGAACCGCGCAAAGACTGCGCTGGCAAAGAGCGATCCGGCACCGTATTTCTTGAGCTACACGGTGTACGACCAAGACCAGGTTCTGATTGCAGCTTCCGACGGAGGCATCTTGTCGAACAGCACCACGCGGCGGCGCACCGCGGACGTAACCATGCGCGTCGGTAGCCCGCAGCTGGATAACACGCACGGCCAAAGCCGATCCAGCGGTATGACTTCCGGATCGCTGCCGCTCAATGACGACCCAGACGCCGAGGCGCGCGTACTTTGGGAACTGACAAACCGTGCTTACCGGCGAGCGGCGCCGGCGTACCTGAACGTCAAAACCAACACGGCGGTGCAAGCGGAAGAGGAAGATAAGTCGCCCGACTTTTCGAAGGATGCACCACAAGTACACATGGATGCGAAATTGAAGGATCCGCCATTTGACCGCTCCGCGTGGGGAGAAGAGGTGCGGCGAATATCGGCCGCATTTCGCACGTACGCGGATGTGTACTACTCCACGGTGATGCTGCAGGTTTCCACCTCGAACTCCCGGACGGTGACCAGCGAAGGCACGGAGTTGGCCATGCCCAGCGCAACGGCGCGGTTGGTGATCGAGGCGCAGACGCGGGCGGACGATGGCATGGACCTTTTGCGCGTGGAGACGTTTCAGGCGCCAGCGGCCAGCGGATTGCCTTCTGAAAAAGAACTGATGGGCAAGGTTGAAAAGATGGCCGTGGATTTGAAAGCGCTGCGAAATGCGCCGGAGGCCGAACCGTACGATGGCCCGGCCCTGCTGAGCGGCCGCGCGGCAGCGGTGTTCTTCCACGAAGTGTTAGGACACCGGTTGGAAGGTCACCGCCAGAAGGATGAGGAGGAAGGACAGACGTTCACGAAGAAGGTGGGACAGCAAGTTTTGCCAACGTTCTTGACGGTCGTAGATGACCCGACAATCAAAGAAATGGACGGAGTCAAACTGGCGGGAACGTATGCCTACGACAGCGAGGGCGTGCCAGCGCAGCGTGTGGACGTCATCGAAAACGGCGTGTTGAAGAACTTCCTGATGTCGCGCATGCCCATCAAGGACTTCGACAATTCGAATGGACATGGACGGAATCAGCCAGGATTGATGCCGGTAGGACGGCAGGGGAACCTGATCGTCTCCTCGACGCAAACGGTGCCAGAATCCGAATTGCGGCAGAAACTGATTGATGAGGTGAAGAAGGAAGGTAAGCCATACGGTCTGTACTTCGACGATATTCAAGGGGGCTTCACACTGACAACGCGCTCGTCACCGCAATCGTTCCAGGTGCTGCCAGTGATCGTCTACAAGGTTTATCCGGACGGACGGCCGGATGAATTGGTGCGCGGCGTGGATATCGTGGGAACACCTTTGGCGGCGCTGACCCGCATTGTCACCACCGGCGACAAGGAGCACGTTTTTAATGGCGTGTGCGGAGCCGAGAGCGGGTATGTACCGGTTTCCGCCGTAGCGCCCGCGATGTTGTTCAGCGAGATGGAAGTGCAGAAACGCGCACACGGGCACGAACGGCCACCGCTTCTGCCGCCGCCCGGACTGGACAACACTACGCCGGTGAAGGATTCAAAAGTCAAACCCTCGGCGGTGCAGCCGTGAGCACGACTCGTTTCCTTACTCATTTAACGCTGGGTATTTTTCTGCTCGCAGGTACTTCGGCGATGGCGCGGCCTGCGGCGGGACCGCATGCTACTTCCGATGCGCGTATGGACGCGGCCCGCGAAGCAGCGAAAGGCGACGAGCTACTGGAGTCGCTGCTCTCCGAACTGGAACGATCCAAGGCGCAGCTCAAGATGGATCAAGTCCAGCGTCCTTATTACATCGAATATCGCGTGAATGATGTGGATACCTATAGCGCCGAGGCGGCGTTTGGCGCTCTACGCGAAAGCGACCGCTCGCATCTACGCTTTCTCCGCGTCGTGGTACGCATCGGCGATTACAAACAAGACAGCTTTTATGGGCAGGGAGTAGGAAGCGGCTCCATTCTTCCTCTGGATAACGACCCGATTGCGCTGCGACGACAAATCTGGCTACTGACCGACGAGGCTTACAAGAGCGCTGCGGATGCCTATGCCGAAAAGCTTTCGGCGCTGAAGCAGTACACGCCGGATGCCAATCCCGTGGACGATTTCGCGACTGCGCCGGTGGTCTCCGCAGTCGGTGAAACGGTTTCGCTAAAGATCGATTCCAGTGATTGGGACAAAACGCTCCAGGATGCGACCAATCTTTACCGGCAGTATCCGAGTATTCAGTCCGTCGGCGCTTCGGCCCGCTTCAGCGCAGTCAACGAGTATTTCGTGAATTCCGAAGGCACCATTGTGAGGCAGGGCCGCACGACCGCCACGGTGACCTTGAACGGGTCCACGCAAGCGCCCGACGGAATGCGCCTGGCCCGGAATCCGTTTTGGACCGAGGAGACACCCGCAGAACTGCCCTCACGCGCCAGCCTCTTGCAAGAATCCCAGAAGATGCTGGACACGCTGAAAGCGTTGCAACAGGCGCCGATTGTCGAGGAATCCTATCGCGGGCCGGTGTTGTTCGCCCCGGATGCGGCAAACGACATCATTGCCGGATTAATTGGCGACAACGTGTTAGGCAGAAAACCTCCACTGGGGCGGCCCAATCGCACGACCGGGGCCTTCGCGACCAGTTATAGGTCGCGGGTACTGCCGAAGTTTGTCACCGTGGTGGATGATCCCACGCTCAAGACCTTCGATGGGAAGAAACTCGTAGGCAGCTATGCCGTGGACAGCGAGGGTGTGAAAGCCCAGGACGTGACGCTCGTCGACAAAGGAATGCTAGTGGATTACCTGCTGGGCCGCCAACCGTTACGCGACTTCCCTTCTTCGAATGGGCACGGACGCGCTACGCCCGGAAGTTCGCCGATCCCGAGCCTGGGTGTGCTGATGCTGAAAAGCTCAGAACCGCAGACCGCGCAATCCTTGAATGCGAAGCTGCGGCAGATGGCCTCCGACGAAGGCGAGCCGTACGGCTACCGCGTGGATACGCTAGGTCCTGGCAATTCACCGAGGTTGCTCTATCGCGTGTACGTCAAGGATGGGCACGAGGAATTAGTGCGCGGAGCGGTTTTCAACGAATTGGACGTGCGTGCCTTGCGCAATGACCTAGCGGCGGTTGGCGATGACCCGCTGGTCAGCAACCGGATGGCTGGATTGCCGCAAACGATCATTTGCCCTTCGCTGTTGTTTGACGAACTGGAAGTCAAGCGCGCAGACACAACCAAAGAGAAACTGCCCGAGTACCCTGCGCCGGACCTGAAGCAATAAGCCGGCTCGCGGAATGGAAACCTCGACCATAGAAAGAGATTGACCCAGGCACTCGAGCGTTCGAAAGTAAAGACATGACCTTACGGGAACGAGTGGAGTGGGCGAGCCGAGTTGCTTTCCTTATCTTCATTCTGGCGTCGGCGGCCTTCCTGAGCGCGATCACCGCGATGCGCATCGCCATACACGGCCGCGAAACTACCATGCCCAACCTCGTAGGGAAAGACGTCGGCGAAGCGAGCCGTGCTTTGCGGTCGAAAGGCCTGATTCTTCGCGTGGCGGACCGAGTTTACAGTGATGTGCCCATCAACCAGGTGATTCGGCAGACGCCTTCCCCCGGTATGCTAATGAAAGTGTCTCAGCAAGCGCACGTAGTGCTCAGTTTGGGCCAGCGCGAACTGCAGATTCCACCGCTGGAAGGAAACTCGCTGCGCGTCTCGCGCATTGAACTATTGCGAGGCGGTTTGCAGGTGGGTGAGGTATCCACGGTAGACCTCCCCGATATGGGCACGGACATCGTGCTGCAGCAGAACCCAAAACCGGGCAAGGGCGCAGCCACGCCCCGCGTGGACATGCTGGTTTCTGCGGGACCCAAGGATGCCAGTTACGTGATGCCCTATTTTATTGGGCTGAACGAAATCGACGTGCAGCACCGCCTGGATCAAGCCAATCTGCACCGCAAAATTAACTACGTGGCCGCCCCGCAGTGGCCGCACGGAACGGTGATCGATCAATCCCCGCTGGCCGGCACGCGAATCAGCGGCACTACGGAAGTAGAATTGACTATAGCCAACTGACCGAAGCGTCGAGGGCCTTCTTCCACGGAACAAGCCGCGCATGCTTTTCGTCTTCTAGTTGGGGCCTTGGGTGGAGGTGTGCCAATGCGACTGATGACCGCAGTCATGGCGACGGCTTTGTTAACTCTGCCAGCGCGACCGCAAAACCCGATCCAGATCGACGTCAATCTGGTCGACGTAGCGTTCACCGCGCGAGATGCCCACGGCGCGTTGATTGATAGCCTGACCAAGGAGGATGTGGAACTGTTCGAGGATACCGTACCGCAAAAGATTGAGTTCTTTGCGAAAAGTACGGACCTGCCCTTGACACTGGCGCTGCTGATGGACGTTAGCGGCAGTCAGGAGCATTTCGAGAAGGAGCACGAGAAGGACCTGGAAGTATTTCTGAACGAGGTGCTGGGGCCAAAGGATCGCGCCTTTATGGTCTGCTTTGGGGATCACCTGCGGCTGGTGAGCGACTACACGAACTCCGCCCAACAACTTCTGTCTGGTTTCCACGATTTTGATAAGGGGAAGCGGCACTTTTCCGAGCTCGGGCCAACGGAAGAGCGCGACGGGGGCACGGCCTTTTACGACGCGATTTATTACAGCGTGAGCGAAAAACTGGCAAAAGCCCAGGGACGCAAAGCCATCTTGATCTTCAGCGACGGGGAAGACAATTCGAGTGCACAGAACATGATGAGCACAATTGAGGCAGCCCAGACCGCCAATGTGGTGGTCTATACCATACGGTATACGGAGAGAAATAAACGCGGAGAGCTGACCGGGCGGAACAAATACGGGATTAGTGTGATGGACCGGATTGCCAAAGAAACCGGCGGAGCACACATCGATGCCGAGCATACCGACCCGCACACTTACTTCCGGCAAATCGCGGAAGAGTTGAGAACTTCTTATGAATTGGCGTATTACCCCACCAACAAGGCCCATGATGGGACCTTTCGAAAGATCGGGGTCAAGCCCAAGGACGAGAGAATCCAAATCCGGGTCAAGACGGGGTATTTCGCGGAATAACCGGGACGGCGTTCCACTCTATTGCCCACGCGCACAAGAAACTGAGCTAAACTTTTGGCCGCCGCAGGACGCTAGCTTCGACTGGCAAACTGGTGAGGGGACCCGCATGTTTGGACTAATCCGAAGCCTACTACGCCCGTATCGTGCGAGTTTGGCCGCGATTTTCGCGGCGATGCTCGTGCAAATGGCCATGAGCGTAGCCACGCCGTGGCCCCTCAAGATTGTGCTGGACAACGTGGTGGGCACACACCACTTGCCGTCGAGAGTGGCGGCGATCCTGCAACCGTTTCTGGCCGAAAGCAACAAAATGGGTGTCGCCGCCGCGGCAGCGATTGCGGCGGTGATCATTGCGGTGGTGGGCGCGATCGCTTCTTATGTGGCGAACTACTACACCACCAGCGTCGGGCAGTGGGTCGCCAACGACCTGCGGCTGCGCACCTACCATCATCTGCAACAGCTCTCGCTGCACTATTACAGCGAGCACGATACCGGTTCGCTGCTCAGCACCATAACCACGGACGTGCAGACTATTCAGTCCTTTGCCTCGTCATCGACCTTGGGAATTTTGGTCGATCTGTTGACTATCGTGGGCATGCTCGGGGTCATGTTTTGGCTGAACTGGGATTTTTCTCTGATCGTGGTGGCGATAACGCCAGTGATGCTGCTGCTCATCTCGCGCTTCAAGAAGGCCGTGAAGAAAGCCACCCACGAGGTGCGCAAGCAGCAGGCCAACATCGTGCAGGTCGTGGAACAAGGGCTGCAGTCCATGCGCGTGATCGCGGCATTTGGGCGACAGGATTTGGAGCAGGAGGAACTAAGTGAAGTCAGCAAAGCTACCGTCGAGGCGGCTTTGCGCGCGCGGAAAGTGAAAGCACTGCTTTCCCCCATCGTGAATGTGATTGTGGCGGTGTGCACCGGCTTCGTGTTGTGGAGGAGTTCTGCTTTGATGCTGGCGGGAAAGATGACCGCGGGATCATTGACGGTTTTTTTGTATTACCTCGCCAGTTTTTTTAAGCCCGTGCAAGACCTGGCCAAAATGACCAACACCATTGCGCAGACAGCCGTAGGGGTGGATCGGGTGCGGGCCATCCTGGAAGCGGACGACACCATCCCGCAAAAGGCCGACGCCGTGGAACCCAGACCATTTCGCGGTGATATCGAGTTCCAGAACGTGGCCTTCAACTATTCCAAAGAGTCCGCGGTGTTGCAGAACGTGAATTTTCAGATCAAGGCGGGGCAGATGGTCGGCATCGTGGGGCCAACGGGCAGCGGAAAGTCGACGGTAGTGAGCCTGATCCCGCGTTTCTACGATCCGAGTTCCGGTTGGGTCAGGATCGACGGAACAGATATTCGCGATTTCAAGCTGTGTGGCCTGCGGAATCAGATTGCTTACGTATTGCAAGAGACCGTCTTGTTCCGAGGTACCGTCGCGGAAAACATCGCTTACGGGCGGGGCGGCGCCACGCGGGACGAAGTCATCGCCGCAGCAAAGCTAGCCAACGCCGACGAATTCATCGCCAAGATGGCGCAGGGCTACGACACCATGGTTGGCGACCGCGGAGACACTCTCTCGGGTGGCCAGCGCCAGCGCATCGGGATCGCCCGCGCCATTATTCGCAACAATCCCATCCTGATTCTGGATGAGCCAACTGCGGCGCTGGACACGGAATCGGAGCAATTAGTCATTGAGGCGCTGGAACGGCTGATGAAGGGGCGCACTGTCATTACCATTGCGCACCGGCTCAGCACGATTCGGGATGCGCACAATATTCTGGTGCTGAAAGACGGCATCGTGTTGGAACAAGGAAGACACGAAGAGTTGCTGGCTCGAGGAGGCGCGTACGCAGAACTCTATCGTGTACAATTCGAAAAGACTCCGGAGCCGGAAGCCGGACAAATCGCTTCATGATCTCGATCGGGTTTTGTAGCACACGCTTCAGCTTGTGTTCTTTTTTTCAGCCCCTCACAGGCTAAAGCCTGTGGTACTTGGAGAAAGTATGTCGCACAGTTTGATTGTGCTTCCAGATGATACGTCGGCGCCGCTACTCGATGCTATTGCCCGGGCGCAGAAGTCTCTACGCATTAAGATGTTTTTGTTCTCCGATCCCTCGCTGATGAAAGCCGTGATTGCAGCCCGAAAGCGAGGCTTGGATGTCCGCATCATGTTGAACACGGCGCGTCGCAGTGGCGAAGCGGACAACAAGGTCACCAAGAAGAAACTGCAGGCGGCCGACATTGAAGTGCTAGACAGCAATCCGGAATTCGATGTCACCCACGAGAAATCGATGGTGATTGACGATGAAATTGTCTTCGTGAAATCACTGAATTGGGTGACCAAGAATCTGACGGAAACGCGCGATTATGCGGTGGTCAGCCAGCATGCGCACGAGGTGCGAGAAGTAATTGAATGTTTCGAGGCGGATTGGGCTCGGAAGCCTTTTGACGTCACTGGGGATTCGCATTTGATCTGGTGCAAGGGCAATGGCCGGGACCGCATCTCGCGCTTCATTGATGAGTCCAAGGACACTCTCTTCGTACAGAACGAGCGCTACCAGGACCAGGTGATTATCGAGCGGCTGGTACGGGCGCACGAACGCGGCGTCAAGATTCACGTCATGGCGCGCCCGCCGCACAAGCTCAAGGTCGAAAAACTAACCGAAGGCGTAGGAGGCCTGCGAATCCTGAAGGACGTGGGCGTGAAGGTGCACAAGCTGAAGCACCTTAAACTGCATGCCAAGATGCTATTGGCGGACCATTCGCGGGCTATCGTGGGCTCCATCAACCTGTCGCCCGGAAGTTTTGATAGCCGGCGGGAACTGGCGATCGAGGTGCACGCCCCCAACGTGGTCGACCGTCTGCGTGAGATTGCCCATCACGATTGGAAGCACTCCGATCCACTGGACTTGACTGACGAAGGATTGCTGGCCGAGATGGAGAAACACCATATGGATGCCGCCAGCGAACTGGCGCTGGGAGAAGCACCGAAGAAACGGAAGAGGTGAGGGAGTCAAAACCGTTTCGTGGGTGGAACGAAAACGTTCCGCCTGCCCCGTCCCCCCCATTCCTCCCCAACCAAATAACAG